>DJYI01000048.1:0-23118 GCA_002448475.1 Verrucomicrobia bacterium UBA6982
ACCGCTTCCCCATGATCCGCCCGACCGAGAACGCGCGAAACGGCGCTTGCAATTTGACCGCCGATGTCCTATCATCGGCCCCGCTTGCGACGCATGGCCCCCGGGCCGTGCCGAACGGGCGTCAGATTTGCTCCGCTGCAAACCGTCGATCACCCGAAACCTGGAAAATTTCATTGATCGAGACGGCAAGTCGGCAGGGTTCGTGCACCGCGCACGCCCTTCCTTCGCGCTTCTCGATCGGGCTTTTCCAGGGCCTCGGGTGAAACGTGAAGAAAAGGGCCTTACCGCATTTCGCCCAACGGAAAAACCTTGCGCAAAAACACAAACACGCAAAACGAGAACAACGACAATGGACACAACCAATTCCATCGTTTCCGAACCCGATGACATTGGAATCCCAGATGGCGGCGTTTCCGCCGATCCGAACGCCCCATGCCCCTTCTTTCCAGCTTTCGCGAATGGAATCCTGAACTGGTGCGGGCGCCGCGTCGTGAACACGCACCGCTGGGCGGCAAAACTTCCGTCCGTTCTTGCGGCGCCTGTTCTCACAGTTCTCACATTCTTCGGATTCTTTCTCGGAACCGTTCTCCTCCACACACCAGCGGTTGCCGGTGTCATTTTGGGCGTGTTATCCTTCAAGTTCAATGTGCTTCCCGGACAGCTGGGAATCATCCTGTTCTTCGGCTTCGGCTTGGGTGGACTCGCGCTTCAGGCGTTCCTGCTGATTCGCATTGCGCTGAAAGTCCGAACCGCCGCAGACCAAGGTGAACTGCGCGTATTCAACTCCTATCTGGAACTCATTGGGAACGCCCTGCTCGTGCTTTTCATCACGTTCTTTGGCGTCATGATGTTCCTCTTTTGCTTCTTCGAACCATCGGCCAAGGAACTGTCCAGCCTCGCGGTGCTGTTCATGTTCTTCGAAGGAGGATCAGCCATCGCCCTTTCTTTTCTCGTTCATTCCTGCTACGTCCGCAACAAGCATCTGGGATGGAAAACGGCGTTCGCAGTCGTTGTCGCCAAATACGTCGCCTCCTGGTTCAGCTACTTCTGCGTCATGCGGATCTGGACGGCGATCGACAGAATCCTCCACCCGGTCGGCGAACTGGAGGCGGCGAGAAACCGCCAGTACAACCGCAACACCATGAACGGGGACATGAAGCGCGGCCGCACGGAAGTGACCAACATCGCTGCGGAAGTTGGCATTGCGACCCTGATCACGATGATCCTCAAGAAAACGATCGCCCCGCTCGTCACGGGCCGCCCCGAAGACGAACCCAGCGGGTTCGCAGCCGCCATGCGGGACTTCCGGGCGTGGCGCGCCGGACGCGGGACGTTCCTCGTCGGAACGATTGTCTCCTTTGTTTTGATTTGCGTCGGCCTCGCCGCCGCATCTTTGTCGATCGAACGGCGCGAAGTCGAAAAAATCAAGACCAAGGAGCAGGAAAGGCAGCAGGCTGTCGCCGACAGCCAGACCATGAGAAACGACCTGAACTGCCTTGGAAATGGCCTGCAGGCCCGACTCGCTGACGCCGAGATTCCGGCAACGGGCGAGTTCGCTTTCTCCGACGACTATTTCAAGGAACTTTCCAAAAAGGGAGTGTTCCGGGATCTGCCCCGGGCCATCGCGGAAGCATTCGTTCCGGAATACGAGGAGCGCGGAACCGCCAAACGGGAATTCTATGTCCGCGCGTTCGAAGAAAGCGGCCTTTTCGCGGCGGAAGGCGGCGAACTCCCGCCCGTTCTCCGCATCTGGACCGTCCTGGCCGGAGGAACGAAGCACGAATTCGGCGTTCCGTTCTTCTGGATGTCGAATCTCCGCATCTCGTTCGACAAGCTCCCGGCCCGACCGAACGACAAGTGGGCGACAATCGATCCGAAGGTGCCGATCGCGGTCGTCGCGCAACGCGACGGATCCGGCGTTTCGGCGGATAACGGCGTTCTGGGCATCTGCGATGCGTTCGGCGGCGTGGATCCAAACGGCGGATTTCAGATTCTCGAACCGACGGCGGCCTTCGACCGGAGCATAGTCCAGCGGTTCCGCGACGCGGTTGCCTCCGCCGAAGAATCGGTTCTCCGAAGCAACGAGAGGGTCGAGGAATGCGACGCCGTCCAACGTTCCCTTCAAGGCGGAGCCGGTTCCGCCGACGGAGAAAACAAACCGGCCTGCCCGCTTGGCGGGGAGATCCGGTTCGAGCCGATCCCGGAATCGGCCGCGTTCCATGAATGGGATCCTTCGGCGCCCCTGTTCTACCAGACGACGTGTTCGATCCATGGTGCGGCCAAATTTCCCGAAAACGACATGGAGGCGGAAAAGCTGCTCGAACATTGCCAGAATTTCGCCAAAAACGGAACGTCCGATCTGGCCAAGGCAGCGCGCGGCATTCTCAAACTGGACGAAATCGGGAAGTTCGTTTCCATTAAACCGGTTCCGCAGTCGGAGCGCCGCGTCAACTGGGTCGTCGATCCCTACAGCGAGGAAACGAAGGTCGATTGGCTTCTGCAGATCGACGCGGCCGCCTACCGGGATTGGGCGAATCGTGTTGTCGAGGCCCTGAAGCCCTACGCCGTCGAAACCATCCGCGGCAAGGCCCGGATCGAAACGGGACCGACGGCGCAAAGACACTACGCCAAAAACTCGGTGATCCTGTTCGACGATCCCCCGCGCGGAAAACCTCTTCATGTGGTCATGGATCCGAAAACACTGGAAACGACAACCCTTTTGTTTAAGGATTCGGATTGGGAGGTCGTCCGAAATGCCGTTCCGGAAATCCGGTTCGTGGTCTCGGGCGGTCTTTCCGGAGCAGACGGAAAAGCCGAATCCAAACGCGGCTCTGATCTGCATAGAGGCGTATTGGTTCTCTCCCACAACGCAATCGTCCCCTTTTTCACGAACGGGAGCAGCAGTTACGGAGACAACCGATCGAACACGTGCGATCCGGAAACGCGGGTTCGGCACTCGTTCCAATGGCGGAAGGAAAGCCGTCCAGAAACCATCTCCCGAGGTTGGCTTTCGGTTGGCGTCTCGTCCTACGCGCCGACATGGACTGGCAAAAACGCGGATCAGGACCCGCCCGTTCCCGCCTCGGCACGATTCTTCGAGGAAAAAAGTTCAGAGCCGGAACCAGAACCGGAATCAGAAGCGAAGCCCGAAGAAAACCGTTCCGAACCCGAGGCAAAGACCGAAGAACCGGACCCATTGGTCGTCTTGGCAGACAAGGTGGCATCGCGCTACAATTCCGGCGGCCTCTCGGCCGAGAAGATTCTCAAGTGGCTCAAATCGCAGAAAATTTCCGAATCGGAACGCGCCCGGTTTCGCGAACTATTGGAGGAGCGAAACGTCCCCCTTGCCGAAACCGAGCGCAAAATGAACGAAGCGGCGAAGCGCAAAGCGGCCGAAGAGGCGAAACGCAAAGCGGCCGAAGAGGCGAAGCGCAAAGCGGACGAAGAGGCGAAACGCAAAGCGGCCGAAGAGGCGAAGCGCAAAGCGGACGAAGAGGCAAGGCGCAGAGCGGCTGAAGAGGCGAAGCGCAGAGCGGACGAAGAAGCGTTAAGAAAGCGCATACGGGAGGAAGAGCTTCAAGCCATCGAACGCGAAAAACTTCGGAAGCAACAAGAAGCCGACAATGCGATGCGTCAACAACTGGAAGCCATTCAAAAGCTGAACCGGCTTTGTTTGCCGCTTCCGTCCTTTGGCGGCTACGGACTACGCTGACCGAACCGCACATCCCGCCACGCGCCTCGCCCAGCGAGAACATGGTTGAATCGGAACCGATCAGGACGCCACGACGGAGAGAACGAGGAAGTCCTGGCGAACATGACAGAACTGGTTGAGCAGTCGGAATTGACCACGTCAGGAAAAGATGTCCCAAGGCTGGGAAATTGTCGCAAATCCCGGTAGAATATGGATCATGAGACTTGATGCTGCAACCAATGATGTCGACTTAATCCGCCTTCTGCTACGTGCCGGGCCGTTCGCTGTGGCGCGGCCGGACATTGCC
This sequence comes from Verrucomicrobia bacterium UBA6982, assembly GCA_002448475.1. GTDB lineage: Bacteria > Verrucomicrobiota > Kiritimatiellia > RFP12 > UBA3636 > UBA3636. The sequence goes on from DJYI01000048.1 coordinate 3,999, forward strand.
GTTTCGCCGCTACCAGGAGGGCAGGAGGTCGGGGCGTATCACTCATTTTCCGACAAGAAGGGCGGCGAACCGTTTCTTGTGACGTCGTTCCGCGTTTCGACAATCGGCGGTCTTGTGCGGATGTGGGACAACTTCACGGACCTGCCCTGCCCGTCGTGCGGCGGAAAGTCCGTGATCGTGGATTTCGGCGGTTCGTTCCTCTCGGGCGCCGGCAAGTTCTCGAAGTGGTTCTGCCCGGCGTGCGGGGAGACGTTTTCGAAAACGCCGAAAGGAGGCGTGGCGCAACTCGGCGAAATGCTCGAGCAGGCGTCCCGGACCTGGGCGCTAGTTCGTCCGTCTCCCGACGACGCGACGCCCGTTCTGCCGGGCAAACTTCAGCCAGACGACCTCAAGCCACTTTTCGGCGGCGCGCTGCTGGAAGCCTACGCAACCTGCGCCGTGGACGCGCTCCGCGCGCTCGACGCGGAGGCGGCGGACGCCGCGCGGGCCGGCAAGGCGTTCCACGCGACGTTCCGCATCGACGCGGGCGACGGCGTCGAAGGAGACGTCGTGTTTGCGAACGTTGCCGGACACGCGCAAATCTTCCGGCCGGGCGAAGACCGGCCGGAAGCATCGGTTCCGGTCGAATGGGACGAGTGTTTCGGCCTCTGGCCGACGCTCTACGCCGCGGCGGAGCGGCTCTCGGAAATCGGCAAGCCGAAAGACTCCTGAACTGCGATCGCGGTCCGGTCCCTGCTAGGTCTGGCGCTCCCGGCTTCGTTGTCGGCTTTCGGCGTAGGTCGCTACGCCAAAAGCCGACGTCTGGCCGGGAAGCGTCTGCCCGGCGCAATGGGAAATTGGAATATCGGACAGCGCGCTAGAATCCGATGCGGCCGCGTGCGGAACGCTCGAAGTCTTCGCCGGGAGGAAGGGCGGACTTGCGCGCCGACTCCTCGTGCAGGGCGGCGAGGCGGCGCGCGTTGGTCCTTCCGCCCGGCAGGTAGTCCAGGCACTGGCGGACCGTGCGGAAATCGCCCGGGCAGAGGTCGGGGATGGCGTCGAGCTCCGCAGCCTCGGCGTCCGTCAGCGGCTCGCCGAAGAAACGCTCGAAGAACCTGCGTTTGCCTTCCTTTTCGAGGTAGCCGAAGGAGAGCTTGAATGTGAAGCGGCGTAGCACGGCCGGGTCGAGCGACGAAGGGAAGTTCGTCGCGGCAACGAAGAGGCCCCGGAAGTCCTCCATGCGGGCCAGCAGCTCATTCGTCTCGGAGATTTCCCAGCTGTGGTTCGCCTGGCCGCGGGAGCGCAGGAACGAATCCGCCTCGTCAAAGAAGAGAACGGCGCCGTCATGCTCCGCGTCGCGGAAGGCCCGGGCGATGCGCTTCTCGGTTTCGCCGACGAACTTGTCCTTGAGATCGCTCGCGCCGAACGTGACGATTTTGCGGCCGAGCTGCTCTCCGAGCCACTTGACGAACTCCGTCTTGCCGCATCCGGGAGGCCCGGAGAGCAGGAGATTGAGGCGAGGCGGGTCGCGGCGCGCGGCGCCGTCGCCCTCGTCCTCCTCCGCGAGGCGGCGCAGGAACTCCTTCGACGCCGCGAGGACATCGGATGGCGGTACGTCGCCCTTCACGGAGAGGCCGTCGAGGACGTAGCCCATCGAGACGGAATTCTTTCCGGCGGCGGGGCGGAACCGCACGCCAAGCAGCTTCGCGTGGCTTTCAAGAAGCTTCTCCGCAAAGTTCTTCGCCGCCTCGCGCCCCCGGCTTGCCGCGAGGCCGGTCGCGGCCACGTTCCCACAAACGCGGGAGACCACGCCCGTCGGCACCGGGAAACGCTCCGCAAGCGCTTTTAGGTCTTCCTCCGAAAGGACGCCGGAAAGCCCCGCCTTGGCGGCGCAGTTGCGCCAGATGGCGGAGCGCTCTCTCGCGCCGAGCGGTTCAAAGCCCACGGCGTAGTCGAAACGGCGGAGGTTGGATTCCGGCAGTTCCATTCCGGGGTCGAGGTTGCAGAGCCAGAGTCGGACGAACTTCCCGCCGTCGAGCGCGCGGTTGAGGCGGTTGGCCCCGACCGACGAGAGCAGCGTGTCCGCCTCGTCCACGACGAGCAGGTCGCGCGCCGGGTCGCACTGGAGTTCGGCGACGGAGAGCGCACCCAGACGGAAGGCCGCCTGGGTTCCCGCGTTGGAATGGGTTTCGCGGCGGCGCATGTCACCTTCCGTCTCGTCAATCGCGACGCCCACCGCGCGCATTCCGAGCTTTTCCGCGAGGGCGCGGGCGAAGCTTGTCTTGCCGGCGCCGGCGACGCCGTGCAGGATGACGTCAAGTCCTCGCCCGCCGCGGTCGGCGCGCGCCAGCGCGGCGATGGTCTCGCCGTGGTCCCGCGTTTCCTCCGGGAAGAACTCCCACGGCAGGAGCTCCGTCTCAAGCGGCTGGTAGAAAACGCTGCGCAAGTCGCTCTTTCCAGTTCCGTTGAAGAATCGAACCACCCGCCGGGAGAGCGCGAAATTGTCTTCGCTCACGAGCCCGAGGCGCATGAGCGGCGCGTTCGCCGTCAGCGCGGCGCGGACGTTTTCGACCTTCGCGTCCAGCACTCCGGAGGCGATGCGGACGAACATCATCTGTCCCAGCGGCTTCGGAAACGGTTCCGGCGAGATGTTCCGGAACCAGCTGCATTCGTCCCGGTAGAACAGGTGCATGAAGAGGAGCAGGTTTGTCTCCATCGCCGAGAGGCGAAGCAGCTTGCGCAGTTCCCGCACGCGCCTGCAGACGGGGTCGCGCCGCGCCGACGCGGCGCCGCCGGGCTTGGCGAGATTCTCCTCCACCGCCCGGTCGATCAGGCGGGCCACGTCGTGGCGCAGCCCGTCGATGCCGCTCGTCAGGCGCCAGACGTCCCGCAGCCCCATCCAAAGCGGACGGTTCCCGCGGAACGGACTCCCTTTCGGGACGGTGGACGTTTCGCGCTCGTCGCCAGGTTCTGGAATCCAGTCGTACTCGTCGGACAGCATGTCCAATTCGACATCGAAATCCTCCGTTGGATCCGAATCGACTCCGTTCTTCTGTTTCGACCCCTCCTCCTCCTTTTCCCCGGGCTTTGGCGGGAGCCGTCCGAAATGGTCCCTTCCATCGGCCCTGAACGCCGCGGCGCATGTCTGCAACGCATCCTCCCTGTTATGGAAAAGGTCCGCCACGGCGGCGAAAAAACCTTCGGAGTACAGGTCGCGGTTCAGATGCAGCGCCGCGTTGCGGAGGAACCGGAGTCTCTTTTCGGCGAGGAACGGCGAGATGGGGTCGAGGTATTTGCGAATGGAGGACATGTTCGTTTATGGGTTGGGTTGCCCGTTCGTGTCGGCGGGGCGGTCCAGATGACCGTAATTTGGAGGGTTCAGGAGATGGCGTGCCACGCCATGGAGGCGAAGGGTTTGGGGTTCATGTCGTTAACATACCGTTTCGCACTGTTTATTTACACGGGGGAGAGGCTGTTGATAACTTTTTTTTAAAAGGGTTGACATTTTTGCTTTTCATAACATAACATGCGCGAAACACGGAGGGGCCTTTCACATCAACGGAGAAATTCGAGCAATGAAAAAGAGATACTTCATTCCGGTTTATGGCAAGAAATCCGACGCGTTCGTCCGATACGTCGGCATGGAGGTCGAGGTCGACCCGAAGAATCCGAAGGGCAAGAAGACGGCCCTCGGGGAAATCTGGAAACAGATTGACAAGGAGACCGAGAAAATCAAGGAATCCAACCTGAAGCATCTCCCGAAGGAGCGCAAAGAATAGCAAGGCGAAAGCATGAAGAGAGATCGTCCGTAATCGATCCGGCAACCGAGGTCTCATCCCCACGGTGCCCCTCCGGCCGAACGCCGGACATGCGTCCGAAAGTCCTTCGAGGAACAAACAACATGAGCAAATCCAACAATGCCGTCGCCATACGCGACGAAGAGGCCGTCCGCCGCCTCGTGGCGGACAATCTGAACCTGGTGCGCAAGGAAGCGCGCCGCCAGACGGCGAAGTGGGCCGGCGACGAGCCGGCGGGCGTGCAGGAGGACCTCTACCTCGACCTCGTCCAGGCCGGCGTGGGCGGTCTCCGGCGGGCCGCGGACGGGTTCCGCCCGGAACTCGGCAACAAGTTCTCCACCTACGCGATGCCGTGGATTCGCAAGACCGTCGGCGAGGAGGCCGGGGACTGGCGCGAGGTCTACACCCACGCCTCCCTCGACGCCCCGGCGGGGGAGGCGGGAGAGGCCACCGTTTCGGACTTTGTCCCGGACGAGGGCGCCGCAGACCCGTCGGAGGCGGCGGACGTCGAGTTTCGCCGCGAATACGCCCGCCGCCTCCTCGCGACCCTCCCCGGGCGCGACCGGGCGATGGTGGAGATGCGCTTCGGCTTTGACACCGGGGTCCCGGCGACCCTCCGCGAGGTGGGGAAGACCTTCGGCGTCTCCACGGCCCGCGCCGACAAGGTCATTGGCCGCGCCCTCCTCCGCCTCCGGGCGGCGGCCTAGGGCACGCCGCAGAGAATGGGACGTCGCAACATGGAATCAGCAAAAACAACACGCATCAACGGAGAAACGCAATCAATGAAAAAGAAATACTTCATTCCGGTCCATGGCAAGAAATCCGACGCATTCGTCCGATACGTCGGAGTGGAGGTCGATGTCAACCCGGAGAATCCGAAGGGCAAGAAGACGGCCCTCGGGGAAATCTGGAAACAGATTGACAAGGAGACCGAGAAAATCAAGGAATCCAACCTCAAGCACCTCCCGAAGGAGAGGAAAGACGAGCAGGGCAAAAGCATGCAGAGCGAACGAACGTAATCGATCCGGCAACCGAGGTCGAGAACCGACCGGCCGCCTTTCGGGGGAAGCCGCCCCCCTTTCCCGGCCTTCGACGATCCGACGACATCGACGACATCGACTACCCTCCGCCGCAAGGCGCACCCTCCACCTTCGGACTTCCGTGCGTCCTCGGGCGTCCAGACTCCAGTCGCACCCTCCGCCTTCGGCCTTCCGTGCGCGGGTCGTCGATGTCGTCGACGTAGTCGATGTAGTCGATCGGCCGCCTTGCGGGGAAACCGCCCCCGGTTGCGGCCTCGATTTTCCTCTGCTAGACTCCGCCCCATGAATCCCCCTTCCTCCAAGCTCTTCTCCTCGCCGGTCGGCGGATACCGCCGGCTGGATTCCTTCACACTCGCGACGATCGTCCAGATCGAGACCTGGCGATTCTGCCAAGACTTCCTCGACCTGCGGAACGACCCGAAAGGCCGCTGGTTCGACCAGATGACCCAGGCGGCGCGATCCGGCCGGGCGAATCTCATCGAAGGGTCGGAAAACGCGGCGACGGCCAAGGAGACCGAGCTGCGGCTGCTCGGCGTCGCACGCGCGAGCCTGGCCGAGCTGCTCGGCGACTACGAGATGTGGCTCGCCTTCTCGAACCGGCTACCCTGGACGAAGGACGAGGCGGCCGGCGCGTTGTCCGTGGTTCTCGATCCGATGCCGCGGGGGGACGACATCGTCCGCGACTCGGCCGTCCACGCAAGAACCCAGCGGGCGAAGTTCGCCCGCTGGCTCGACGATCCGGATCCGTGCGTCCGCGCCAACTGCCTGCTGGTCCTGGTCCGACGCGCCATGCAGGTTCTCCAGAACCAGATTCGGTCGCTGGGCGAATCGTTCGCGAAAACGGGCGGACTCCGCGAACGGATGACCGCGGTTCGTCTGGAGGAGCGGGCCCGCCAGCGGACGGAATCCACGCCCGAAGACGTCCCGCTTTGCCCGAAATGCGGAAAGCCGATGCGAAAACGGAAGAAACGGGACACGGGCGAAGCCTTCTGGGGTTGTTCGGCCTATTCCGAGGGCTGCCGCGGGACGCGCCCGATTCCGTGAGGCCGCCTTGCGCGGGGAACCGCCCCCCTTTCCCGGCCTTTCGACGATCCGACGACATCGACTACATCGACTACCCTCCGCCGCAAGGCGCACCCTTCGCCTTCGGCATTCCGTGCGTCATCGGGCGGTCCGGACTCCAGTCGCACCCTTTGCCTTCGGCCTTCCGTGCGCGGGTCGTCGATGTCGTCGACGTAGTCGATGTAGTCGATCGGCCGATTGGCGGGGGCGGCTTCCCCCCTTTCCCGGCCTTCGACGATCCGACGACATCGACTACCCTCCGCCGCAAGGCGCACCCTCCACCTTCGGACTTCCGTGCGTCCTCGGGCGTCCCGAACTCCAGTCGCACCCTCCGCCGCAAGGCGCACCCTCCGCCTTCGGCCTTCGTGCGCCTTCGGGCGTCCCGAACTCCAGTCGCACCCTCCGCCTTCGGCCTTCCGTGCGTCCTCGGGCGGTCCGGAATCCGGTCGCACCCTTCGCCTTCGGCCTTCCGTGCGCGGGTCGTCGATGTCGTCGACGTAGTCGATGTAGTCGATCGGCCGATTGGAGGGGGCGGCTTTCCCCCCTTTCCCGGCCTTCGACGATCCGACGACATCGACTACATCGACTACCCTCCGCCGCAAGGCGCACCCTTCGCCTTCGGCATTCCGTGCGTCCTCGGGCGGTCCGGACTCCAGTCGCACCCTTCGCCTTCGGCCTTCCGTGCGCGGGTCGTCGATGTCGTCGACGTAGTCGATGTCGTCGACCCGCCGCCTTTCGGGGAAGCCGCCCCGCACCGCGGCCTCTCGCGCCCGCGCAAGAATCCGATTGTATCCCGCCTCCCCCCGTGGTATACTTCCCTTCCGAACCGCGCTCTGCGCGGCGGATCCCCCCACATTCCGAACCGAAAGACGACACCCATGCCCTGCGGATCCTTCTTCACCCATCTCAGCGACTGGCCCGACTACGACACCGAGGACCTTGTGAACGAGGTCGAAAAGGTCGAGCGCGGGGAAAAGTAAAGCAAAAAGGACATCAAGCGCATCGCCAAGACGATTCTCCGGCAGACCCCCGACATGTCGGTCTACGTCTACCGCACGCTCGACGGACACCGCATCGACGTTCCCTCCGACACCTCCCTCGCCCCCGACCGCGAACTCCTCGACTGGCACAACCGCAACGTCTTCGTCGCGTAACCCGGTTCGAGACAACCATTCTCTGGAGAATCCAACCATGACAGCAACACCTAACCAAAATCCGGAACAACGTGCCCGCGACAAGATCGACGCACAACTCAAAGCGGCCGGATGGGCCGTCCAGTCCAAGGACGGAATCGACCTTTCGGAATCGCGCGGCGTGGCCGTTCGGGAATATGACACCGATACCGGACCGATGGATTACCTCCTTCTCGTGGACGGCGAACCGTGCGGCGTGATCGAGGCCAAGAAGGAGACGGAAGGCCAGCATCTTTCCAGCGTGGCGGAGCAATCCCACGACTATTCCGTGGCAAGTCTCAAAATCTTCGGCCACAAGGACCTCCGCTTCATCTACGAGAGTACTGGAACTTTGACGAAGTTCCGCGACTCGCACGACCCGAAGCCTCGCCAGCGCGAACTATTCTCCTTTCAAAAGCCTGAGACGCTGGCGGAGATCATGGATAGGGGAACCACGCTTCGCAAGGCGCTTCAGCAGTTTCCGCCGCTTGATCCAACCGGGCTTCGGGCCTGCCAGGTCAATGCCATTTCCAATCTCGAAAAATCACTTGGCGAGGCGCGTCCCCGTGCCTTGATCCAGATGGCGACCGGCTCCGGCAAGACGTTCACGGCGATAACGTCGATCTATAGGATGCTGAAATACGCCAAAGTTAGGCGCATTCTGATGCTCGTCGACACCCGAAACCTCGGAGAGCAGGCGGAAACGGAGTTCATCAACTACCAGCCCGTTGGCGAGCAGCACAAGTTCACGGAACTATATCCCATCCAAAGGCTGCAGACACATGTCATCAACGATTCAAGCCGCGTGTGCATTTGCACGATACAGAGGATGTACTCGATTCTCAAAGGCGAGGATCTTGACGACGAGACGGAGGATGCCCAGGGGGGAGAGTGGAGGCCGAAGACGCCGGCGGAGGTCGAGTACAACGCCGCCGTACCGCCTGAAATGTTCGATGTCGTCATCATCGACGAGTGCCACCGCTCAATCTACAACCTCTGGCAACAGGTGCTGGACTACTTCGATGCGTTTCTCGTCGGGCTGACGGCGACACCCGACAATCGCACATATTTGTTCTTCCAGCAGAACGTGGTAAGCGAATATACGCATGAGCAGGCCGTCGTGGATGGCGTGAATGTCCCGGCCGAGGTCTTCACCATTGAGACGGACATCACGACAAACGGCGCCAAGCTGGCGCCGCTGCCCGTGCAGAAGCGCGACAAACTCACCCGGCAGAAACGCTGGGCGCAATTGGACGAGGATATGACGTACACTGCGAAGGACCTAGACCGCAGCGTCGTCAGCGAAAGCCAGATACGCACGGTGCTTGCCGAGTTCAGGAAGCAGCTCCCGCTTGCGCTGTTTCCTGGACGGAAAGAGGTTCCTAAAACCCTCATTTTCGCGAAGGACGACAGCCATGCCGACGACATTATCCGTATCGTCGGTGAGGTTTTCGCCGAGGATGCCCAGTTCTGCAAGAAGATCACCTACCGCTCCACCGAGGATCCGAAATCTGTCCTCGCACAGTTCCGCAACGAGTACAATCCCCGCATCGCCGTCACTGTCGACATGGTCGCGACCGGCACGGACATCAGGCCACTCGAATGTCTCATCTTCATGCGGGACGTCCGGAGCAAGAACTATTTCGAGCAGATGAAGGGGCGCGGAACCCGCACCTACAGCGAGGAGGATCTCAAAAAGGTCACGCCCTCCGCCACCAGCAGGAAGACGCATTTCGTGATAGTAGATGCCGTCGGCGTCTGCAAGTCGGTGAAGACGAGCATTCGCCCGTTCGAGGGCACTCCAAGCATACCGCTCAAGGACCTGTTACAGGGTGCGATGCTGCGGCAACTCGACGAAGAAAGCGCCTCGTCGCTCGCCGGACGCCTCATCCGCCTGAACAACGAGCTGACGGACGCCGAGAAGGCGAAGGTCGCGTCGCTGACAAACGATGTCCCGCTCAACCAAATCGCCGGCGGCCTCCTTCAGGCGATCGATCCCGACAATGTGGAGGAAAAGACCGCCGAGATAACGGCGTCGCATCCAGAACTGACGCCGGAAGCCGCGGAAAAGAAGGCCCGCAAGGAGTTGATGAAGGGGGCGTGCCTCCTTTTCAACGGCGCGCTTACAAACTGCATTTTGGAAATCCGAAGGGATCACGACCAGATACTCGACGACCAGAACGTCGATACCGTAACGGCCTCGGGATGGAACCGTGACGTGACCACCCAAGCACAAAGCACATTCGACTCGTTCAAGGAGTATTTGGAGAAGCACCGGGCCGACATCGTGGCGCTTCAAATCTACTACGATCAGCCCTACCGTCGGCGGGAGCTGACGCTCTCCATCGTGAAGGACCTCGTCCAGAAGCTGGAGTCGGACGCATCCGGCCTGACCGTCGGCAAGGTGTGGAACGCCTGCTATCAGCTTGGCAAGGCCAGGGTTGAGACAATCGACAGCAAGGAGACAGCGCTCATCGCACTCGTCCGCTACGTGATCGGGATCGACAAGCAGCTCGTCCCGCTTTCCGACACGGTCCGGCGCAATTTCCAGGCTTGGGCGATGGCATACAACAGCCACCACATTGACGCCGTGCTCACGCCCGACCAGATGGAGATTCTCCACATGGTCCGCGACCACCTTGCAACGAGCTTCCACATCGCCCCGGACGATTTCGAGTTCACACCGTTCAACGAAAAGGGAGGCTTCTACAGGTTCCGGCAACTCTTTGGCAATGAAGCGCAGTCGATTCTAGATCAGCTGAACGAGGCCCTAGCGGCATAAAGGAGAACGACAAATGGCAAAGAACGACAAAACCACCACCGTCCGCGACGCGACGCAGACTCTCGTAAACAAGGTATGGAGCTTCTGCCACATCCTTCGCGACGACGGCGTCGGCGCGAGCGAATACCTTGAGCAGCTGACCTACCTGCTCTTCCTGAAGATGGCCGATGAGCTCGGAAAGGAGATTCCTGCGGCATACTCCTGGCCTGTCCTGCGCACGAAATCAGGAAGCGAGCTGGGCGAATTCTACACCGAGCTTCTCAACAATCTCGCCAAGCAGCCCGGCATGGTCGGGCAGATTTTCTACCAGGCGAAGAGCAGCATCAACAAGCCCGCGACGCTCGCGCAGATCGTCTCGATGATCGACCAGCAGACCTGGACGGGACTTGACTCGGACCTGAAGGGCAACCTCTACGAGGAAATACTGGAAAAGACCGCCTCGGACAAGAAGTCCGGCGCCGGACAGTATTTCACACCCCGCGCACTTATCGAGGCGATTGTGGAATGCGTCCGGCCTGAACCGGGCAAGACAATCTGCGACCCCGCATGCGGCACGGGCGGCTTTTTCCTCAAAGCCTACGCCTGGATCGTGAAAAACCACGGAGCCGAACTGAACATCGATCAGAAGCGCGTCCTGAAACGCGAAACCTTCTTCGGCAACGAAATTGTGCCGACGACGCGCCGCCTCTGCCTGATGAACATGTATCTCCACAACATCGGCGAACTGGACGGGCAGGCCTCCATTTCACTCGCTGATGCGCTGATTGCCGATACGGGCGCACGCTTCGACTACGTGATCACGAATCCCCCGTTCGGCAAGAAAACCGCGCAAACCATCACCAACGACGAGGGCGAGGAGGAGAAGGAGCGGATCATCTACAACCGGCAGGACTTCTGGGCAACGACGAGCAACAAGCAGCTCAACTTCGTCCAGCACATCCATACGATTCTCAAGACGACCGGTCGCGCCGCCGTCGTCCTGCCCGACAACGTGCTCTTCGAGGGAGGCGCGGGTGAGACGGTCCGGCGCAAGCTGATGGAGACGATGGATCTTCACACGATCCTGCGGCTTCCGACCGGCGTCTTCTACGCCCAGGGCGTCAAGGCGAATGTTCTCTTCTTCGATGCCCGTCCGGCCGCGAAGACGGCGCAGACGCGTGAGGTCTGGGTCTACGACTACCGGACGAACGTCCATCACACGCTCAAGCAGAATCCGCTCAAGAAGAGCGACCTTCAGGACTTCATCGACTGCTACAACCCCGAAAACCGCTACAAGCGCACGGAGACTTGGAGCGAGTCAAACCCCGAGGGGCGCTGGCGCAAGTTCACCTACGAGGAAATCCTCGCCCGCCCGAAGACGAACCTCGACTTCAAGTGGCTCAAGGACGACACCGTCACGCCCGACGACTATACCCTCGCAGATACGATTTCAACAGTTTCTGAGAGAATTTCGTTAATCGTATCCGCTGTTAATGAAATTCGCTCTTTGGAACGCGTTGTCAATGAGGATGGCGTCTCATCTGTGGATTTGAAATCCATGTCATATGAAAAGATTGTCACGTGCATTTCTGCAAAGATTCTTGATCTCGCTATCCGCGGCAAGCTCGTCGTGCAAGACCCCAATGACGAACCGGCGGAGGAACTGCTTGCCAGGATTCGCGACGAAAAGGAAAAACTCGTCAAAGCGAAGGCGATCAAGAAAGAAAAGCCTCTTCCACCGATTGCCGATGAAGAAAAACCGTTCGATTTGCCGAAGGGATGGGCATGGTGCAGATTTGGCGATGTTTTGAACTATCTCCGCCCAGACAATTTCATTGTGAAGTGCGAGGAATACAGTAATCGGTACAGTACTCCCGTGCTGACGGCCGGGCAATCGTTCATTCTTGGATACACCAATGAGGAGGATGGCCATTTTGTGGCCACAAAAGCGAAGCCTGTCATCATATTTGATGATTTTACGACATCAACGCAGTGGATAGACTTCGAGTTCAAGGTCAAGTCTTCCGCGATGAAGATACTCGAGCCGTTTTGTCGCGACTTTATCGATATGAGGTACCTGTTTTTTGCAATTAAGAATACTCGTTACACACCAAGTACACACTCTCGGCAATGGATAGATAAATTTGCGAAGTTCGTCCTGGCGCTTCCACCCCTTGCTGAGCAGAAGAGGATCGTGGCGAAGGTTGAGGCGATGCTGGCGGCGTGCGAGAAACTCAGGGGGGCCGGAGCGTGACGGAATCCGACCGCCGTTTTGCAGGGCTGGCAGACGACCTGAAGCCTCGCGAGCTGCTGGAACGGGCGGCGGACCCGTCCTACGTGCCGGACGCGGCGCTGCTGGCGATTATCCTCAAGACCGGCACCGAAGGCATGGACGTATACGCGCTCGCGCGACGGCTCATCGACGCTTTCGGCAGCGTGAAGCAGCTCATGGCGTGCGACTGCCGGACGCTGGAGCTGCGCATTGCGGAATGGAACGCGGCGAATCCCGAACGGCCCATCCGGGGCATCGGGCACGTCAAGTGCCTCGAACTCGCCGCCGCCTTCGAGCTCGGGCGCCGCTGGTCGCGAATGACGCCGGAAGAGGTTCGCTCGCGTCTGGTCGACACCCCCGAGGCGGCCTACAAGGTGTTCAAGGGCGCGTTCGCCCCCGGCGATGAGAAAGAGGAACTCTACGCGCTGCTTCTCGACGTGCGGCTGCACCCTCTCCGGACGCCCATCCGCATCTCGCGCGGTACGTCCGATTCCGCGCCGGCCTTCGCGCGCGATGTGTTCAAGGAAGCGCTCAAGTGGGGAGCCAGCGCCGTCATGGTCGCGCACAACCACCCCTCCGGCGATCTTGAACCAAGCAAAGGCGACCTCGACTTCACGCGCCGACTCGTCGAATTGGGCGAGATCGCGCAAATCCGCCTTCTCGACCACTTGATCGTGGCACCCTCCCGCGCCGACCCGGAAAGCCACCGATCCATCCGTGGAACCCATCCCGAACTGTTCGCATGACACCCTGGGGGCGTGGACCGGTAATCGATGATTCAACAACGGGAAACAACATGGCAACGGACGAACAATCGAACGATATCAAGGGCGGATGCCCGTGGCTTGGCCTGTCGGGTTCCGACTGGCTGGCCAAGATTCTGGAGAATCCCGGAATCGCGGACGAATGCCGATGGACGATGACGAAAGGGGAAGCCTGCTTCGCCGGAATGATGAAGAGCCGTTTCGGTCTGAAAGAACTGGCCAGAGCGCTCCTTCTTGAAGACGATCAATTCGGGAACAAGTGTCCCCGGCACGAAGGGGACGACCAGGACTGGATAGACCGGTGCCCCTGGATGAAACTCTCCGGACACGAATGGGCCCGGCTTCTCGCGGAGCATCCCCGCTTCGCGGAAAAGAACCTCCACGTCGATCAGATGAACGCGAACGATTGGCGCTTCCTCATGGAGCGGCAACCCGGTTTCGCGGAGACGCCGGAGGCGAAGCGGGCATTGGCCGACGAAGAACGGAGGAAACGGGAAGAACGGGAGGCTCGCGAAGCCCGGGAAGCGAAATGGAAGGCCGCGGAGGAAGCCCGGAAAAGGCCGCCGCGGCTTCTCGTCTTGCGCTGGGACCCCGCCACGGCGCCGTTCCGCACGCCGTCCGGCCTGGTGGAATGGAACTTCCGGAACGACAATCCGTTTCCCCGGAACATCTGGGCGGTCCCCGGACTGTTCGAAGCGACGAGGCCGCGTGACATCGTGTTCGTCTGCCGCATGGGGACCGGTTCGGACGGCATAGTCGCCGCGGGCATTCCCCGATTCCATCCCGTTGACGGATGCAACGACCCCAAGGGGCCTGACGATCTCGGAGTCGCCAATTTCCAGATGTTGTTCTCGAACGATCCCGACCGGACCGGAAGGCTCCAGTCCGATGCGTTCGCGGCGGCCGTTCCGGACGTCGACTGGCGCTCGGGTCCCGCGATCCGAATTCTGGACGAAGGCCAGGCGTCCGCGTTCCTGGAATGCTTCCGGAACGAAATCTCCACGTTTGAAGAGGGCCGTTTCCCGGCTTTCGACGGAGACGCCAAATCCGGGTGCTGGTATGCCGAACGGGGCGTCTGTTTCAGCGTCTGGCTGGCTTTGAAGCTCCGTCGCGACGAATTTCTGCGGTCCGTCGCGGAAGACCTGGGCGTCGAAACGGTCTCCTTCGAAACGATCGAGCTGGAACGGGACGAGGAAGATTGCGACGAATACTACGACGGGGACAACGACGCCGATCCGGACGAAGAAGCGCCTTTCGATCCCATGCGGTTCGTCCTGAGGGCGAAACCGCCGGCGGGCGGGGAAGACGTTCTCCTGACCATCGACGACGATCCGGCGGAACCCCGCGCGGGACTGTGGCTGGACGATCGCTGCCTGCTCCAGCCGAACTACCACTGGCATGCGGTCCTGGCCCAGGCACGAACAATCTTGAACACGTGACCCCGCATCACGAAGGAGAGACCGACCAAGGACAGACCAATCGGGGACAGGCCCCCGAAGTGACGACCCTCGTCGGATTTGCCTTTGCCTCAGGGGCATGGTAGAATCGTTGTCTGACTTCGTTCATCTCTCAAAGAAGGACGGATCCCGATGAATCCCCAACAGTCCCAGTACGCGACCCAGTTCCTGATCAAGAGCGCCAAGCACGAGCCGCAGAATCTCCTGTTCCGGCGCGTGCAGCGCGTCATGTGGGAGTGGCTGAAGGACGAGCTCTTCGTTTCGGAAGGGGGACGGAAGATGTTTTCCGACGAAATTCCCTTCGACCTCTTCCGATGCCGGGACAACGTACAGGTCGAACAGGTCGAAGCCGAGAACAAGGGCGGCGCTTTTCTCGCGAAGTATCTTGAAACGGGCAAGCTCCTCTCGCATGCCGTGCGATGCGAGCGCAGACTTCGAAGCGAACTGGCCGAAAATGGTTCCGACCGAAGCCTTGTCGAGGACGTCTGCATCGAGGCCGCGAAGTCAAATCCGATGTTCGAGGGCGTTCGTTTCGCGTACTCCTCCGGGCTCGTCCTGGATCCCTTCCTTGGGTTCTTCAACCCTCCGGAACGAATCGCCGTGGTTTCGTCCCTCGTCAGGCGGCTTCTTGAAACGCCCGACATCGTTCCATCGTTCTGGCCGTGGATCCGCTCGTCGGCGCAGATGTCCGAAGCAACTCTCTCCTACCCTCTCTCCGGCAAGCCGTTCCGGGCGCACGACGAATCTTCCGTGATTGAATTCATCGATCGGTTGCGAGACCCTTTCCGGCCGATCTGCCTTGTCGCGTTCATGAGCGACTCCCGGCGGGCCGAGACGGAAGCCCGCATTCTGGCGAAGGAACTGGAAAGCAAGGCCCATGTCTGGATCCTGCGTCGAACGGAGAGGCTTGAGAAGGGTCTTTCCGAAACGATTCCAGGGTTCAACGTCCACGAGAACTTCTCCGGACTTGTCTGCCGCGTGTTCTTCCCCATTCCGCGATACTCCCCCTTCGAAGCCCACAACCCGAAATATCGCATCAGGACATTCGGAGGAACCGAGTACCGAGCATTGGTCCTGCGGGGAATCTTCCAGTTCTTCCGCATCCAGGAACCTGGATGGAGGACGGACGTCGAGGACGTCGACATGTCGCAGTGGGAGCTTCGCCAGCGGCGTTCGAAGAACGTCCGGGACGAGGCGCAGTCGGCGGGAGAGAACACGGTCTCACACCTGAACGAGCTTCTCAGGAAGTCCAGAACGGAGGCGAGAGACCTCCAGGCCGAGAGAGACGCGGCACAGGAAGAAGCGAACAAGAACGCGAACGAGGTCGCGAGGCTGACCGCACAAGTCGGAGATCTTACCGCGGTGGTCGGCAGCCTCCGAAAAGAAATGGGAACGCCCGAACCTCCGAAGACGATTCGAGCCTTGCCCCATTCGCTCGAAGAAACGCTCCTCTGGGCAAAGGACTTTCTTCCCCACCTCGTCATTCTTCCCAGCGCGTTGAAATCGGCACGGGAGGACAACGGGCAGCGGGACATCGGAACGGCCTGCGACATTCTGCGGGCGATGGATTCCACGCTGTACGACTTGCGGTACGGAAAGAACGCCGGGGGAAACATCGGACTGCAGTTCGGAGAAAAGACCCGCTTCTGCTATGCGGACGAGTCGGAAACAACGAAGAACATACCCGCCGTACGGAAGGAAAGGCGACTGATCCATGAAGGAAGGAATTTCGACTTCTGGCTCCATATCAAATCGGCCAGCCACAACAAGGAGGCAAAGTTGATTCGGGCCTACTTTGCCTTCGACGATGCCAATCGGAAGATTCTAATCGGCTTCTTCGGTCCGCATTTGCGGAACTCCGCGACACAGTATGTTCGGTGATCTGGAGTTCCGGGGGGAGGCCCCCGAAGGACGCTGAACCTCTCATGAACTACGCAATCGGAACGTTCGACGGGCACGTACTCGTCGCGCTCCCGGAGGGACGCTTTCTCGTTGACACGGGCTCTCCCCTGGGCTTCGCCCGGACCGGGCGGGCTGCGTTCGGCGGGGTTCTCGCACTCGTCTTCGCGACGCGTCGGGGTATCTGGGACCGAAGAACGACCTCCGGGCCGACAGACGTGACGGCTACAAGGAGAACTTCCTCAAGGACGACGGCCTCTTCGTCCGTCTCGTCCGCCACTTCGGACTCAAGCCCGAGCAGTTCCGCATCTGGACGGGGAAGCAGGCGTAGCGCCCCGCAGCGCGGCCGGCCGCACCCTGATCGGCCTTCGACGATCCGACGACGTCGACAACATCGACTACCCTTCGCCGCAAGGCGCACAGGGCGCCTCTGGAAGTCGTGCGCGCGCGGGCGGTCCTGAATCCGGTCGCACTCTTCGCCTTCGGCCTTCCGTGCGCGGGTCGTCGACGTCGTCGATATCGTCGATGTCGTCGATATCGTCGACCCGCCGCCCTGCGGGGGAAGCCGCCCCCTTCCCCGGCCTTTCGACCGACTCGACCGAGCGACCGACTCGACCGAGACGGCCTCCTTCCGCTTCGCGCGCCCCAGGCCGCCGAAGCGCGACTCGGTCGATTCTGTCGATTCGGTCGTGATGTCGCGCGCGGCGCCCTCGCGCCGCGCGCCGAGCCGGATTCGCAAATTGGCGGTTGAATCCATCGGGAGTGGCAGAAGTCCGTCCCGAAGCTCGCCGAGAAGGTGGGGCTCGAGGGAATCTCGTGGCTCAACCCGCGAGGAAAGCACCTCAAGCACCGCCCGCAGGTCGAGTGGGAGACGCACGGCCTCCGCGCCTGCGACTACATCCTCTTCTGGATTCCGAAGCAGGCCACGGAACCAGGTGTCTACGACAAGCCCTACGCGCTCACGACACGGATGGAGCTGGCGGAGAACCTCGCCAGAGGCAAGCGCATCGTGCTCGGCATCGACCCGGACGTCCCGTCCATGCGCCACGCGAAGTTCCTCGCGGAGCGCTACGGCGTGAAGAAGGTCCACACGACGCCCGAGGAGTGCCTCCGGGCGCTCAAGCGGGAGCTCGCCCGCCGCAAGCCGGCCGAGCGAGACGTCGACGGCCCCGCGTGGGTCGCGGAGACACTGGCCCGCCATCCCGTCTGCGTGGACGGCCTCGCCCGGAACCAGCTCCTGACGGAGCAGTGGAACCGGGCGTTCGCCCCGGGCGACGTCGTCCGCGTTCGCGGCGGCCTCCCCGTGGACGCATCCCTGCTCCCGCTCCTCAACGGAGACATCCGGGTCGGCTGAGACGCGCGGGGAACGTCCATGACCATGCCGCGGCGAAGAGCCGCGGCATGTTTTTTTCCCGTGCCGCGACACGCGGGGGTGAAAACCGGCGCGGGCGCGGGTAGACTGATGCCGTGACCGTCCTGCCCTTCCAGCCCGAACGCTTCCTCTACGCCGCCGTCGGCGACGCGCACGGCGACCTGCCGGCGCTCGTCGCCGCGGTGGACGCGGTGCGCGCGAAGGCCGCGGAGAGCGGGCGCGGGGCGTTCCTGATCGTGCTCGGCGACGCGATCGACCGCGGCCGCGACTCGGCTGGCTGCGCCGCGTTCCTGATGCGGCTCGCGCGCGGGCTCGACCCGGCGCGGAAGGACGCGCGCCTCGTCTTCGTCCGCGGCGACCACGACCTGGGGCTCTCGTGGAACCCCGCCACGCGGCGGTTCGCCTCGGCGGTCGAGCCGGCCGAATGGGCGGAGGAGCTCGGCGCGCTGCCGCCGCACGACCCGGAGCGCGAGGTCGCGCGGACGTGGATCGAGTTCGTCCTCGGCTCGCCCGCGGCGGTCCTCCTCCGCGGGGAGGCGGAGGGCGCGCTCCTCGCGCACGGAGCCGTCCCGCACGCGGACCTGCTGCCGCGTCTGAAGACCCTCGCCGACCTCGGCTCGCCCGAATGCGACCGCGACTTCGCCTGGTGCCGCCTCTCCTCCGCGCGCCGCAAGATCCCCAACCGCGCGTCGCTGTTCTGCGACGTCGGGCTCGACGATCTCGCGGACGCGCTGGACCGCATCGGGGAGATCGTGTCCGGTTGGAAGGCGCCTGCGGCGCCGTTCGCAGGTTCGAAGCCGGCTGCGCCGGCGTTCGAAGGCGTCTCCGACGCCGTTCCAGACGGCGAAGACGGAAACATTCAGCATTCAGCGTTCCGCATTCGGCATTTCATCCACGGCCACGAGCACGCGGAGACGGGGTGCGAGGCCGTGCCCGTGCGCGGCGGCCGCACCGCGTGGACCGTGACGACGTTCCGCGGGAGGGGCGTGTTCGGGGCGATCCGGCCGGCGGTGCTGCTTCTTGATCACGCAGAGACCGCAGAGATTGAATCTCACGCAGAGAGCGCAGAGATCGCAGAGAGTGGATCCCTCGCCGGTTCCCGGGCGGCGGAGCCACGAGACCCGGCCGATGCAGGATCGGCGCCCGCGCGGACGCGCGGCGCGACGATCCTTGCGAAGCCGCTCTTCCTGGAGGACCTGGCGTGAGCGCCTCGCGCACCTACGTGGCGGAGTGCGAACTCTGCCACACGAAGTTCGAGGCCGACCCGGGCGAATGCCCGGTGTGCGGGGGCGCGTCGATGCGCGCGATCCGCGAAGCGGTCGCCGCGGCGGAGGACATCCCCGTACCGACGGGGCGGACGAAGCCGCCGCGGGCGTTGCGGAAGAAGACTCCCCCTGCCTCGCTTCGCTCGGCAGCCCCCTCAGGGAGGGGGCCGGCTTCGCCGCCGCGCGGGCCGGACGGGCGCTTCCTGCCGCGCAAGAAGGCGGGAGCGGCCTCCCGCGGACGCGGCGGCGACGGCGTTGCGCGTTCCGCCGCGCGCACCGC
>DJYI01000048.1:23191-23450 GCA_002448475.1 Verrucomicrobia bacterium UBA6982
CCGTCCGCCGCGCGGGGTCCGACCCCGGCGGCGAAGGCGGCCGAGGCGCTACGGCGCGCCGCGGGCGGCGGCGCCTACCGAATCGACTCGCGCAGCGGGACGACGACGATCCGCATCGACGTCCGCGACGCCGCGGCGCGGCTCCGCGAGGCGCGCCGGGCGGCCGCCGACAGCGGCCGCGAATACCGCCGGGCCCGCGCCGCGCTGCGCGAGGCGCGCGAGGCGCTCTCCGCCACGCGCACCGCACCGTCCGCCGCGC
>DJYI01000106.1 GCA_002448475.1 Verrucomicrobia bacterium UBA6982
GAAGGTGCCGCCCATGTCCACCTCTTTGCCGGTCTTCATGTCGAAGAGCGTCAGGTCCACGGTGCTGCCACGGCTGTGGCCCGACTTCTCCGCGATGTAGCCCTGCTCGAAGAGGACGGACTTGTCGAGGTTCGCGTAGAACGGCGCCCTCATCCGGGTGTCGCCGACGTCCTTCGCCCAGCGCATGAAGTGCGAGACCGCGCGCTGCGGACGGTAGGCGTCGTAGATCTTCAGGCGGTAGCCGCGCCTGACGCACTCGTCGCTCGCCGCCTTGAGCGCGGCCGCGGCCTCCTTTGTGAGATACGCGACGGGGCGCTCGTAGCCGTCGATGCGGTCGCCTACGAAGTTGTAGGTCGAGTAGTAGCGGATTTCCATGATGGCGTCGGGCACGGCTTCGGCGAGCGGGACGAACCCGCTGTCGCACTTTGCCGTGTCCAGGTGCGCGCATCCGGACAGCAGGGCCGTTAGCGCTGCGGCGGCGATTACGTCGGCCAGGGATGTCTTTGCGTTCTTCATTTATGTTTTCCTCTTTTTGATGGAAAGTGTGCCGTCATCCAAACGGTTGGATGGTTTGCGACACAGATAAAGCACGAATTCGTCGCGGAACTCGATCTTGTTCCCGTGGCGGACGATGGCGTCGCGAATGCCTCCGTAAAAGGCTTCCTTGCAGTCCTCGCGGAGCATGATGTGGTCGGAATGGGTGTGGATGTATTCGACGTATTCGTCGGCGGTGTAGCTGCGCGCCGACGGGAACGAAAAGCGCTCCTCGGACTCAAAGCCGTATTTGGTGGCGTCCAGATACGGGAAGCGCCGCTTGTAGGGGGCTTCGGTGTGGTAGTGCTCGTCATAGACCTTCTGGATGTCGGCGTGGAGCGCGGGGTTCGGCGTCTGGTAGTCCCCGTGCAGAAAGAACATCGCGAGATGGCCGCCGGGCTTTAGGATGTCGAAGCACTTGGAGAAGGCGACTGTCGGGTCGATCCACTGGATTGTTGCGGCGGAATAGACGAAATCGAAGCTCTGGGCAGGGAAGGGGAAGCGTTCGAAATCTTCGTTGATGAGCTTGAAATTCGGTCGGGTCCCGTATTTCCTGCGGAGCACTTCGGCGAAGTTGGAACCGAGTTCGATGGCCGTATAGTCGCAACCCGCGTCCAACGCGAAATCGGTGGCCTGGCCTGTTCCCGGGCCTATCTCCAGACAACGGGTCCCCTTCCCCAGAGAACAGCGCGAAACGAGGAACGCGAACAACTCCGGCGTGTACTTGAGCCGCCACCGGTCGAACTGTTCCGGAATGGTGTCGAAGACCTTCCGTTCGTCGAACTTGTCCATAGATTATCTGATGAAGTGCATGGGCTGCCACGGCTCCGCTTCCGGGCGCGGGACGGCGCCGGCGGCGATGTTCTTCAGGAGCCAGGCCAGGTTGCGGGCGAGCGTGCGCATCGTCTGCATCCCCTCAAGGTCCTGCGCCGCCTCGCCTGCCGTGCGCCCGTAGGCGATGTTCCAGTATTGCGACCCGACGACATTGCAGCTGAGCATCTGGAAGGGCAGGTTGAGGCACTGGAAGGCCGCCGAGGCGCCTCCGCGCCGGCAGATGGCGACCGTCGCGACGGGCTTGCCGTGAACCGAGTCGGGGTTTGAGAAGAGCGCGCGCTGGAGAAGCGCGAGCAGCGCGCCGTTGGGCTGTCCGTAGTAGACCGGCGAGCCGATGACCACGGCATCGGCCCCGGCCATCTTCGCCGCGAGGTCGTTGGCGGCATCGTCGCCAAAGACGCACTTGCCGACGCCTTCGCGGCATTTGCCGCAGGCCATGCAGCCGCGCACGGGCTTCACGCCAATCCAGAAGGTCTCGGCCTCCACACCCTCGGCCTCAAGGGTCTTTGCGATTTCATTCAGCGCGACGGCCGTGTTGCCGTCCTTGCGCGGGCTTCCGTTGACGAGCAGTGTCTTCATGGGTTGTTGTTCTCCTGTCTGAATGGGTTGCAAGATGTATCTTGACGATGTTGGCTTTTGGCCGACCCCGCGACGGCGACGCCGGCGAGGACGAGGCCGGCCCCGACGACGCCTGCGGCGGGCAGGGTCTCGCCGAGGAAGACGTGGGCGATGAGAAAGGCGATGACCGGTATCAAGTAGAG
Organism: Verrucomicrobia bacterium UBA6982; assembly: GCA_002448475.1. Lineage (GTDB taxonomy): Bacteria > Verrucomicrobiota > Kiritimatiellia > RFP12 > UBA3636 > UBA3636. The sequence continues at coordinate 2,130 of DJYI01000106.1, forward strand.
CCCGAGCGAGCAGCGAACCGTCCCGAGACGTTCGCAGGCCTTGTTCCAGGCGACGAAGCATGCCGCGCTCGCGAAAAGTCCAAGGAAGGCGAGATTGGCGAGGTTCGGGAGACGGACGAAGCGCGCGGCGTTCCCGGCGCGGGAGAGATCGACGGAGCAGGACATGCCGCGCGCCGTCTCCGGCATCGCCAGGGCGAAGATCAGGAGCGGGAACATGAAGGCGAGCGCCCAGAAGAAGGCCCTGCGGATTGCGGCGACGGGATGCCAGCCGCCGCGGTTCACGACCGTGACGGTAGCGGAATAGACGCCCCAGCTCAGGGCCGCCCCGAGCGCAAGCGCATCGCCGATCGGACGGAAATGGAAGGTCCTTGCGCCGCCAAGCGAGACAAGCGCCACGCCGCCGAGCGCCAGCGCGCAGCCGATTAGGAAGCGGGGGGTGAACGTCCGCTCGCCGAGCAGGAGCCGCGACATGACGGCCGCGAAAAGCGGCGCAGTCGCCACGAGGATGCTCACGTTGGAGGCGTTCGTGAAATGGATCGCGACGTTTTCAAGCATCTGGTACGCCGTCGCTCCGGCAAGTCCGGCGGCGGCGAAGAGCGCTTCGTCGCGGACGCGCAGCGGTCCCATTCCGTGAGGGTGGATCGCCCATAGCGCGACCCACGCCATGGCGAAACGGATGCCGAGGATCTCCAGCGCCGAGAAATCCGCAAGCAGCGCCTTCGTGTTGACGAAGGTCGCGCTCCATACGATCACGACGAATACGGCAAGCGTCGCGCCAGATGTCGCTGAGAGTCTTTGGGCGCTCATGAGAAAAGATCGGGGGCCGTCACGCCGGGATGGCGGTTTTGAAGCTCGGGACGGACGCGGTGGCCGCGGATCGTCATCGCCTGGCGCGGGCAGAACTGGACGCAGTCCATGCAGTGCGCGCAATGGGCACGGTTCCGGATGCGGGCATGGCCGTCGGCGAAGCGATTGCCTGTTCCAGTGAAGTAGAGGATCATTGCGCTTTCCTTTTGTCGTCCATTCCCTATCGCGGAATATCGCTGTCGAGCTTGGCAAAGAAGGTCATGGCGCGGATTCTACCACAGCCGAGCCATGAAACGAAAGCGCCATTGTCCCGTCGGGCGCGACCAGAAACTGTCCAT
>DJYI01000099.1 GCA_002448475.1 Verrucomicrobia bacterium UBA6982
TGGAAGCGGGAGGCGTGGGGGCGGGGGCGGGAGACGCAGGAGCGGATTCCACCATTGACGCGAAACGCGAGACGAGAGACGGGGCGACGTGCGGAGCGGAGGCTGTTTCGTTGGGCGACTTCTCGTGGAGGTCGAGGGACTGGCGGAAATGCGCGACGGCGGAGGGATAATACCAATCCCGGGAACCGTCGGAAAGGGACGGATCGTCCGTTCGAATCGTGGAAATCGGGTCAATCATCTTGCTTCCTCCCCGTAAAGTCCTCAAGCTCGAAATCGGCGATGCGCTCCTGCTCCTTGCGGTCCTCCTCGACCCACTGCTGGCGGTGCTCCTCGATCTTCATGCGCTCCTTGATGGCGAGGTTGAGCGCGGACTGGGCGGCGGCGGACGCCTCCTCCTTCTCGTGCAGGACGCCTTCGGCGCGCGTGACGTTGTCGGCCTTGAGGATGCCCTCCTCGTCGATGCGGGCGACGCCCTCGCGGGCCTTGTCGAGGTCGTCCATCGTGCAGGGTCGGCCCATCACGGCGTCGTAAACGCGGTCGCGGCGCTCCTCCTTGGTGCGCTCGTATTCGGCAAGTTCCTCCCTGCGCTCCTCCAGCGTCTTCGCGGCCGCCCGCTCCTCGACGCGCGCGGCGACGAGCGCCGCGCCGGCGGCGTCTTCGCGCCGCTGGCGGATGCGGATCATGGGCTGGAGGAGGTAGGGCATGCTAGCTCACCGCCTCCTTCAGCTTGCGGATCGACTCCTCGTATGTCGGCCGTTCGTCGAGGGCCTGCTTGAGGTAGGCGTTGACGGCGGGGTTCTTGGCGATGGCCTCGTCGGTCTCGGGGTCGGATCCCTTCTGGTATTCGCCGATCTTGAGGAGCAGCTCGACCTCGGCGTATTTGGCCAGAAGCGCACGGAGCTTGGCGGCGGCGACCTTGTGGTCCTTTGGGATGATGGCGCTCTGGCAGCGGGAAATGGAGGCGAGGATGTCGATCGCCGGATAGTGGTTTTGCTGCGCGAGCTTGCGCGAGAGGATGATGTGGCCGTCGAGGATTGAGCGGGTTTCGTCGGCGATGGGCTCGGTCATGTCGTCGCCCTCGACGAGGACGGTGTAGAGCGCGGTGATTGAACCCTTCGAGGAGTTGCCGGCCCTCTCCATGAGCTTGGGAAGCTCCGAGAAGACACTCGGCGGGAATCCGCGGCGCGTCGGAGGCTCGCCGGCGGCGAGTCCGATCTCGCGCTGGGCGCGTCCGAAGCGCGTGACGCTGTCCATCATCAGCAGCACCTTCATTCCCTTGTCGCGGAAACTCTCAGCGATGGCCGTAGCGACGTATGCAGCCTTTAGGCGCTCCATGGAGGAGCGGTCGGAGGTGGAGATGACGAGGACCGCGCGCTTCATGCCCTCGGGACCGAGGTCCTTCTCGATGAACTCGCGCACTTCGCGTCCGCGCTCGCCGATGAGCGCCAGCACGGTAACCTCCGCCTCGGTGTTGCGGATGATCTGCGCCAGAAGCGTCGATTTGCCGCCGCCTGCGGCGGCGAAGATGCCCATGCGCTGCCCCTCGCCGCAGGTGAGGAGGCCGTCGATGGCGCGGACGCCGAGCGAAATGGGCTTTGAGATGATGCGGCGCTCAAGCGGAGAGGGCGGCGGCGCATAGACCGGGTAGTATCCGTCGGGGCGCAGCGGGCCTTTGGCCTCGGCGTCGAGCGGGCGGCCAAGGCCGTCTAGGACGCGGCCGAGCAGGTTCTTGCCGACAGGCACCATCTGGACGCGACGAGTGGGAATCACCTCCGTCTCCCCGCTTATGCCAATCATTGCGCCCAAAGCGGTGAGTAGGACCGCCTCCTTCGTGAAGCCGACGACCTCGGACTGCACCTCGGAGCCGTCCCACGGGTTGCGAAGGATGCAGACCTCGCCGACCTTGACGCCCGGCACTGAGGCCTTGATGATCGTTCCCACGACCTGGATCACCTTGCCCTTGACGTCAATGGGCTGCGCGTCCTCGACCGCGCGGTCGAGAACCGATGGTATGTAGTCGAAAACGGATGTCATCGTGTTCCTTTCGTCAAATTGCGAATGTGGCGGTTCGTCACGCCGTCACTACAGCCCGCACCCTCGTCGCGGCGATCGCGCCCTGTGTCCTCAAGGCGTGTGCGGAACTCGTCATTCCCCGGCCTTCCGCGCCATGTCGGCTGCTGTCGTCGCGGATCGACATCAGGACTGGCCGCCGGCGATGTGCTTTTTGAGCGATTTCTCGATCGCGGCAAGCTGTGTTTCGACGGAGCCGTCGGCGACTCCGGCCTCGGTTTCAAGAATGCACGCCGCGCCCTTGAGGCGCGAATCCTCGACGACGTCGAACGACTCGACTGTCGGATAGGCGACGCGAAGCTCCGCGATGTGGGCGCGAACAGTCTCGACCATCTCGGGCGCGACCTTCAGCACGACCTGCCGCTGGGTGCGGATGACGGCGTTCATCGTCTTGCGCACGACCTGGAGAACGAGCTCCTTGTCGCCGACCTCGACGACGAACGAGCGCAGGGCCTTCATGACGACGTCGGCCATCTTTCGCTCGACGCCCTCCATGAAGGCGACGGACTGATCGACCTGGTCGAGCTTCTGCATGGCGATCTCCATCTTGCCGTTCCGAAGCCCCTCGTCGTAGCCGCGCTTCTTCTCGGCCTCGAAGGCGGCCTTTGCCTCCTCGCGGATTCGCGCGGCCTCCGCCTCGGCGGCGGCTAGAGCCTCGGCGGCGGATGAGACGGCGGCGACCTCCTCCGCCTTCACGAGGCGGCCGGAGGAGCGGAGTTTGAAATTCGGTTTGTCTATGAGAAGCATAGCGAATACTCCTGCGGGTTGGAGAGTTTGAGGGCGAGGAGCGCGGCCTGCGCAGCCTCCGCCTGATGATCGCTCGGAGCGCTCGCCCCGCCGAGCGCGACGTCCGCTGGCGAGCCGGCGGGGAAGCGCAGGCGCTGGCGCAGGAGCAGAGGAGCGGGAAGAGATGAGAGCGCCGCCGCGAGCACGCCGTGGCCGGCCGCCGCCACGGCGGCCGGGTTCGCGGACGCGCCCTCTGGCGCGAAGCGCTCGAACAGCGCGGCGAACCGGTGGAAATAGGCCGAGAAGGACAGAGTTTCGCGATAGTCCGGAATGGCCGACTTCAGGGCGCGGACTTCGGCTCCGAGGGTCACGAGGCGCAAGGCCCGGGCGAATGCGACGACTCCGAGAAACATCGCGAGCCGCCCGTAGTCCTCGCTGGAGAGCAGGAGGAGGCGCGAGCCATCGGTGGCGGGAAAGGCGTGGAAGACCGGGGCGACGCCGAGGTTCCGCAAAACCCACGAACGGACGCGGGGGGAGTTTCTCTCACGCAAAGTCAGCGAGTTTTTTTCGTCTTGCTGGCTTTGCTGACTTTGCGCGACGCCCGCCTCCTCGAACCGGCCTTCGTCGATTTGCGACGCGAAGTCCCAGAGAAATGCGCGGATGCGCGGCCAGATAGGGGAGGCGACGAGCGCGCGGGCGTCGGCCAGGCTGATGTCGGAATCGTTCATGCATTCACCCATGAGCGTGCGGAGCCCTTGCGGGCTTCAAGGTGGCGGCGCCAGCGGGCGGCGGATTCGGACTTCTTGCCAAGCGCGAGCAGGGCGCGGGTTTCAAGCAGGGCCTCGGCGTGCGCGAGTTCGGGCGGGAAGTCGCCGGCGCGGAGGGTTTCGAGCGCGGCGGCGGGCTCTCCGGCGTCTAGGAGAATCTGGGCGAGGGCGGCCGCGGCAGTGCCGTCGCGCGGATCGTCCTCCAGAATGGCCTCGCACAGCGCGCGGGCGCGCGAGGGCTGGCCATGGCGGAGGAACATCCACGCGGTAGTTAGCAGAAGCTGGCGGTCGTCGGCGTCCATTACTTTCTGGCTGGGGGCGGATCCTGGAACACCGTGACGGAGATCTTCTCGAAGGAGAGGCCCTCGATGGCGTTCTTGACAAGGCCCTTGATGGAGGGGATGTAGTCGGTGATGTCGGCGTCGTAGCGGGAGCGGATGGCGACGGCGGCTGAGGACGGCAGGGCGTTGCGGGCAAAGGGGTCGTTCTCGGGCAGGACAATGTGGACGCGCGCGTCGAGGACGCCGTCGATGCCAGAGATCGTGCGCGCCAGGTCCTGAGCGAGGGCGTCCATGAAGCGGATGCGCTCCTCGGAGGGAGAGGAGACCATGCCGCTCTTCTTGAACACCTCCCCGACGCCGTTGTAGGCGCGTCGCGGAAGGCCCTTCTTGTCGAGCAGGTTCGCCGCCTCGGCGAAGCGGGACTCGGCGACATCGACATTCCAGGTTCCTTCGTCGCCGGCTGTCTTGTGGGCGGAGATGCCGGCGTCGAGCAGCGCGGCGACGATCAGGTTCGCCTGCGTCTCCTCGAGGTTGGAGTTGAGGCGCGTCTCCTTGTCGCAGCCTGTCGCGATCGTCGCGGCCAGGGCCGCGAGGATCGCGACTCGTTTAACCGTTGAACCGTTGGTCCGTTTAACCGTTGGGCTGTTGGGCCGTTGAAATGTTGGAGAGATGAAATGAGATGCGTTCATGGAGGGAATTTCCTCGTTTGGTTGAGATCACTCCGGGCTAGAAGTCGTTTTCTCCGTCGTTGGAAGATTGGGGGTTGCCCTGAGATACTGCAAAAGTTTGGTCAGCATCTGGCCGACTCGACTTGCGTCGGCAAAAAGATCCGAAAACTGGTCTTGCGAGATGTAACCGACGTCAAGTGCGACATAGAGCTGGGCTTTGACCTCGCTTGACGAGCCGGACGCGATCTCCAGAAACTGGATGAACTGTTTGTTCGACTTGCGGTCGAAGCCTTCGGCGATGTTTGAGACGATCGATACTGATGCCCGCCGGATTTGATCCTTGAGACCGAAGTCCTTGGCGAACTCACCCGTGCGAGTGGCCGTGTAGATTTTCAAAGTGAGCGCTCGTGCAAGTCGCCACGCTTCCAAATCCTCAAACTTGTCGATCTTGGCCATGCATCCTCCGACAGTCAAACGATCAAACGGTCAAACGGTTAAACGGTTAAACGGTCAAACGGTCAAACGGTTAAACGGTCTCTGATCAAAAATCACTGATTTTTGATCAGAGTCTGGACGGCGTTGGAGGTCTTGTCGGCGACCTTGGTGACGACCTCCTGCTGGAAGGAGAGGTTCATGACCTCGTATTGCAGCTCCACCATTTCGGCGGCGGAAAGGGAGTGGCGGTTCCTGAGTTCGGAAAGGGCGCGGATGCGATGGAGCATGCCCTGGTTGTTGACCTGGGCGGAGCGCCAGGCGGCGGAGACCTGCGAGGCGAAGGGGATGGACGCTGCCGATGAATCGGCGCTTCGGCTCACGGCGGCGCTTTGGCTCACGGCGGCGCTTCGGCTCACGGCGGCGCTTTGGCTCACGGCGGCGGGGGCATTGGCGGCCATGGCAGCCTCGAACTTGGCGACGGCGGCGGGGTCGGGGGAGGAAACTGCCGACAAATCGGCGGTTCGGCGGACGGCGGCGGCCTGGGCGGAGGTGGCGGACTGGGAAGCGCGGATTGCTTCGACGGCTAGGGTTTCCATGTGAGGAGATCCTTTGCAAGGTTGGCCGCCGCGGGATCGGCGGTCTGGCTGACGGCGGCGAGAAGTGGCTCGCGCGCCTCTGAGACCCGGTTCATGCGCAGCAGGGCCATGCCCTTGAACGCCTGCAGCATGGGTGCGCCGGGGAAGCGCGGCAGGGCGTCGCGGTCGAGATAGTCCACGGCACCCTGAAAATCGCGCATGCTTATGAAGAGGATGGCGTAGGCCGCCGGGATGGACGGCTCCCCGGGACGAAACCGCTCCAGCGCCGCGAGGATCTTCGCGGCGGACTGGAAGCGGTTCCGCCCCGTCGCCAAAAGGGCGACGTTGAGGAGCAGTCGCGCCTCTTCTGGGGCGAGGTCGAACATCTACTATCGGAAGTTCGACGCAATAGAGTTCATTGCGTCGCCAATGTTCTTGTTGATGTTCGTCATCGTCGTCAGAGCGAGGTTCCAGGCTTGCAGGTCATACTGAAGCTGCTGGAGATTCGCCTGGACGTCCGGGTGTTCCTGGTAGTTCGTCAGCGACTCGTTGAGGCGCTGCTCCATGATGCCGGCAGCGTTGAGAAGCGCGTTGTAAACGGCATCGGCGTGGATGAACTGGTTGATGGTTCCGCTTGTCACGCGGAACGGACCTTCGCCTCCGGCCGTGACGGAGGGCAGCGTGGTCGGGTGGTTGGTATCGATCCCGCTGATCTGGTAGTCTGCATTGCCTGCCATGGGATTACTCCTGTGGTTTTGGGTTGTTGTTTGTTTGGGTTGTTAGTTTTTGTTCGTCTCGCCGTCGCGCGTGGCGAGGCGGAGAATCTTTCGTGCGACGACGTTGGCGTCGCGCAGCTGTTCCATTTTCGGGAAGTCGTCCGGGGAGACTCCGTCGCGGAGGGCGGCGGCGATCCGGCTTTCAAGGCCGACGAGGACGGCGTCGTGGCGCGCGAGCGCCTCCTGCGCGCCCGGCCCTGAGAGCTCGCGCTCCAGCGCGAGCAGCTGCGGGCGGCCCGAACCTTCGGCGCCGGCCTGGGGACTGGTATCTGAGCGCGCGGTCAGGGAGTCCATTCGATCACCTCCTCGTCGCCGCCGCGGACCCTGATGCGGTCCGGGGCGATTTCGACGATCTTGTAGCCCGAAAGCTCGGCGCCGACCGCGAGGCGGCGTCCGTCCTGAAGGACGAGGCACGGATATGGCTGAAGCAGTATGCCGCAGAGCGGGAGGCGCGGCGGCGCGCGGCGCGCGGCGGCCTGCGACGGGCGCGGGGCGGAGGCGGTGACTCCAGACGGCGGCGGCGCCGCCGGAATCGGGGAGTCGAGCAAGACGGCGGCTGTGTCCGCGCCCGCGAGGCGCGGGACATCGGCACGGAGCGACTCAAGGGCCGAGCGCAGGACGGCGGGGTCGGAGACGCGGCCGGCCAGGACCGCCACGCGGTTCGTTACGTCGCGGACCTCCAGAGCGCCGTCGGTCGCGGCGGAGAGCAGGTCCGAGGCGGCGGAAAGCAGGGTGTCGCGGTCGGCTAGGTCAAGCGCCACTCCCGGACGCGCCTCGTATAGCGCGGCGGTCGCCGCGAGGCGCTCCGCGCGCGTCGCGAAGTCGCCGCGCACGAGAATCGCGCCGTTCGTCTCGACTACGACGAGGCCCAAATCCGTCGCGACGCCCTCCAGCCGGGCGCGCGGATCGATCGGGGCCTCCTCGACGGCGGGAGAGGGGGCCTTCGCGCGGGAGGCGCGCCATAGCGCCGCCCCCAGTAAGACGAGCAGGAGAATGGCCAGCAGGGCGACCAGGACGGCGACGAGACCGCGACGGCGCGACTTGGCGGCGGGGCGCGGTTCCGCGTCAGGGGCGTCATGATCGGCGGGAGCGGCGCCTCCCTCCTCGTTGGCCGGGGCCTTCTCCCGCTCCGCCGGAGCGGGCGCGGCATCGTCCGCGCCGGCGTTTTCGGGCGCGTCGGCCGCGGCCTCCGGGGATGGCGCCCAGACGAGAGGTTCCCATGGCGATTCGGCGGGGCCCACGGCAATGGCGGTGGAGCCGAAGGACCGGACATGAAACGGCGCAAGAGTCTCCGGCGCGGCGCCGGATGGAGTTAGGGCGACCGAGTCCGCCGAGACCTCGATGGCGCAGACTTCTGCGGGGAGCGTGGGGTCCGCCAGAACGATGTCGCACGAATCGGCGGAACCGAGCGTGACGCGGAGCCCCTCGACGAGGGCTATCTCCGCGCCCGCGTTCGGGCCCTGGACGATTTTGAGAAGAAATTTCATGTTTTACAGCTTCAGGCGACCGAGTGGCTGGATGTTGATTTCGGGGCTGAGCTCCTGGAAGGAGAGGACGGGCAGCTCGTACCAGTCCTTCTCGATCATCTTGCGGAAGTAGCGGCGGATATCGACCGAGACGATGACGACGGGCTTCTGCGGGACCTTGGCGAGATCGCCGATCGTCTTCTTGACCACGGCGAGGATCGAGCGCACCGTCGCCGGATCCATCGCGAGGTAGGAGCCGGAGGAGGTCTGGCGGACGGACTTGCGAATCTTCTCCTCCAGCGACGGGTCGAGCAGGTAGGCGGCGATGATGTTCTGGCCGCCGCTGAACTTGTAGGATACGTAGCGCGAGAGGGCGGAGCGGACGTATTCGACCAGGAGCACCGTGTCCTTCTCCTTCTGGCCCCACTCGATGAGCGTCTGCGTGATGCGCTTGAGGTCGCGGATGCAGATGCCCTCCTGGACGAGGCGCTGAAGCACGTCGGTGATTTTCTGGAGGGGAAGGACGCGCTGGACCTCCTTCACCAGCTCGGGAGCCTCCTTCTCCATGTGGTCGAACAGAAGCCGCGTCTCCTGCAGCGAGAGGAACTCGTGCGCGTAGCGGCGCAGGACCGAGGAGAGGTGGAACGTGAGAACGTCCGTCATGGAGAGGAACCTGATGCCGGACTCGTCGAGCTTCGGCTTTTCCTCGTCCTTGACCCACAGCGTCTCGTGACCGGAAAGGAACTCCTTGCCCGTCTCGAACTCGATTCCGGTCGCGGCAAGGTTCTCCGATGATTCAAGCGCGAATACCCAGCCCTTGCGCAGCTGCCCCTCCGAAACAGGAACTTCGTTGACGAGAAGCCGGTAGCGCCCGTCGGTGAGGGATGAGTCGAGCGCGAGGTTGATGCCGGGGAACGGAACGCCGAGGTCGTGGTAGAGGGCGCGGCGCACGTCCATGATGCGCTCGTTGAGGTCCTCGTAGGAGAGCGCTCCGCGTATGCCCGCGTCGATATCGACGGTGAGCGGCGTCACCATCGCGAAGTCGTCGCCGTCCTTCTTCTTCGGGCGCGGAGTGGAGCCTTCGGACGGCGCGGCGGCTGAGAGCGGATCCTCCGCCTTCGCGGCGCGCGCGGCGGCGAGCTTCGCCTTGACCTGGAGGCTCCAGCCGACGAAGGCGACGGCGGCGGCGAGGCCGAAGAGCTGCGGCTTGGGGAAGCCGGGGATGAGGCCGATGAGGGAGATCATCGCGGCGCCAAGCAGAAGCGCCTTTGGCTGCGCGAAGATCTGGTTCACGATGTCCTGCCCCAGCGGCTTGGCGTTCTCGGAGCCGACGCGCGTGACGATGACGCCGGACGTGATCGAGATCAGAAGCGCCGGGATCTGGCCCACGAGGCCGTCGCCGATCGTGAGGATGCCGAAGCGCGTGAGGCACCAGCCAACCTCCTTGCCGAACATCAGCATGCCGATCAAAATGCCGCCGATGATGTTGATGGAGGTGATGATGATGCCGGCGATGGCGTCGCCCTTCACGAACTTCATCGCGCCGTCCATGGCGCCGTAGAGCTGCGACTCCTGCGCCAGTTCCGCGCGACGCGCGCGGGCCGTGTCCTGGTCGATCGCGCCGGCGCGCATGTCCGCGTCGATCGACATCTGCTTTCCGGGCATGGCGTCGAGCGTGAAGCGCGCCGCGACTTCGGACACGCGCTCGGCGCCCTTGGAAATGACGACGAACTGGACGATCGTGATGATTAGGAAGATGACGGCGCCCACGACGAAGTTGCCGCCCACGACGAAGTTGCCGAACGTGTTGATGATCGAGCCGGCGGCGTTTGGATCCTGCGCGCCGTGCAGAAGGATGCATCGCGTGGTTGTGACGTTGAGCGCGAGGCGGAAGAGGGTGGTGAAGAGCAGCATCGACGGGAACGTCGAGAACGCGAGCGCCCGCGGCAGATACAGGGAAAGCATAAGCAGGACCGTCGAAATCATGATATTCGTCGCGATCAGAAGGTCCACGACGGGCGACGGAAGCGGGATTATGAGCAGCCCGATGATGCACACCACCAGCACGGCGAGCACGAGGTCGCCGAAGCGTGAGAAGAGGCCTGCGATGTCTGACGGTTTGCGGGGCATGTCGGTGGGTTTGTCCGATGAATCGGGCTGTCGGATACTGTGAATGGGCTAGGTTTCGAGCAGGGCGGCGCGGTAGGACTCGAAAAGTTCAGTGTCTGCAAGAAGGGTGCCAAGTTCGCGGGCGGCGCGCTGGGACGCGGCGCCCTTGCGGCCGCGAAGGGAGCGCAGCGCCTTGCGGGCGGCGGCGTTGAAGCCGGAGGCGGTGCGCAGGGAGGGGTTGTTTCCGGAGACAAGGGCCGCGAATACATCGGAGGCCGCGGTCCGCGCTTCGGGGAACACCTCATCCAGCGCGGCGCTCACCGTCGTGGTGCCGGGAAGAAGGGCGCTTTGCGTCTGGCCTGGCGTCTGCCCGACGACGCCGGTGGACCACTCGGCGCTGCTGACGCCGGTGTTGAAGGTCAGGGCCTGGGTAGTGCGGGTGACGTTCATCACACGGCCCCTCCTGCAAGATCTTCGCCGACGCGCCAGAGAGCGGCGAAGGCGGCGTTCACGGCGGGGAGCGACGCCTCGCGCTCCGGAAAACGCGTGGCGAGAAGAGCCCTGCCGTCGCGCGTAAGAAGTCCGGCGCGGATTCGAATTCCGACGCGCGCGCCGGGATGCGCCGTGGCGAGGAGCCGACGGGCGGCGGCGGGGTCGGAGACCGGATACGGGACGCAGAGCGCCACCACAAGCGACTCGAAGGCGTATTCAAAGCGCAGTTGCGCGCCGGTCTCGAACGTGACCGCCGCCGCGCCCCTGTCGTTCAGCGCGAAGTCGGCGATTCCGACCGAACGGCCGAACTCGCGGACCATGTCGTCCAACCAAACTGGCGCGGGACTGCTCATGCCGATGCCTCCTGCTTCTCCTGCTCGGCTTCCTCTTCGAGCGAAATCAGGCCGTCAAGATGCTCCTGTGCCGCATCGACGAGACGCTCGCGATCCGTCTCTTTGCCGAACAGACGCGGGGAAAGCCGCCGGAACAGGCCTACGAGCTCGCGGGTGAAGTCCATTTTCGCGAGCAGCTGCGCCATGCCGCATTCGCCGACGAACGCGCCGATTCCCGGCGCCGTGACGAACGCCTGCTCGGTGAAGTCCAGAACGCGCCCGGTCATCTGCTGTCCGGTGAGGCGGCACGCCTCCCCGAACTGCTGCTGCATTCGGGCGCCGAGCTTGTCGAGATCGCCCAGGACGGTCTGGAGCACATCGACGCACTGCAAGTCGAGAAGAATGCGCCGCAGCTGAACGGGATCCATCGAGGGGTTCGCCGCCGACAGGTCCGCGCCGCATCCGGCGAGAAGGAACGATATGGCGTCCTTGAGGCCGGCCTCCCCGCGCGCGGCAAGCAGTGAGCGGAAGCAGTCCTGGGGCTTGCTGAAGCCGATGACCTCGCTGCGGTAGAGGTCGCGCAAATCCTGCATCTGCTCGGGAGAGGCGGCGCGCGCGTTGACCTCCTGGGCCAGGTTGAGACCGGCCTTTACATCCGCCCCCTTCTCGGCCATGAGCTGCGCGCGGGCGTCCTTGACGAGCTGCGCCAGGTCCCCCTCGCCCTCGCCGAGCATCTGCTCGAGCATGTCGAGCATGGCGAACTGGTGCGTGGGGTCGGTGGAGCCGCGGCCGAGCTCGCGCAGGAGGGAGTCGGGCGACATGGGCTGGCCGCCGGCGCGGGCCTGCCTCATGCCGCGCAGGGCGCGGTCGAGATGCTCGCGGCCCGGCATGTCCGGCAGAACCTTCGCCCACGCCTCCATGGCGCGGATGAACGCCGAACGGGAACCCTGCGCGGAGCCGAGCTTGCGGTCGGCGAGTTTCTTAAGCGACTTTTCCTCGAACTGCGCGGTGAGCTCCTCCATCGAGTCCATGAGGTCGGCCGTGGGATCGACCTCCACGGTAAAGGCCACGCCCATCGCGCGCCCGGTCTCGGCGGCGGGGCGCGCGGCGACGGACTGCGCGGCGCGGTCGAGCGCCTCGCCCTGTCGGGCGGCGACGTCGTATTGTGTCGTCAGCGCGTGGCGCAGAAGCTGTGCGGCGTCCATCGGCATGGCTAGAACACCGCCTTTCTCGGTCCGCTGCCGCGCAGCGGGCGCGGTTCGGAACCCTCGATCCAGACGATCGCCGGACCGTGGAAGTGGAGAAGCAGGTCGCGCGGGCCGCGCGGGAGCAGAATGTCGAGCAGGCCGAGCCGCTGGCAGTAGCCCGTGGGCCGCGCGCCGGTCCACGCCACGGCGGCCTCCGGCCTAACGCCGAGCGATTCGCCGCCCTCCAGGGCGACGCGCGTCATGCGGGAGCGGGTGGCCGTCACGATCCACTCCGACGAAAACTCAGTTGTCCGGATTGACCGGGCGAAGGACATTGGGACCACGCGAAGCAGACTGGCGCCTGTTCGGGCGGCGGCGGGCGCCACGAGGACCTTGTCGGAGACGACGGCCACCGGAACGCCGCAGTCGATGCGGGTCAGGAAGGGGCGATCCGAGGCGGCGCACCAGGCGCGGGCGCCCTGCGCCGCGTCCTCCGCGCCCTCCGCGCGAGATTCCTCCTCCGCCAGCTCTCCGCGCGAAAGCGCGGCGCGGTCGGGGCAGACGAACCCGCGCATGGCGCGTCGCGAAAAGGCGCCGCGGACGGCGGCGGGCTGCGCGACTCCGAAGAGCCACGCGCCCGCGCCGACGACGGCGAACCCGTTCGCGATTTCGACTGTCACCGCGCAATATCCTCCGTCTCGGTCGCGAGCGAACGCGCGCGCCTCTCGGCCGCCCTTTCAATTTCCCGCTGGCGGCGCTCGCGGTCAAGTTCGCGCCTGCGGCGCTCAAGCCTGTCCTGAAGGAGCGTGCGGCGGCGCTCGGAGCGATCCTTGCGCTCAAGATTGCGCAGCTCGCGCTCCGCCCCGTCCTCCTCGGCGTCGTCCTCAAGCGCCTCGACGCGCTTGAGGTCGCGCAGCCGCATCGCCTGGATCCGCGCCAGATCCTCGGCCTCGACGTCCACGACGCGCGGCGAAACGAGGAAGAAGCGCTGAACGGATTCCGTCTTTGTCGAGAAGCCGCCGAAAATCCAGCCGATAAGCGGGATGTCGCGCAGATACGGGATGCCCCAGCCGGCGGACTCCTCGATGTCGCGCAGATATCCGGCCAGAACTACCGCGTCGTCCTCGTAAACGGAAGTCTGCGTGTTGAGCGTGGAGGAGCGCGTCATGGGCATGGAGTCCACGGAAACGGTCCCGAAGCCGCCGTCGTCGAGCGAAATCGTGAGCCAGAGCCGGGCCGGCGCGTCGGGGTCGGACCGCCCCATGATGCGCGGCTTGACCTGAAGCGTGGTGCCGGCGGAAACCGTCGCGAGCTCCGCCACCTCGGCGCCGATCACGCGGGTGTGGTAGCTCTGCGTGTCGGTGAGCTCCACCGGGAGGTTGTTCACGGTCAGAAGGACGGTGCGGGACACGTTGCGCGCCTTGCCCTTGTCGCGCAGCGCGGTCACGGAGGCGTCCACTGTCGTCTTGCTCCCAAGATAGGTGAGCGCGCCCGCAAGGCCGCGGCCGGCGAGGTTCTCCGAGTCTAAGAGATTGCCGGCGTTCTGCCCGGCGCCGCCGGTAAGCCTGCGGTGCGAGCCGCGAGCGGCGAGCGAGAGCTGCCAGTCCAGCGCGTCGTTGCGGGACAGTTCGAGGACGGTCACCTCGATCTCGATGAGCTTCTGCGGCACGTCCAGCTCGCGGACCAGACGCTCGTAGAGCGGCATGCGCGGAGCCACGTCGGTGACGATCACGGCGTTGAGTCGGTTTTCGGCCGTGATTACGGGCTGGAACGACGAGACCGCCGCGGAGTTCGTGGTTTCGGTGGATTTGGCGTTGCCCGTCGAAAGCTTTCCGACGATCTGCTGGAGCATCGACGCCACGCCCTGGATCGAGCCGCTGGACTCCGGGGAGCCGGCGCTGAAGGAGACGTCGGAGGCCCATGTGTTCTCAAGCGGGAAAATGCGGGTTTCGACCTCGGTGAACGTGCGCTTCTCGCGCAGGGCGTCGGCGCGCTTGATCATCTCGGCGACGAGCGAGACGTAGCGCGGCGGCCCGGAGACCATGATGAGCTCGTCCTCGCTCGCGGTCTTGAGCGGGAACCGTGGATCCTCCACGCCCAGTTCCGCGAGCATCGCGCGGACCTCCCCAGCCTTCATGTAGCGCAGGTCGAGCAGCATCGTCTGCGTTTCGCCCGGCCCGTAGAGGAAGAGCGACGCGCCGTCCCAATACCACGAGAGGTTGTTCATGGCGGCGAGGCGGTCGAGAAACTCGTCGCATGGCACATCGATGAATTCGCCGGAAAGAGTTCCGGCCACGGACGGCGAAATCACGGTGGAAACGCCCTGCGCGGCGCCAAATGTCTCAAGTGCCTGACGCAGGTCCATCGAGCGCGCCACGAGCGAATAGGTCGGAGTCCGCCACGGAATCGGCACCGGTTCGGCGGCGGGAGCGGGTTTTGCCTCGGAAGCAGGCGTAGGTTCCGCCTCGGGAGCAGGCTCGGTAACAGGCGCAGGTTCCGCCTCGGCCACCTGTTCGGGGGCGGGGGCGGGTTCGGCGGCGGGGGCGAGTTCCGCCTCGGGAACGGGTTCGGCCTCGGGAGCAGGCGCAGTTTCAACCTCGGGAGCAGGCTCCGGCGCCGGGGCAGGAACTGGCGCGCCGACCGATTCCGGAAGTTCGGAAACGGCGGGGCTTTCGGAAATTTCCGGCTCGTCCGTCTGGACGTCCGCTGCTGTGTTCAGCGTTTGCGGCGCTTCCTCGACCCGATCGACGACTTCTGGCTTCTCCGAAGAGTCCGCGCCAAGTTCCGCGCTCTGTTCCGCGCTCTGCTCCGCGCCTGGCTCATCGGTCGGCGGCGGAGCCGTGACGCATCCAAACAGGACGGCGACAAGCACGAGGTCAGAAATGACCGAAAGCGGACGGAAAAGAGTTTTCATCGTAAAAGGCTGGGCGTGGCTCTGAAAACTGTATCGCTACGGGCGTATCGTCAAGGGCGGGATTTCCGCGACCGGCTCGCCGAACTCGCGAACCCGCTCCAACCACCAGTCGCAGGAATCGCAGAAGCTTTCGAAAAGACGCTGCATGGCGCGCGCGTCGGCGGTTTCCGGAACGGACTGCCAGAGGAAAGCCCCGTCGGAGGATGAGGGATCGGCCGACAGCGCGGCCTCCTCGCGCAGCATTCGGCCGGGCGCCAGGGCGGCAAGTCTGGGCAGGTCCTCGGCTGCGCACGCAAGCGCGCGCGAAAGAAAAACGCTCCCGGACTCGGTCCAGAGGCGAACCGTGCCGCCGTCCACGAGCAACTCGAAGGACGTCGCCCCGTCGGGTGCCCGTTCCGGGTATCCGATCGCGGTCAGGAATCTGTCGATTGCGGATGGCACGCTAGTAGTTGTTGACTATGCCGACCTGGACGGTGTTAAGGCTCTTGAGAACGTTGGAGATCATGTCGTAGGACTGGTCGCGCTTGCTAGTGAGCGACTGCAGCTCGATCATCTTCTGCTGCGAGAAGCTGTTCATTTCGTCCATCTTCGACTCGAGCTGCGTGATGAAGTTGTCGTACATGATGTCGTCCGAGTCGGGATTGCCCGAGACGCGGACGTAGCTGATGCCGTTGGCGATGACGCCCATGTTCACCAATGCGGTTTTGTACGTGACCCGCGGGTATTCGGCATTGTCGCCGGAAACATTGTAGTTGTTCAGGGGACGGGCGGAAGACCCCGCCTCCTTGAGCTCGTCCGGCCATTTCAGCACTTCGGTTTCGATTTCGGTCAACGCTTCCAGTTTGGCGGAAGTCGAATTCATCTCCTCCATGAGCGTGATGATCGACGCCTCTAGCTCGGATGCGCGCTGCAGGCAGATCGCCATCACGAGCTGCCCGATGGAGAGCAGGCGCGGCGTATTGTCCACGTTGTTCACGCCGTCCACCGTGTATGTGCGGGCGGTGAGATTGCGCCCCGTCTCCGGGTTCACCATGGAAAGGTCAAATTCAACTATGCCGATTGCCATTGCGAGACTCCTGCAGAATTAAATGTTTTTGGTTGGCGCCTAGAAGTTTTGAGCGGTGCCCATCGAGGACGAAGCCTGCGCGCGGACGACGTTGGACGAAGTTGAAAACGCAACGTCGCGGCGGTTGACCATGGTCTGAAGGTCGATCATGTCCTCCTGCTGCGACTGCACAAGGGCGTCCATCTTCGCCTTCAGGGCGTTTGCGGCCTGAATGCGGCGGTCGTAGCTCGAGAGATCGGCGGGCAGGGAACTCCCGGATATACCCATCGAGCTGGTGAGGAACGACCTGGCGGCGCCCCAGTCCGCCGTGCCGGACACGATCCGCGAGAGCCATGCGGCCGCTTCGTCGAGCCTGACCGATCCATCGGCCATCTGGTTCATCTTGATGACGCTCTGGGCCTCGTGGGTGACCGCCGTGCGGATGCACACGGCCTGAACGAGCTGCCCCAGCGTGAGCGCGCCGCTCGCGCCGGTGTCATACATCGAAATCGCCGCGCTCCCGGCAGGGGCGTAGCGGTTCGTCGCGATCTGGATCGTCTCGATGGGCATGGCGGCTACAGGTTCCTGATGAGATTCGATCTTGTGTCGGAGACGGCCGTCATGAGGTTCGTGGCGGTGGAGTAGGATTCGTCGCGGCGGTCGACGAGCGACTGCAGGCGCGACATGTCGGTCTGCGACTCGTTGTTGAGCCCGTCTATCTTGCTCTTTACGCGCTGGACGAAGTATTCAAGCCACTTCTTCGTCTCGTTGTTGTCGAGATTGTATCCGGTGAGCTCCTTCACGCGGGCCTTGACGTCGTCGCTGAACGTATAGGACGATTTGTCGTTGCCGCCGGCGTCGCTCTTCAGCGTCGCCTGCGCCGCGGAGAGTTCGGAGAGGGACTTGCCGAGTATCTCCAGATCCTTGTTGCGGGTGCGGATGCGGGTCGTGAGGGGCGTGACCTCGCCCTCCACTGTGACGGCGCGCTTCTCGCTTATCTTGATCATCAGGTCCTGGAAATCGACCTGCGCGCCGTCGATCTTGTATTCGTAGGCTTTGACGCCCCAGAGAGAGGTGAGGTTCTGGGCGACATGGACGTTGTCGATGGTGGGCATTTCGGGTTCCCCCTACACAATGTTTCCGATGGTCGAGGACGCCGCGTCATCGGACTTGCGGACGATGCGGGCGGCGGTGGAGAAGGCGTTGTCGCGCTTGGAGAAGAGGCCCTGCAGCGCGACCGTGTCCTGCTGCAGGTTGTTGCTCTCCACGTCCATGGCGTATTGGATTTCGTTCTGGCCCTTCATGAGGTTGGAGCGGGTCATGTCCGCCGTGTTCGCCTTGAAGACGAGCGTGATGCCGTATTTGAGCGCCGTCCCGTTGACCCAGGCGCCGTTGTCAACGGTGGCCGAGTCGCCCGACTCGGCGTCCTTGACACGGAGACTCGCGTATGCCTTGGAGAGCTCGGCCATCACCTGTCCGAGCTCCTCGACCTTGCGGGCCCGGACCTTGACGAGGTCCGCGTAGGCGGCGGTCGAGGCCTCGATGCCGGCGGTCTGCCTGAGCGCGGCGGCGGCGAGGGCGGCGCTGTAATCCTTGCCGGATTCGCCGTTGACCGTGTATGAAACCTGGCTGACGCCATACACGGAGAGGTTGTCGATGGTGTTGGTTTGGATGAGCGGCATGGGCGCAAATGTCCTGCTGAATGTAATGTCGGAACGGGAAAAGTCTAGCGCAGACAGGGTGAAAACACAATACCGTCGCCGCGCTACGTCTGGGAGCGCGGGCTTCCAGCCCGCGGAAGCGGCCCGTGCGCCGCGCGGGTCCTATCTGGCCGGGTGGGGCGAGCTGCGGCTCGCCCCACCCACCGCACACTAGGCCTGAATGGCGTCGCGCATGGACTGCGTCTCGGCCGACTGGATGGCCTGCATGAGCTGCACGACGGCGTCCACGAGACCCTGCGCCTGCTGGAACAGGTCCTTCGTCTGGTCGAGCTCCTCCTCTTGCTTCTTCTGCTCGGCGCCGAGCTTTGTCGCCTCGGCCTGCTCGTATTGCACGAGGTTGTTGATGAAACTCTGCGTGGCGTTGCCGATGGCGGAGATGAGGTCGAGGTGGGCGCGCCCCTGAGCGAGGGTGTGCGTCGCATTGATGTAGGCCAGGTCGTTCACGCGGCCGTTTTCGGCCATGCCGATCGCCTCGCCCGCGGCGCGGATGTCAGCGGCGCGCGAGGCTTCGTTGGCGAACTGCGGCTGCGAGAGCTTCTCGTAGGCGAACGCGCGGGCGAACTTGAGCTTGTCGGCGGCCAGGTCGAGCGCCTTATTGAACTTGGATGCCTGTTCCGCCGACGTGGAGGAATCGATGCTGTTCACGTCGCGCAGGGCGCTGTCGTATTCGTTCTGGTAGCGGTTCAGGTCCGTCTTGACGGCCTTGCGGTAGTCCGAGGTGGCCGTGTCGAGCGCGTTACGCGATTCAGCCACCTTGTTATTGAGCTCGCCTATGTAGGTGACGCGGCTGTTCTCGACGTCGGCGACGAGCTGCTGGCGATTCGTGCCGGCCATCTCGTGACTCAGGCTGAGCAGCTCCACCGTTTCGGGGACGGAGCGATTGATTCCCTTGTTCTCAAGCTCGACCATCCGGTCGAACTTGGCCAGGCGCGCCTCTGCCCTTCCGAGGACCGAATCAGGCGGCACGTCGCCGTTTTCGCGCGCTACATTGGGATCGGAGAGGCGCTGCAGGCGCGCCACGTCCTTGTTGAGCGTGTCCTGGGCCAGCATGTGCTTGGCGTTCGCCTGGTCGGTCTGCGAGAAGCCGTGCTCGCCGACTTCCTGGGCGATCGTGCGGCCCATGTTGCCGGAAGGCTTTTGGCCGACATCCTGAGTGACCTTCGCGAGCTGCTGCTGCGCCTTCGCCGGCGATTCCGCCGTCTTGAGCATGTTCAGGTTCTGCTTGGCCGAGTCGACGCCCGAGGAGGAGAACGTGCCGAGCTGCTGCTTGAAGGCGGTGCCTTGCTTGGCGAGGGAGACGCCGGTGGCGATCACCTGCACGGCGCAGCAGATGGCGCCTGCGATCATGCCGGTGAGGGCCGCGGCCTTCTGCTGCTCGGCCTGGTTGAGGATGCTCGTCTGGATCGCCTGGTTCTGCTGTGAGCGCATCTCGCGCGCCGCGTCGCGCTGCTTCTGGCCAACCTCGACGAGCAGGGCCATGAGCTTGTAGAGGTCGAAGAACACCTGCCTGGAGCCGCCGGCCTGGATCGACGCGGCGAGGGGGGCGGAGGCGGCCGCAAGCGCCTCGGAGAGCGCCTCGTGGACGGCCTTGATGTCCGCCTCGGTGAGGCCGAGCGACTGGTCGCCGGCCAGTTTGGCGCAGAGCGAGTCGATGGCCGCCTGATCGACTTCCGCGGGCAGCTCGAGGTCGTCCGGAATCGGGAACGAGATCTGGCGCGTCGCGCCGGGTTCGCCGGTCGTGATCGTGATGTTCTGACCCGGGGCAATGCCGCCCGCGCCCTGCGCTCCGGCAGACTTGGTGGTGGCGTCGAGCTTGCCGAGTAGCGTGGACCAGTCCACGGTCGCGTTGTTGTTGACTTGGATGCTCATGTTTTTTTCTGGTGTTTGGTGGTTTGCTGTTCTAAAGGTGCCTGCTGGCTGTGGTCTGCCGCCCAAGGGCTGGATTGCGGCGTGTTTCGCTCTCGATACCCGCCACGGCGGCAAAGGTTACGGAAAATTTTCGGTCATGCAAGAAGAACCGGGGCGGAAAAGTCCGGAAGCGCGGCGCCGGGGGCGGAGAGCCTGGCCTTCAGGACGTCCGGATCCGACGCGAACGCCGGGTCGATCTCCACCGGATGCGGCGGCGTTCCGCCTCCGCAGTCCGGCACCGCCGCGCCGCACGCGCGGAGCCACCGCGCCCACTTGCGCGAGAGGTCCGACTTCGCCGTGGCGGGGGACTTGCCGCCTTCCGCGTTTTTGACAGGCGAATAGCCTTCCTCGCGGTCGAACGCCAGAAAGCGGCACTCGCGCGCGGATTCGAGGGCGTCGAAGACGAACTTCTCGAATTTCCACGCATTTGGCCGGTCCGGCCTGACCAGCGCACCCGACTCGTCGATGAACGGGACTTTCTTGTGCGCGAGGTGGACTGGCAGGCCGGCCGTCGAGACGCGCCGCAGGAACGACTCCGAGAAAACGTATGGCGACGGCGCGGCCCAGGCGAAGCGCGGCGATCCGTCGGGACCGGTTTCGCCAAGCCGCTCCTCCGGGAAATCGATGTATTCCACGAGTGCCGGACGCCCCCCGCGCAGCACCGGCATTCCGGTCTTTTCCCCTGGGCCGGTTCGGCGGCAGCACAGAAGCGTCGCGTCGGCGCCCTCCATGGCGTGGAAGCCGATCGCGGCCGGCGAGGCCACGTCGGTCATGGGGTTGTCCACCTGGAAGTGGAAGACATGGCGCACTCCGCGCGCCTCCATGTCGGCGAAGGCGCCGGAGCGCTCCAGCGCGGAAAGAACGCCGCCATGGCCGTCCGGGGCGAGGAATGGGCGCCCCGGCGCCTCCATCAGCACTTCGCCCGAGTCGTCCAGCGCCGGCCACATCCCCTGCGCAAAGAAGAAGACGTCTTCGCGCGGCAGTCCGAAAAAGCCGTTTTCGGCGAAAAACGCGCGCGTCCGCTCGTCGTTCGTCGCGCTCGTCATGACGTAGAGCGGCACCGCCGCCCCGAACGCCCTCCGCAGCGCCAGCACCTTTCTGGCGTGGAAGAAGAACAGCGACGCGCCAGAAACCGGACCTATCGGGAAGCACCCCTTCGGCCCGTCGAAGCCAAGGCGCGACCCCTGGCCGCCGGCCACGAGAAGCGCGGCCACGCGCCCGGACGCGATTTCCTCTTCGCCGCGCCTCCGAGCCGCAACAAGCGCCTCGCCGCGCAATTCAACCACTGGAGCGGGCTCCAGCGCCGAGCCCGCCGCCTCGGCCGCGGCACCGCCGCCGCCCTGATCGCCGCCGCCGCGCCGGGCGCGCAGGAGAGTCTCGCGCAGAAAGTCGAGCGTGGCCTCGTCGATTGGCGCCGACTCAGGGGAATCGTGCGCGGCTGAGGTGGCGGGGGCGGGCGGTTCCATTCGAGCGGGTCTCCGGGAGAGTCAGAGCGACGCAGCCGCACGGAGGCGCCGCACCACGCGGTCGCGCCCGAGCAGGGCGAGCATTTCAAAGAGTCCGGGACCCTCGGTGCGCCCGGACACGGCGACGCGGATCGGGTGCACCAGCGCGCCCATTCCGACAGGCTTGCCGTCGGGCGTCGGCTTTTCGGCTTCGGCGCGCACAAGGGCCTCCGTCGTCTCGGCGGAAAAGTCGGGCATGGCGGCAAAGGCGTCGGCGAACGCGAGCAGACGCTCCTTCGCGCCGGGCGCATGGAGGCGCTTCTCGACGGCCGCGGGGTCGTAGGCAATGTCCTCGCGGAAGAAGTATTCGCAGTTGCCTGGAAGGTCCGAAAGGGTCTTGGTCCGGATCTGCACGGGCGGAACCAGCTCGTCAAGCCCGCAGCCAAGCGGGGCGGATGGCAGTCCGGCGGCGGCAAGGCGGGCGGAGAGCTCGGCCTTGAACACGTCCGGCGGCTGGGCCGCGATGTATTCGCCGTTCATCCAGAGCAGCTTCTTGAGGTCGAACCGCGCGGGGGAGGACTTGCAGCGCTCGAACGAGAACGCCTCCACGAGCTCCTTGCGCGTCATGATCTCGCGATCGTCCCCCGGAGCCCATCCGAGAAGCGCCAGAAAGTTGAAAAGCGCCTCCGGGAGGAACCCGCGCTCCTTGAAGTCGCCGACGAACGCCGCGCCGTCGCGCTTGGAATACGGCTTGCCCTGCGCGTTCACGATCATCGGCAGATGCGCGTATTTCGGCACCGGGGCGCCGAGGGCCTCGAAGATCTTGACGTGCTTGAAGGTGTTCTCCACGTGGTCGTCGCCGCGGACGATGTGCGTGACGCCCTGCTTGATGTCGTCCACCACGTTGGCGACGTGGAAGACCGGCGACCCGTCGGAGCGCACGATGACGAAGTCCTGCGTGTCCTCGGCCTTTTTCCTCATGTGTCCCTTCACGAGGTCGTCGTATTCGATCCGCCCCTCCCTGGGCATCCGGAACAGCACCACCTCCCCGGACTTGCGCTCCCCGGTGGCGGGATCCACAGATTCCTTGACCGCCTTGTAGGCGTGGCCGGTGGAGAGAAGGCGCTCCACGGCGGCGAGGTGGTCGGCGGCGTTGTGGGTCTGGTAAACGACGGGCTCGTCGTAGTCGAGCCCCAGCCAGGCCATGGCGTCGAGAACCTTGTCCACGGCCTCCTTTGTCGAGCGCGCCAGATCAGTGTCCTCGATGCGAAGCAGGAACTTGCCGCCTTCGTGGCGCGCGAACAGCCAGTTGAAGACTGCGGCGCGGATGTTGCCGATATGGACGGACCCCGTCGGCGACGGGGCGAAACGGACGCGTATTTGATCGCTCATCTTGCGGTAAGAAAATCCGGGACGCCGCCACCACTGGCGCGCCCATGCCGCGAATACTACCACAAACGCCTCCCTTCGGGCAAAACCTCGCTTCGGACAAACCCGGCGCAATCGCGCGGCGGGGCTCCGGGAGCCCGAGGAAGTCCGGCCGTTGACTTGAAGTCAGCGAAAGGGTATCGTCCAGCCCTGCGGCGCAAAGGGCGTCGCAAGGTCGTCCGCCAGTCCGGACTATGGAGAAGAAAGCAATGAAGTCGCTTCGCGGCACTCAAACGGAAAAGAACCTGCTGGCGAGTTTCGCCGGCGAGTCGCAGGCCCGCAACAGATACGAATTCTTCGCCAGCCAGGCGAAAAAGGACGGCTACGTCCTCGTGCAGGCGGTGTTCTCGGAGATCGCCTCCCAGGAGAAGGAGCACGCCAAGAGGATGTTCAAGTTCCTCGAAGGCGGCGCGCTTGAAATCTCGGCCGCCTTCCCGGCCGGACGGATCGGCCGGACGGACGAGAACCTCCGCGCCGCCGCCGAAGGCGAGCACGAGGAGTGGAGCGCGGCGTATCCCGCCTTCGCCGACAAGGCCGACGAGGAGGGCTTCGCGGAGATCGCGACGATGTTCCGCATGGTCGCCGCCGCCGAAAAATACCACGAGGAGCGCTTTCGCCGGCTGCTTGAGCGCGTCGAAGGCGGCACGATGTTCAAAAACGGCACGCCCGTGGCCTGGCGCTGCCGCAACTGCGGTTTCGTGACTGAGGCGCCGGAAGCGCCGGAAAAGTGCCCGGCCTGCGAACATCCCCGCGACTGGTTCGAGCGTCTCGGCGAGAACTTCTAGCCATGCGTGTGGCCGGCGGGTCTCTGCGCGGGCGTGTTCTGGCCGTTCCGCCCGGCGACGCGATGCGTCCGACGCAGGACGCCGTGCGCGAGGCCGTTTTCTCCATGCTCGCGGCGGTGCTGCCCGGATGCGGCTTTCTCGACCTCTACGCCGGCACCGGGGCCGTGGGAATAGAGGCGTGGAGTCGCGGCGCGGCCCGCGTGGCGTGGGTGGAAAGCGCGCCCAAGTCCCTGCGCTGCCTTGAGAGAAACGTGGCGGCGCTGTGCGGCACCCAAGCCCCGGAGAAGCTGCACGTGTTCCGCGCGGACGTGTCCGCGTGGCTGCGTCGCCCCACCCTCCCGGACGGCTCGGTGGACATCGTGTTCGCCGATCCGCCATACGTCGGGCGCGAGGGCGAGAGCGACGGAATGTCGGCGCTGCTCGCGGCCTCGGCCGCGTCGGGAATGCTCGCCCCGCGCTCGTTTTTCGTGGCAGAGCAGCGCACGGGCACTCCGCCGCCATCCAGTCCGGAATGGGAGACCATCTGCGTGCGGCGCTACGGCCGCACGCAGATCGCGCTGCTGCGCCGCGGGTAGCGCCCCACCTTGCGGCCGCGCTGGCAAACGATCAAACGACCAAACGGTCCAACGCTTGCGAAGGGCGGGGCCGAAGTGTAGAATCGCGGCATGAAGTTCGCAGTTTCCTGTGGCGGGACGGGCGGTCACATGTTTCCGGGTCTCGCCGTTTCGTCTGTTCTCGTCTCCCGCGGCCACCGCGCGGCGGTGATCCTCTCCGGCCGCGCGGTCGAGGGTGAGCGCTCGCTCGCGGACATCCCCGCGGGCGCGGAGACCCTCTCCGTCCCCGCTTCGCCGTTCTCGCCGCGTCGACCGCTCTCGATGGCGAAGCTTGGCCTTTCGTTCCTGCGCGCCAGATCGCGGCTAGCCGAGTTCGGCCCCGACGCCCTTCTCGCCATGGGCTCCTACACAAGCGCCGCCCCGGTTCTTGCCGCCCGGTCGCTCGGAATCCCCGTGGTCCTGCACGAGGCGAACGCCATCCCCGGCTCCGCCGTGGCGTTCCTCGCGCGATTCGCAGACGCGGTGTGCACGAGTTTTCCGGACATGGAGCGCCGCTTCAGGCGTGGAACCGTCCTGCGCGACACCGGTCTGCCGCTCCGGGCGTCGTTCGAAAGTGGATGCGGCGGGACGAAGGCTCCGCCGGACGCCATTTCGGTGCTGGTCATGGGAGGAAGCCAGGGCGCGCGCGACATGAACCGCGCCGTTGTTTCCGCCTTTGCCGCCGCAGGCAAAGCCCGAGGAGGAGCCGCCTTCGCCTCGCTTCCGCCGGTGCGCGTCGTCCACCTCGCCGGCAAGGCCAACGAGGAGGAGATTCGGGCGCTGTGGCGCGGATCCGGTCTGCCAGGATCGCGTTTCGCGGTGGAGGTCGTCGGCTTTGAGCACGACATGGCGCGGCGCTACGCCGAGGCGTCGGTTTGCATTTCGCGCGCCGGCGCCTCATCGTGCTTTGAACTGGCCCTCGCGGGGCTGCCGACGTTTTTCGTCCCGCTTCCCGGTCTGGCCCGCGACCATCAGACGTTCAACGCGCGCTCCTTTGCGGAAAAGGGGGCGGCCGAGGTGGTTTCGCAGGCGGAACTGGCCGGGGAGGAGGGCGCCGGAAAGATTCTTGAAGTCCTCGAAACGGCGAGAAAGGGGTCGGGAAAGGCCGCTGGCATGCGCCGCCGCATCATGGACATGGCGCGCCCGGACGCGGCCGGGCGCGTGGCTGACGCCGTGGAGGAGTCCGCCAGACGCGCGGCTTCTGCGCGACGCCGCAA
Organism: Verrucomicrobia bacterium UBA6982; assembly: GCA_002448475.1. Taxonomy (GTDB): domain Bacteria; phylum Verrucomicrobiota; class Kiritimatiellia; order RFP12; family UBA3636; genus UBA3636. Next base: position 24,941 of record DJYI01000099.1, read on the forward strand.
ATAACCCCAGCCTCAGGATTCCCCGCCATGCCTCTTTACGAATTCCACTGTCCTAAATGCGACCTCGTGGAGACGTTCTTCTCGAAAAGGGCGTCCTCGGCCATTCCGTCATGCCCGCACTGCGGCGGCGCGCTTGAACGCGAAGTGTCGCGCTTCTCCACAGGCGGCGCCGGCGCGCCCGACGACGCCGAGGCGTTCGGCGGCTCCACGATCGACCCGGCGCGCGCCGCGGCGGCGGAACGCGAACTCGGATCGGCGCTTGAAGGCGCCATCGGCTCCGCCGGAGACGATCCGCGCGCGGCCGCGAAGGCGGTGCGGGAGTATTCCGCCGCAGCCGGAATACGGTTTGGAAAGGAGGCCGAAAGTCTGCTGCGCGCCGTCGAGCATGGCGAAAGCGCCGACGAGGCCGCCGCCGCGTTCGAGGAAATGGAGGACTCCGGAGAGCGCTTTTTCGAGGACTTCGGCGCCGCTCCGGCTCGCGGCGCGGGAGGCTCGCGCCACACCCGGCGCGATCCGGAATGGCACGACATGCCGGAGGAAAGGCCCACGCCGGCGGGAGGCGGGGGCAGAAGACCCGGACCCTGGGACGCGTGATGTCGGGCCGCCACTCCGCGGAGGTCACTTTCCCACGCAGAATCGCGAAAAGACGGCGTCGAGCAGATCCTCGGAATAGACGCGGCCCGTGATGCGGCCAAGCGCCTCCGCAGCGGCGCGCATGTCGGAGGCGGCCTGAACCGCCGCGTCGAGTCCGAAGAGGCGCAGAGCATCGGAAGCGGCGGCGAGGCTCCTGGCCGCCTCCCTCAGCAAGGCGGCGTGACGGGCCGCGACGGCCACGCCGAGCGCCGCGCCGCCGCTTCCGGCGGATGACGCGCCAAGCCGCGCGAGCAGGGCGGCGCGCAGGGCGTCGAGCCCCCCAGGCGCGGCGGCGCTCGCCGCCACGGCGCCGTGTCCAAGCGCGGCGAGCGCGGCGGGAAGGGCGTCCGGAGGCAGAAGGTCGGCCTTGGACAGCACGGGCAGAACGTCGGGGGAGTCCTCCGGGGAGTCCTTGTCGGACCGTGCCGAAGTCTCCGCCGCGCCCGCCGGAAACAGGCGCAGGACGAGATCGGCCCTGGCGGCGAGGTCGCGGGCTCGGCGCACGCCTTCGCGCTCGACCTCTCCGTCGGCTTCGCGCAGTCCAGCCGTATCGACGATTCGCACCGGAACGCCGTCAAGAAGAAGCGTCTCCTCGATGCTGTCGCGCGTGGTGCCGGCCTCAGGGGCGACGATTGCGCGATTTGCGCCCAGCAGGGCGTTGAAAAGCGTTGACTTGCCGGCGTTCGGTGGGCCGGAAAGGACCACAAGCGCGCCCTCGCGCAGGAGACGGCCCTCGCGAGCCGTGGAAAGGAGCTCGGCGACCGCCCCGGCCGCGGAATCGACCCGCGCGCGGATCGCGTCGGCGTCGGGCAGGGCGTCTGTCTCCTCGTCGGAGAAGTCAAGCGTCGCCTCAAGATCCGCGCATGCTGCGATCAGGGCGTCGCGCACCGCGTTCACGCGGCGGCCCAGGGCGCCGGAGAGCTGTTCGGCGGCGGCTCGCGCGGCCCTGCGCCCCTGCGCGCCGACAAGATCCATGACCGCCTCCGCCTCGTCGAGCGAGCGGCGTCCGTTGAGGAACGCGCGGCGCGAAAACTCGCCCGGCCCGGCAGGCTCGGCGCCGAGGCGCAGGAGCGCGTCGAGAACACGCGCCGGCGCCTCCCGCCCGCCGTGGACCTGGAACTCGGCGACATCTTCGCCGGTGTAGCTGTGCGGCGCGCGGAACACCAGCACGAGCGCCTCGTCAAGCGCCGATCCGTCCTCCGGGTCGCGCAGCCGGAAGAGCCGGAACGAACCGCCAGGCATGGCCGAGGGAGGAGTCCGGGCGCCGGCGCATAGCGCGTCGGCGACGCGCAGGGCTCCTTCGCCGGAGAGTCGGACGACGGCGAGGGCGGCCGAGCCGGGTGCGGTGGCGATCGCGGCAACTGGCGGCGGCACGGTCATTTCCTGCGGCGGGCGGACATGGCGCCCACTGTGGCCGAGCCGCGGAACGCGCCGCGCGTCTCCACGCGAACGAACGCCGCGTCCTCCGGAAGCGGGTCGGTGGTGCCGCGCGCCAGCAGCCAGCCGTCGGCGCGGCGCAAGGCGCGGATCGCGGAGGGCATGTCGGCGCCGGAAATCCCCGTCGAGGAGGCGGAGAAGTCGCGCCTGAACAGCTCCTTCTCCGTGCCGTCCGCCCTTTCAAGCACGGCGACAAGCTGGAACGATCCGGAAAAATCGCGGGAAAGGCGAGCGCGCGCCATGGCCTCTACGCGCATGCCAGGACGCACTTCGACCGACGGGGCGGCCAGACGCGCCTCAAGCGAGGAGTCGGCGGATTCGAAAAGCACGTGCCACGCGTCGTCTGCGGAAACGGACTGCGCGCGGACGTCCGCCAGGTCGGCGCGATAGGGCTCGCAGAGGAACCTGTCGCCGTGCGACGGGTTGAACGGCGGCAGCAGATTGCCGTCGGCGGAACCGGGCTGGCCAAGCGACACTGGCGGAAAGTTGATCTCTGGAAAATGCCCGTCGTGCGGGCGGGCTCGGACGAGCGCCAGGGCGGACGCGCCGGCGAGCGCCAGGGCGAGCACGACCGTGCAGAGCGCGACGCGGAAGCGGCCGCGCAGGCGGGCGTTGTCGCGCAGAAGCGCGGCTGTGGCGTCGGCAACCTCCGCCGCGCCCTCGACGCGCGCGCCGCCTGGGGAGAAGTCCGGCGCCTCGCGGACCGCGTCTGGGGCGGAGGCCACGGCCGCGGCGCGCAGCAGAGGCACGTCGGACGGATCAAGGCCAGGCGCGGCGGCGACGGCCTGCCTGAACGCGGCGAAGTCGAACGGGACGCGAACAAAGACGACAGAGCGCTCCTCGTCGTCCCACACGACGTATGAGGCGCGCGGATCGCCATCGCGCGGGGATCCGACGGACCCCGCGTTCACGACGTAGCGCTTGCCGTCCTCCAGCACGAAGTCCTGCGGCGCGGTCTTGTGGACGCGCCCGCTCTGCCCGACCACGAAAAGCGCCGCCTCGTGCGTGTGGCCGCAGAGGAGGAGCTGCTCGGACGCCGAGGCGAGCGTTGCGGCGGCGTCGTCTTCGGTGAAGACGTAGTCGAAGGCGGCGGGATCCGCAAGGCCGCCGTGCGCCGCGCGCCAGCCCGGGCCGCGCAGCGAAAGCGGAAGCGAGGAGAAAGCGGCGGCGGCGCGCTGCGAAAGCCTGGAGCGCGTCCACCGCGCCGAGCGGGCCGCTCTGTCGTTGAAGACGTCCGTGGACAGCAGTCCGGCCGCGACGGCGTCGTGGTTGCCAAGCACCATCGCGTGGCAGCGCTCCCAGACCGAGCGCATGCACTCCGCGGGCTGCGGCCCGTAGCCCACCACGTCGCCAAGGCAGACTATTCTGTCAACGCGGCGCACCGCGCAGTCGGCCAGAACCGTGTTCCAGGCCGGCAGGTTGCCGTGAATGTCCGAAACGAACGCCCAGCGCATGTCACCGAAGCCCCGGAACAAGTTTCGAGGCCAGCGGGCGAAGTCGGTCCATTTCCTCCGCAAGCGCCCGCATGGCCGGAGTGTCCGGCGGGCGCGTCCCCGTCGGGGGTGCCGGATGGTCGTCAGCCCAGGCCTTCCATTTGGCGGAGACCTCGTCGAACCTTGCCCGCGCCCCGGCCTGCTCGACTCGGATTTCGTTGGCGCGATGCAGCAGTCTGCCGCGTTCGTCCGAGCCGCCTGGCAAGTCATGCGTGTTGGACCAGCGGACCTTCTCGTTCACGGCGTTGGCCTCGGCCTGGACTTTGTCAAGCGCCGCCTTGGCCTCGGCCAGGTCCCTTTCGTGCGGATTGCGGCGCGCCGCCTCAATCCGGGCCTCCGCGTCGGCACGGAGCTTTTCAAGCTTGGCGGAGGCGGCGAAATACGCCACCAGGGCGTCGCGGCGCGCGGGATCGGCGTCCTCGAATTCCTCGTCGAAGAGCGCGAGGTCCGATTCCAGCACGATCACCGAAACGGAGCGCCACTGGCCGTTGAGCTTCGGCTGGCATTCGGCGACGGGGCCGGACGTGGAGTCGCGGCGGTCGGTCCATACCACGGGCGTTCCGCCGGGCAGCGTTCCAAGCCTGTGCATCGAGGAGTCGAAGAACGGGGCGGCCGCCTTCACCACCCCCCATGGCAGAGGCGGCGCGGGCGGCTCTGCGGCTCCGGACGCGGAGACGCCGGGCGTGTCGGCGCCATGCGAAACCACCTGACCGGAATCGGCGTCGGAGCCGGAGCCGGCCGACTGGTCCTCGGATCGGTCGCGCGCGAAACGGAGACGCCCGACGACGGCGGACGGGGCCGGAAGGCGCGCGAAGGCCGACGCCGCAAATCCATAGACCCGGGGGGCCCTTTCGCGCAGGACGGGCGGGCCAAACCACGCGGCGGCGGAGCCGAGCGCGGCGACGATCAACCAGCGGACGAGAAAGCGGATCATTTGACAGGCGGGTAGGCGATTTGAATGCCGCGGCATTCGGCCGCGAACGGCCAGGCGGCGACTGGCGGACGGTCAGTCCGCGGTTTCGGCGCCCTTTTCGGCGCCCTTTTTCCTCAGGCGGGCGAGCTTGCCCTTGAGAAGGAGCGTCTGGGCGGAAGACAGGTGATCGACGAAAACCCTGCCGGCGAGGTGGTCGGTCTCGTGCTGGACGGCGCGGGCGAGAAGCCCGTGGACGCGGGCCGAGTAGTGCTTGCCGTCCTCCCCCATCCATTCCACGGTCACCGAACGGGCGCGCGTGACCTGGGCGGAAATTCCCGGAAAGCTCAGGCACCCCTCGCTGCCGCGCTGGGAACCCTCGGGGTTAGAGACCTTCGGATTGAAGAGAATCATGGGCATCCGGACGCCGGCGTTGAGCGGCGCGTCCGCGCCCTGCGAGTCCGGCGGGACGTCGATGACGCACAGCGCCTCGGTGCGCCCGATCTGCTGCGCCGCAAGACCGACGCCGTCGGCCGCATACATGATCGAAAGCATGTCCTGCGCGAGTTTGCGCAGTTCGGGCGTGACGGCCTTCACCGGCTTGGACGAGGCGCGGAGCGCGGGGTCGCCGAAGATTCTAATGCTCGCGTTCATTCGTTCACGTCCACGCCAAGCAGTTCCAGAAGACGAGTGAGGTCGTCGTTGTCGAAGAAGTCGATCTCAAGCCGCCCGCGGCCATGGCGACCGTTGGCGTAGGTCGTCGTGGGGAAGAGCCTCACCGGCGTGGCGAGGCGGGAGCGAATCTTGTCCGTCAGCGCGCGCAGATAGTCCTCCGGCACGTCCGGGCGCGGGCCTGAGGAGCGGCGGCGCTCCTCCTCCTGCCTGCGGGCCACGCGGCGCTCAAGGGCGCGCACGGTGAGCCCTTCGCCCAGGCACTGGCGCGCAAGCTCCGTGCGCTCCGCCTCTCCAGAAACGGATAGAAGCACCTTGGCGTGGCCCGTCGAGAGCAGCCCCTCGCCGACCATGCGCTTGACCTCGTCCGGAAGCTCGAGCAGCCGCATCGCGTTTGCGACGGAGGCCCGCGCCTTGCCGACGCGCTCGGCGACGTCTGCCTGCGTGAGCGAGAATCCGTCGGCGAGGGCCTTGTAGCCCTCTGCCTCCTCGATTGCGTTGAGGTCCTCGCGCTGGAGGTTCTCAACAAGCGCGAGTTCCGCCGATTCGCGGTCGCCGGCATCGACCAGAACGACGGGAACGGACGAAAGTCCGGCCATGGTGGCCGCGCGCAGGCGGCGCTCGCCGCCGACGAGTTCGTAGAAGCCCTCGCGGCGACGGCAGAGCAGAGGCTGGATTATGCCGTGGGCGCGTATGGAATCGGCAAGTTCGCGCAGGGTCTCGTCGTCGAACATGCGACGTGGCTGCCATGGACTGGGACGCACGAGCGCGACCGGAACGTCCAGAACCGAACGCGCGTCCGGCGCGGCCGCCTGTGGAGGAGTCTGCGCGGCGGAGGCCGGCGCCAGCGCCGGCGCGGCGGCCTTTTCGGCGGAGTTCCGATCGGGCGCGGCAGACGCGGACTGCTCGTCGGCAAGGCGCGCGGACGCGGCCACGTTGCGCGTCGCCTCGCGGCCTATCAGAGCGTCGAGGCCGCGGCCAAGACCGCCGGGGCGCGAAGGCTTGCGGGCCCCCGAGGATAGCTTCACGCGCGGCAGTGGCCTGCGCGCCGAACCTGAAGTTTTCTTGCTCATCGTGATTCGCGTATGTGATTGCGCGCCGATACTACCACCTTCCGCTCGCCGGGAAAAGTGAAAAAAGCACCGCAGCCGGCGCGGCGGCCCCGCGCGCTCCTCATCGCGAACGGTTGCGCCGCGCCGGTAGATCCGTGCGGCAGCCGCGGCCGGGCGGCGGCTCCGGCGGAGGAACGGGACGGCCCGACGGCGCGATTCGCCAGTATCTGCGAGCCTCGGACTTCGGCACGAGTCCGAGATAGTGCCGCTCCAGAATGTCCGAATCGCGCCCGTGCCCCATGTTCAGCGCCGTCGCGGCGGCGTCGCGGAACGCGCCGACGTGCATCGTCGCATACGTGTGGCGCATCACGTTGTGCCAGGCGTCGTTGCCCCAGGAGTCGCCGCGCGGCGCGAGATACTTCCGCTTCCACTCGCACAGCCTTCTCGGATTGGCCACCACCATCCCGGCCGCGCGCCCAGTCGGAGATCCGGCCGCGGCCCAGTCGCGCCACAGCCGCAGCCAGGCCACGGCGTTTGGCTCGAGTTCGACCAGACGCGGGCGGGCGCCGCGCGTCCAGCCCTTCGGCAGTGGAATCCGGAGCGTGGCGCCTTCCAGGTCAACGTCCTCCCATCTGGCGCGGGCGATTTCCGCCGTCCTGGCGCCCGCGAAGAAGCCGAGCGTCAAAACCGCTCCAACCGCCCCTTCGAGCGTGCCGGGGTGGGCTTCGGCCGCGCGGAGAATTCGTCGCACGCGGGTCGCGCCGAAGTGCGCGGGCTCCTTCCAGTCCACGCGCCTTGCGCGCATGCCTTCAATCGGGGAGCGCCCGACGAGCTTTTCCCTGACTCCCCAGTTCAGGACAAGGCGCAGGCGCCCGAACAGCGAATTCCACGAAACGGGATTGGCGACGTCCTCGAGCGCCGCCTCTATCCTCGCGCTGTCGAGCGCCGAAACCTGGGAGTTCTCACCGAGACGGGAGCAGAAGACGCGCCGGGCCTGGACAATGGCCTTGGCGCTGCGCGTCTGCGATGCGGAATACTGCGCGGCGCGAAGGTCGAAAAGCTCGCCGAGGCGGATGCCGCGCGGGACCTCGGCGTCCGCCTGGCGCCGCCCCACGTGCGCGGCCGCCAGCTCGGTGAGCGTCGGCGCCCGGACGGCCGCACCCGCCCCGACGGCACCCTCCAGCACGGAAAAGGCGAACATGGCGTCAAGCAGCGCGTCGCGCGTCAGAATCCCGTCCGCCGGGGACCGGTCGTCCTCCGATGAAGCCATCACCTGGAACGGCGGGGAATCCGTCCGTCTGAAATCTCCGACGGCATGATGCTCCAGTAGCGCGTCGCCGCGGATCTTGGGACAAGCCCCCGGTAGTGCTTTTCGAGCATGTCGCTGCCGCGCCCGTGCCCCATGTTCAGCGCCGTGGCGGCGGCGTCGCGGAACGCGCCCACGTGCATCGTGGCGTAGGTGTGGCGCATCACGTTGGAGTCGGCGCGGCAGGCCGTCCATTCCCTGCCGGGACGCGGCCTCTGCCCCCACGAAAGGCCTTCGGGCGCAAGCCAGCGGCGCTTCCACGCCGCGAACGCCCTGGGGCGGCGGACCACGGGATCGCCCGCGGCCACGGACTCCCCCAGCGCGATGGCGGACTCCTTCCACTTGCGCATCCACGCCACGGCGTTCGGCTCGAGCTCGACAATGCGCGGGCGGGCGCCGCACGTCCAGCCCTTCGGGCGCGGGATGCGCAGCGTGCCGCTCTCCAAGTCAAGATCGCCCCATTTCGCCCGCTCTATTTCGACGGTCCGCGCGCCGGCGAAGAAGCCAAGCGAAAGCCGCATCCCCACCGCCGCGCCGGGCGGCCCCGGATGCGCCTCTGCAAGGCGCAGAACGCGCTCGACCTTTTCCGGCGAAAAGAACGCCGGCTCCCGCCACAGGACGGCGCGGCGCGGCATGTGGCGCGCGAAACGCCAGTCGCAGATTCCCTCCTCCGCCCCCCACCGGGCCGCGGTCTTGAGCATGGAAAGCATGCCGTTGTAGGAGAACGGCGACCGGAATGCGGACAGAATGGACTCCGCGTCGGCGAGCGTCAGCGCGGCCGCCGGATAGCCGCTTCCGAGGGTCCGGAGGGCGGCCAGCTCAAGCTGTCGCGCCTTGGCGCGCATCGATGTCTGATCCCGGGAGTAGCGATTGCGGAACGCCGCAAGGAACCGGTCAAGCGAGCGCGGGCGGGCATCGTCGAAAGCGGCGCCAGCGGCTGCGGCCGGGCCGCCGGAGCCTGTCGCGTGGCGGCGGCGCCACCGCAGCGCCAGCTCCGAAAGCGTGATGTCGGAGCCGGCCGAGGAAAGCAGGGCCTTGGCGTTTGCGGCGTCCAGCAGACGCGGTCCGGTCGCGAACGCGGACACCGCCGCCAGGAGAGTCCGCTCGGCGGCCTTCCCGATTTCAGCCTCGTCCCCCTCCAATCCGAGCCGCTCCATGTCGATCCGGCCAGTGACGCGGCCGAGTCCATTCAAAGACCGCTGGATCAGACGCCCCCGAACCGACGGCTGCGCGATGCGTAGTCCTCCAGAGCCGCGTCGAAGTCGGCCATGTCGAAATCCGGCCAGAGAACCGGCACGAAGAGCATCTCGGCGTATGCGCACTGCCAGAGGAGGAAATTTGAAAGTCGCCGCTCCCCGCTCGTGCGCACCACGAGATCGGGATCCGGGACGTCGGGCAGATAGAGGCGCGACGCCACCGCGGACTCGTCGATCGAGGTCGGATCTATCCTGCCGGCGGCGGCGTCAAGCGCAAGCCTGCGGGCGGCCTCGGCGATTTCCGTGCGCCCGCCGTAGGAAACGCAGATCACGAGCTGAAGCTTGGAGCAAGGTGCAGTCTCAAGCTCAGCGGCCGCGAGGGCCCTGTCCGTCGCCCGCGGCAGATCCGAGCGGCGCCCCATGACGCGGACGCGGACCCCCTTGCGCCTGAGTTCGTCGACGTTCGAGGAGACGAAGCGCCCGAGAAGCCGCATCAGCGCCTTGACTTCCGCCTGCGGGCGCGACCAGTTCTCCACGCTGAAGGCGTAGAGCGTCAGATAGCGCACTCCGTGGCGCAGCGCGGCGGCGACGACTCGGCGGACCGCTTCGGCGCCGGCCTCGTGGCCCTTGATGCGCGGCAGGCCCCTGGAGCGGGCCCAGCGGCCGTTGCCGTCCATGATGAAAGCGATGTGTCGCGGAATTTCCATGGCTGTTTTCTTTGGTGAAGCCGTCGCCGGACGGCGAGGGCGAGACTATACACCAACACATTTCCAAGTCAAGACCGCTTTTCTTTTCCGGCCCTTTGCTCTACAATCCCCCCCGTTGCCGCGCTGAGCGGCGCAACACCCAAAACTCCCCCCACAGCAAATGAAAAACCGCAGGTCCGGCCAGACAATGGTCGAATACATCATCATCGTTGTAGTCATCGCCATCGCCGCGCTTGCAGTCTTCGGGCTGTTCGGCGACGCCATCCGCGAAAAAGTCGGCGGCGCCACGAAGTCGCTTACAAGCACGGACATAGCGGACTCCGTGGAGGACGTCTCGGCAGGCGACTCCGCCGGCAAGCTGCGTTCGATGACCGTCGATGGCATCGGCGACTGACGCCACGCGCGCCGGGCAGGCGCTCGTTGAAACGCTTCTCGCGTCGCTCGCGATTCTTCTCGCCCTCTTCGGGCTGCTTCAGGTGGCGCTCGCGTCCGGCGCGCGCGAAGTCCTCAGGCACGCGGCGGCGCGCGCCGCGCGCGCCAAGTCGGTCGGGTTTAACGACTGGATGGCCGAAAAGGCAGTCCGCGTGGCCGCGATCCCAGTTTCGGGGCGGCGGACCGTTCCCGCCGACGACTGGCTCGGCGAGGACGGCGGAGGACGCGCGGCCGTGGCGGCCGCTTCGCGCATTCCCGGATACCTCGGCGCGGAAAATCGCGCTCGCGCCTCGTGGGTCCTTTCCTACGAGGAGTGGGAGCGAGGCTGGCCCGTCTTCTCGGTCGGAACCTCACCGCTAGGCGAAGGCGCGCTCCGGGCCTCCGTCCGAATGGACTACCCTCTCCGCATGCCTCTTGCCGGATTTTTCGTCCCGTTCGCCGAAAAAGACGAAGACGGGACCCCGCGCCTTCCGATGTCAGCGACTGCGGCGGCTCCCGACCAGTCGCGCCTGTATCTCTCCGGCGCGCGGTGAAGAGGTTCGCGCAGACCGCGTTCGACCTTCTGTGGCCTCCGTGCTGCGAAAGCTGCGGAGAGCCGTCGCGCGACCCGGTCTGCGCCGCGTGCCGCGCCGCCATGCCGCTGAGGACTGCGGACGGATGCTGCTCGACATGCGGAAAGACGCTGCTTGAGGGGGAGGCGGATCGTCCGGGCGACGGCGCCACTTGCCGCAGGTGCCGCGACGAGCCGCCTTGGTTCGACGCGGCGCGCTCTGCGGTGTCTTTCCGGGGGCCGGCGCGACCTCTCGTCCATGCGCTCAAATACGGCGGGCAGACATGGCTTGCCGGCGTTCTTTCGACATGGCTCGAAGGGTGCTGGCTGGCGCATTTCGCCGACGAGCGGCCGGATTTCGTCTCCTCTCCCCCGATGCACCCGCTTCGCAGGCTGCGCCGCGGATACGATCAGGCGCGCCTTCTGGCCGCGGCGCTCGCCCACGCGCTCGGACTGCCTTGCGAATGCGGTCTCGTGGCGCGCCGCCGCGCGACCCCGACGCAGACCAGGCTCGACGCCGAGGAGCGCGCCGCAAACGTCCGCGACGCCTTTGCCGTCGTTCCCGGCGCTCGCGAGCGCATTGTTGGAAAATGCATCCTGCTCGTGGACGACGTGATGACGACCGGAGCGACTCTTGGCGCCCTTTCGCGCGTTTACCGCGAGGCCGGCGCCGAACGCATCATCTGCATGTCGTTCGCCCGCGACTGAGCGCCGCTACGAGATCGAGCGCGTCCCGCGACAGCCGGAGGCGTAGGCCGAACACCCCCAGAACTCCTCGCCCGTGTCGCGCTTCACGCGCTTTCGCATCGGGGCGCCGCATTTCGGACAGCGCGGAGGCTCGGCCGGATCGGCGGGGGCGGAATCCTTCGCGCGCGCGGCGGCGGCGGACGAGACGGAGGCCTGTCCGGCTCCCGGACGCGCAACGCGGCGCGGCGCCACTCCGTCGAGCGAAAAGAGGCGCACCATCACCGCCCCCTGGAGGCGCTCCAGAAGAATTGTCGCGACATTGGCCGTCCCGACTGCGGAATCAGGGCCGTCGAACCATTCGGAATACGACGAAAGGGCTTCGACAACGGACCGTATGCGGCTGCGGCCTGAATCGGCGGAGGCGGCCACGCGCGGGAACTGCACGTCCGCCGCCTCAGCGGCCTCCTCCCACGTCCACGGCAGCGTGCCCGACCTGGCAAACCACGAGTCGATGTCCGAGCGGGCGGCGGCGAAACGAGCCAGCGAACGCTGCAGAAGCTGCATTGCGCCCGGTTCGCCGGCGGCGACGCGGTCGAGCAGCGCCGCGCCCTCCCGGGCGGCTTCGTCGAGCGACGCGGCGAAACGCACGTCGGCGGGAATTTTCGCATCCAGGCATTTGGCGGCGAATCGCTGGAGAACAACGCGCACGAGAAGCGCGAATGCGGCCATTTCGACGGGACGGGATGCAAGAGCCACGGCGTCTGCGCCGGCGGCCCGGACTGGAACCGGGACTGGTAGATTGTCGTTCATGGGAGCGAATTCTAACACCAATCGCCTCTCAATGCAAAGTCGTTTTCAGGGAAGACGACTCTGGCATGTGAGCGCCTGGGAGCGCGGGCTTCCAGCCCGCGACGGAACATTCATCAACTACGGTGAAACATTTTTTTTCAACCGTGCGCTGCGAACCGTCCTGGGAGCGCGGGCTTCCAGCCCGCGACGGAACATTCATCAACTACGGTGAAACGTTTTTTCAACCGTACGCTGCGAACCGCCCTGGGAACGCGGGCTTCCAGCCCGCGACGGAAAATTCATCAACTACGGTGAAACGTTTTCCAACCGTGCGCCGGGATCCGCCCTGGGAGCGCGGGCTAGCCCGCGAAGCGGCCCGCACGGCGCGCGGACCCTACCGGGGCGCGGCCGGAGGCCGCACCCTGTCTCTTGATTTTCGCTAGTATT
>DJYI01000030.1 GCA_002448475.1 Verrucomicrobia bacterium UBA6982
GGTTTCCAGCGCGCCGAGGATCGATTCGACGGAGGACTGGGCCTCGCGTCCGCGCCAGCCGGGCGGACGGACGCCGCGCGAGGCGGGGGATGCGCGGCCTGAGGAACGGAGCCTCTCGGAGCCGTAATGCCAGAGATCGCCGCCGGAGGCGTCAGCGGCTGTCGGGCGACCGGAGCGCCGGGCACCGGCGGCCTTCCGGCGGGGGCGCGGGAAATCACGGGAGGAGTGGTGCATGGGGGAAAGGGTAGATCACCGCAGAGTATTTGTCAACTACGGTGAAACGTTAGTATTGCCCCGCTTTATTGAGGAAGCATTTCGTTGTCCCAAAATGCCTACGGATCGGCGGTGAAACAAACACCAAACAGAAAAGATTATGTCGTGGCGTGAAACATGCGACTAAGGCGAACTGGAAGTCATGCTTGGCCATTTTGCCGGGTGTGACCAGACTTTGCCAGAACGCAAAGGCGGCAACTGCATGGGCCGATGAGTCGAGACTTCGCCAGGCTGAAAAGTTGAAAGGTTGAGAAAAAGGGACGAGCGGGGCGAGCGGGACGAGCGGTAGTCCCGCAAGTCGCGCAAGTCCAAGCATGGGCGGTGGCGCGGCCAGAGGCCGCACCACCATTTCCGCGGGCTGGAAGCCCGCGCTCCCAGGGGGCGGCGCGGCCAGACGCCGTATCCCCCATTTCCGCGGGCTGGAAGCCCGCGCTCCCAGGTGGCGGCGCGGTGAGAGGCCGCACCACCATTTCCGCGGGCAGGATGCCCGCGCTCCCAGGCGGCGGCGCGGCCAGAGGCCGCACCCCCATTTTCGCGGGCTGGAAGCCCGCGCTCCCAGGGGGTGGCGCGGTGAGAGGCCGCACCCCCATTTCCGCGGGCTGGAAGCCCGCGCTCCCAGGGATGCCCGTGCTCCCAGGCGCGGCGAGAGGCCGCACCCCCCATTTCCGCGGGCTGGAAGCCCGCGCTCCCAGGCTCTCGAATTGGTTTTCTTGACCTGGGACGGGGCGGCGGATAGACTCGCGCGCATGGCTTTGGCGATGGAGTTCAAGGATCTGACTAAGGTCTATGAGATGGGCGAGGAGCGCGTTCACGCTCTTCGCGGGGTTTCCGCCCGCATTGAGCGCGGGTCCTTCTGGGCCATAATGGGTTCGAGCGGTTCCGGAAAAAGCACGCTGCTTTCGATACTTGGCTGCCTCGACCGGCCGACGTCCGGCACATATCTTCTCGGCGGCGAGGATGTTTCCGCCCTCGATGACGACGCGCTGTCGGACATCCGGCTTCGGCACCTCGGATTCGTGTTTCAGAGCTTCAATCTCGTTCCTCAGCTCACGGTGGCAGAAAACATCGCTCTGCCGCTCTACTACCAGGGAGTTCCGGAGAGGGAAAGCGCACGCCGCGCGGAAGAGTTCGCCAATGTCGTGGGACTTGGAAAGAGGCTTGGGCACAAGCCGTCGCAGCTCTCCGGCGGACAGCAGCAGCGTGCGGCCGTCGCGCGCGCTCTCGCGACAGATCCGACGGTGATACTGGCGGACGAGCCGACTGGAAACCTCGACACCGCCACAAGCGTGGAAATCATGGAGTTGTTCGCCTCTCTGCACCGGCGCGGCAAGACCATCGTGATGGTCACGCACGAGCCGGACATCGCTGCTTGGGCTCAGCATCGCCTCGTCATGAGGGACGGGCTTGTGACGGAGGTGAGGCAGTGAGAAGTCCATGGTCTGTCAGGTCCGTGCGCGTGGCGCGAGACGTCCGGCTCGGTGTCAAGAACCTCCTGCTCCACAAGCTCCGCTCGTTCCTGACGATGCTCGGGCTCGTCTTCGGCGTCGGAAGCGTTATCGCGATGCTTGCGATAGGAGAGGGCGCCAGCGAGGAGGCGATCGCGCAGATCAGGCGGCTCGGCTCGCGCAATGTCCTGCTTCGCGCGGTCAAGCCCGTGGAAGACCAGGGCGGCGGTTCGGGAAACGCGCGCTTTTCCGTTTACGGGCTGCTTTACGCCGACGTGCGGCGGATCGAGGAAACGATCCCGGGCGTGGCGCGCGTCGTTCCCGTCAAGCAGCTCGAACAGTCCGGGCGCCTTCGCGGGCGCGAAATGGAGCTTCGCATTGTCGGGACGACCGGAGACTGGTTCGACCTCGTGCGCCGCCCGCTGGCGGCAGGACGCGTCCTGACGGCCCGCGACATGGCCGAGCGAACGCACGTGGCGGTCCTCACCGAATGGGGCGCGCGGAGGCTGCTGGCCACGGAGCACGCGCTTGGCGAGACACTCACGCTTGGCGGCAATTCCTACGAAGTCGTCGGCATTGTCCGAAGCGAGGAGGGGGACGGGAGCGGGATGCAGTCGCCTGACGCCAAGACCGACGTTTACATACCACTTTCGACGGCTCGCGAACGCCACGGCGACTTTTTCTCGAAGCGCTCGCAGGGATCTCGCGTCCGGGAGCAAGTGGAACTGCACCAGATTCTCGTCGAAATGGAGGACGACTCTCTCGTCGAACCCGGGGCGAGGGCCATCGAGCGTGTCCTTGAGACCTTCCACCCGAAGAAGGACTACGACGTCGGGGTGCCGCTGGCGCTGCTGCGCCAGGCCCAGGCGACCAGAAGGACGTTTTCGATCGTGCTTGGCGCAATCGCCGGAATCAGCCTTCTTGTCGGCGGCATCGGAATCATGAACATCATGCTCGCGACGGTCACGGAACGGACGCGCGAAATAGGCATTCGCCGGGCGATTGGCGCGCGCCGGTCGCAGATTGTGTCGCAATTCCTCGTGGAGGCGCTGGTTCTGTCGGCGGTGGGCGGTGTGATCGGCATCGCTCTCGGAGTGGCGATTCCGCGGCTAGTAACGCTCTGGGCGGGCATGCCTACGATCGTGACGGCGTGGAGCCTCGCGCTTGCCTTTGGCGTGAGCGTCGGCACCGGGGTCGCATTTGGAATCTATCCGGCAGTCCGCGCCTCTCGGCTCGATCCGATCATTGCGCTCCGCCACGAATGAACATCGCCGCCCCCGCGCCGGAAAGAGCGGGGGGCGGCGACGTTGACGAGCCGATGGCGGCGGCTATTCCCAGATGCCGCCGTGGGCCATGGAGCCGACGTTCTTCACGAACAGGCGCAGGAAGCGCGGATACTTCTTTTCGTCGAACTTCCAGTTGAACGCGGCCTTGCGCTTCGCCATCTCCGCGTCGTCCACCTTGAGGTCGATGCGGCGAGCGGGAAGGTCGATTTCGATCGTGTCGCCCTCCTTGACAAGTCCCAGCGGTCCGCAAAGCGCGGCTTCCGGCGAGACGTAGCCAACCGAGAGCCCCGACGTGCCGCCGGAGAAGCGCCCGTCGGTGATGACGGCGCAGGAATTGTAGAGCTCGGGGCGCCCCTTGAGCTCCTCCTGGAACATGAACGACGTGGTGCCGAAGCGACCCTTGAGGCCGAGGAAGCGCAGGACGCAGGCGTCGCCCGGATTGATCTTGCCGGAGCGAAGCGCGGCGAGGGCGTCGTCCTGCTCGTCGAACACGCGCGCGGTGCCGGAGAACTTGCCCATGAGCGGCTCCGGGACGGCGGCGATCTTGATGATCGCTCCCTCGGGGGCCAGCGAGCCGTAGAGCACCCCGATGCCGGGCTCCTTCATCACGGGGTTTTCGAGCGTGTGGATCACTTCGCGGTTCCAGACTTTCGCCGACGCGACGTTCTCGGCCATCGTCCTGCCGGTCACGGTGAGCGCGGAGCCGTCGATCTTCGGCAGCAGCTCCTTCATGATCGCCGGAAGTCCGCCCGCCAGATCGAGGTCGTGCAGGTTCCACGGGCCGCTCGGCGCCAGGTGCGAGAGCAGGGGGATGTCGTTCGAGGCGTCGTCGAAGTATTTCCACCACGGCTCGTCGTAGCCCGCCTCGTGCGCGATCGCCGGGATGTGCAGGATGAGGTTGGAGGACGCCGCGACGGCCATGTCCATCTTGATCGCGTTGCGGATCGAGGCCGGCGTGATGATCTTGCGGGCCGTGATCCCCTTCGCGACGAGGTCCATCACGCGCTGCCCGGCGCGGTAGGCGATGAGGTAGAGCTCGCTGGAGACCGCGCTCACCGTAGAGTTATACGGCAGCGACATGCCTAGCGCCTCGGCGACCATGCACATGGAGTTGGCGGTCGTCATCGACGTGCAGCCGCCGCACGTGCCCCAGCTGTGCTCTATGAGGCCGTTGTATTCGTCCGGATCGATTTTGCCGGCCTGCATCGTGCCGACCTTGTCCTGCGCGTGGATGTGGAGCACCTCCTTGCCGCGGAACGTGCCAAGCGGCATGTAGCCGCCGGTCACCACGACGGTCGGGATGTCGATGCGGGCCGCGGCCATGAGGTGCCCCGGCACGATCGAGTCGCACGTGGAGAGCATCACCATGCCGTCGAAGAAGTTGCCCTCGGCGGTCATTTCCACCTGGTCCGCGATGGAGTTGCGCGACGGGATCTCGATGTAGCGCGGGTCCTTGAGCACCATGCCGTCGCAGATGCCGGTCGTCATGACCTCGACCGGGAAGCCGCCGGCGTCGCGGATGCCCTGCTTCACGCGCTCGGCGAGGTTCTTGAGGTGGACGTGGCCGGGGTTGTATTCGTTCCAGGAGTTGACGACGCCGATGAGGGGCTTGGCCTGCTCCTCGGGCGAAATGCCCATGCCGCAGAGAAGGCCGCGGCGGCATTCGCCGGCTTCTCCGAATTCCCATTTGCTGCGAAGCTTCAGATGCGAAAAATCAGGTTTCATGATTTTGTGGTTTGTGGGTTGTATGTCGATGGTTGATTGCCGATTGCCGATTGTCGTTTGTTGTCTGCCGTGCGTCGCGTGTCGCGACGCACGTCGCCCGTTGTCAGTCTCCCGTCTCCCCGACGGGAAAGTTCATGCTTTCGATCGACCCGTCGCAGGACTGTCCGCCGTCGACGCGGAGGATCTGCCCCGTGATGAAGCGGGTCTTTTCCACGTCGGCCATGAACTGGATCGCCGGCACGATCTCCTCGACCTTGCCGCCGCGCCCGACCGGGATCTTGTGGTTGAAGCCGCGCACGTCCGCGTCCGAATAGCGCGACATGATCTTCGTGTAGATGAGGCCCGGCGCGATGCAATTGACGCGAATCCCGTATTTGGCCACCTCCACGCCGAGCGAGCGGGTGAACATCTCAAGCCCCGCCTTGCCGGCGGAATACGGCAGAAGGCGCCTGTGGACCCATGTGACGGCCGCGTGGACCGACGAAACGTTGACGATCCGCCCCTCGGTCTTCTTCTCCACCATGTCGGCCACCGCGTAGCGGCTCAGGTATGCGGCGGAGTTGAGATTGAGCGCGATCTGGGAGTCCCAGTAGTCCATCGGCATGTCCTTGAACTCGCCCTTGGGGCCGCCGGGGATCTGGAGCGCCCCGCCAGCGTTGTTCACCAGGACGTCGATCCTGCCGAACGTCGCGATGAAGTCCTCCATGGTCGCCTTGCAGAAATCGTGGGAGCCCACGTTTCCAAGATAGACCTTCGTCCTGACTCCGAATTCTTCGCACTGCCGCGCGACCGCCTCGGCCCCGGCGGGGTCCTTGTTGCCGCAGATTCCGATGTTGGCCTTTTCGTCGCGCGCGAAGGCGATCGCGCATCCGGCGCCTATGCCGTGCGACGAACCCGTGATGAGGATGTTGCGTTGCATGGGGCGGGATTATCCTCCTTGGCCCGCGGCAAAACATGATGAATGCGATAAAAAAAACATAACTGACGCGAAATCTCACGTTTTTTGCCCTCGTGAATGCGCGATTCTTTGACTGCGGAGGGCCGATGGGGTAGTATCCGCCGCTCCCGGCGGACGAAATGTGACCTCCGCGCGGTCAAGTCATGCCCAAACGACAAGAAGGATTCGCACGACCAGTCGCCCAGGAGAAGGACCGAAACGTCCGCGCCTGGCTTGTTTTCCTGTGCCTCGTCTGCTTCGCGGTGGCGTTCTGGAAGCCCGTCAGACGGGTCTTCTGGAACGTCCGCAACCGGACGGCGGAACGCGCCGCCATGGGTGTGGAGCGCGTTTCCGACAAGTTTGTAGCCATTTCGTTCGAGGGCGTGTCCAAGACGCCAGACCCTTCCGGACGGTTCGTTTCGCTGGAACGCTTCACGGAATACATCGAAGCGCTCCGGGCGGCGGGATACAATCCAATAAGTCTGCGCGACGTCAGGGACTTCTACGTCCTGCGCCGCAGACTTCCGCGCAAGGCCGTGCTTCTCACGTTTGAGAACAACCACAAAAGCACGTTTTTCGACGCCTCTCCGCTTCTGCGCAAAAACCACTGGCGCGCGACCATGGGCGTGGTCACCAAAACCGTGCGCGACTGGGACAAGGACTCCCTTTTGCGCCCCTACCTCAAGACCATGGCGCTCGACGCTACTTGGGATCTTGCCTGCGAATCCGACGAGGGCCTTTCATTCGTGGAAACAGGGCCGTTTGGATCGACAGCCCCATTCTTCGCCGCCCCCAAATGGATCGGGGAGTCGAATCGCTGCGAGAACGTGGCGGAATTCAGGACTCGCATCGAGGCGGATCACGACCGTGCGATGAACGAGTTCACGAACGGACTTGCGGTTGTTCCCGACGCATTTTTCTTCCCCGCCGGAAACTACGGGCAATACGGCTCGGCCGGCATCGCGTTCCGCAAGGCGAACATCGAGGCAGTCGCAGCGCGCTATCCGCTTGCGTTTCTTCTCGGCAAGCAGGCGCTGAACGACGCCATGACCGACCCGCACCGCCTCAACCGCCTTCAGGTCCCGCCGGAATGGACCGCCGCGCGGCTGCTGCGAGTCCTCGATCTTTCGTGGCCGGTTCTTGCCGACGGCTCCGCCGCCGCCGACCCGTCGATAGCGCCGGAGAGATGGATAGCGGACTGGGGCGCGTTGGAGTCCCTCGGGTCGCACGTCCAGCTTTCGGCCGTGCCATCGTCGGATCCGCGTCTGGACAAGGATGACGCCACGGGCGGCGCGCGCGCGTGGATTGCCGGATCGAACGGCTTCACGGAGGGGATGTTCGACATGCGCTTCTTTCTGGAGCGCGGCGAAGTCCACATCTACCTGCGACACGCGGCGGACGACGACTATCTGCGGCTTGCCGTCTCCGACGGCGGCCGGGTGTCCATAGGGCGATGCATCCCCGGAAACTCGCCAGAGATTCTGGCGGAGGGCGGGGTGGACGGCGTGGCCGATTTCCGCAGCGTCCACCGGATAGTCGTCGCGCTGCGCAACAACATGCTATGGACCATCGTGGACGGGAAAATGCAGTTTGGCGGCCCAGTCGCCCTCGGACGCGTGAAGACGCACGGCGGTCTGGCCGGCGTCGGCGTCTGGGACTCGGCCTCGGGCCTGGCCTGCGTTCGGATTCTTGAGGCGAACCTCCGCACCAGGCTCGACGGAGTGGCAACCTGGCCAGCCGTCCTAAGCAAGGACACCGCCCGCCTTGCGCGCGAACTGCGCGAGAACGCCTGGCGCTTCGCGGTGGTCTCCCCGCCGTGGCTGGACGTGTTCGGCAACGCGTCGGTCGCCACGGATCTTCCCGACGACCGTTCGCTGCACATCCTCGCGCGCACGAACAGGGCGTCGATTCAGCCGCGCGTCACCCTGCACGGGGCCGACTCGTTCGCCGCCGTGTCTCCGGGCCGCATCATCGAGCTTTTGCGCGAACATGGCGCCGACGGCGTCTTCATCGACGCCGCCGACTTTCCGGCCGAGCAGATCGTCGATCTTTCCGGCTACCTGCTTTCCCTGCACGAGACCCTGTTTCCGGCGGGCTTCGCGCTGTCGGTTAGACTTCCGGAGTCTCTCGACAACGATTTCTCCGCATCGCGCGTCATGACTGCTCTGCCGGGAACGCGACTTGTGAACGACACCGGCATTCCGCCCCACGGCCTACCCGCCTCGCGCATGGCGGCGATCCTCAGACTCTCGCCCCCCGGTCCGGAGGAGCTGCCGGAGTCCGTCGCCCAAATATCCGGAGTCGATGGCGACGCCTCCCAGACAGAAGATCCCGATTCCCCCTCCGGATTCATGCATCTTCGGGCGCTCGGCATCAAGGCCTATTCCGACGGTGACTATGGCACCGCCGTGGAATACTGGTCGAAATGGGCCGATGGAGACGAGTCAAACGCTGAGGCGTTCGCCTTTCTCGGAAACGCGTGGAACCGCATGCGCGACACGACAAAGGCCATCGCGGCCTACACCCGGTCGCTGGAGCTCGAACCCGGACAGATCGACCTTGCGCTTGAACTTTCGCGACTCTACGAAAGCTCAGGACGCGACGATGAGTGCGCCTCGCTTCTCGACGCCTACGCGCGCGCCTTCCCTGACAACAGGCGCGTCTCCGTGGCCCAGGCGCTCTGGCTCGACAGGCACGGCTCCCGTCTCGCCGGGCGCTCGATTCTGCGCCGTCTCGTGGACGAGGACCCGGCTGACATCCAGTCACGTCTCGTGCTGCAGGGGCTTCTCGATTCCCCGTCCGAACGCTACGGCAACATGCACGAGCTGCTAGCGCAGGTGTCCTCCGGCGGCGAGGCGCAGCGTCTGGGCTTTGGCCGTGACATCGCCGAGGCCGAGCTGCTGACGATCCCAGAGTCAACTGTGTTCTTCGACTTCATTCGCAACTCCGCCACGAACTCCGTGCGCCCCGTTGTGCGCGCTCTTTACGACTCCTTCCTCCCATTCGACAGTCCGGTTGAGGAGAATTTCGCCGAAAGTCGGCTTTCCGACAGATGGATTTCCTTCGGCACTCCGCTTGCCGAGATCGCCGGCACCTACGACCTCAAGGCATCGTCAAACATGTCCGAGGCGTATCTGCGGCTCAAGAAGAGCGAACTGCTTCGCGACGGTTTCATCGAAGTCGTGATCGGGGAGTCCGTTGGTGCCTTCTGGCTCTACGCCCGCCGGTCTTCGCGGAACATGGTGCGCTTCGGCTTCGACGGCGACGGTTTCCTGCGCATCCAGAGCTGGAGCGACGGCGAGCCGCGCACCGTTGACTCCCGCCCGTGGGTGCGGCCTGCCGGCGACCTCACGGTGCGGCTTGAGGTGCGCGGCGACGGCGCGATCGGCATCGTCAACGGCAAGCGGGTGTTCTCAAACCCGCTGCCAATTCCCCACGACATCGCCTACGGGTGGTGGAGCGTGGCTCCGTTCTCGCCGGAACTTGGAATTGCCCGCGCGCGCATTCTGCGCATCTCCGCCGGTCCGCTTCCGCCATGCGTGGCGCTCATGCGCGAAACGGAGTCCGAACAGGCTGCGGCCGCCCTCGACAGACTGCGCGACTACACCAGCTCGCTTTCGGCCGTGGCGCCGGTCCTGTTCTACCAGCACCCCGACGGCACGATCCTCGAGGAGCCGGCCACCGACCTTATGCCGTTCAGGATGTTCTGCTCCTACCATCGGCTTCGTCTCATGCCAACTGTGGCGCTGGACTTTCATTCCGACGTCAGGCCGCAGACGCTTGTTGACATAATCGTGAAGCACCGCTTCGCCGGTCTCGTGCTCCAGGTGCGGACGATGCCGACGCCGGGGTGGTTCCGCGAAACGACCGCGCTCCTCGAAAAGACAGACGCCGATCTTCTCGTGGTTCAATCCGAAGTCCCGGTGTGGACGCTGGAGGCGCCGCGTGGAGAGGACGAGGAATCGGACCGAATCGCCGCGATGCCTCCGCTCGTCCTGAGGGAACTTGAGCGCGGTTCGCTTCTTCTGCCTCCGATCCGCTCGGAATGGAAGGTGAAGCCGATTCCGTTGCGCGACTGGACGCCCGGAACTGAAATCTCAGATCCGGCCGCGCCTGTCGTCATTGTCCTGCCACCGGCCGCCCCGGCTTCCGAAGCTGCTCCGTCTTCTGAAGCTGCCGCAGCTTCCGAAGCCGCCCCGGCTCCCGAAGCCGCCGCCAAGGCGCCGAAATTTCCGGAACCGCAGGAGGCTCCGGAACTTCGTGAATCCACGACTTCCGCAACGGTTTCCGCAAATTGAACCGTTCAACATGCCTGAACCGCCGAAAAGCGATGGCGCCAAGCCGCTCCGTCCGGCACTCTTCCTGGACAGGGACGACACCCTAGTCTCCGACGAGGGCTACGTCGGAGATCCTTCGCGCATCCGTCCGCTTTCGTGCGCGGCCGGCGCAGTGCGCGCCGCGCGAGCGGGCGGGTTTGCACTTTATCTTGTCACGAATCAGTCCGGAATCGGGCGTGGCTTTTACACGATGGACGACGCGGTCGCCTGCAACCGCCGCCTTGAGGAGCTGCTGTTCGGGCCTGGAAGGCGAGGCTTCGACGGCGTCTGCATAGCGCCGGAGCGTCCGGACGAGCCTTCGCGCTACCGCAAGCCGTCGCCGGCGTATTTGCTGGAGCGCATCGCGGAGGACTCCCTTGATCCTGCGCTTTGCTTCATGATCGGCGACAAGGTCTCCGACCTGCTTTGCGGCATTGACGCCGGTGTTCATCCGATGCTTGTCGCGCGCGGCGCGTCCGGCTCCCCGCGCCCGGACGCAGCCGCGTTCGCCGCCGAACGCGGCGTTCCGGTCTTTCGCGATGTGGCGGCCGCCGTGGAGTCCGCCGTTTCGACAGCGCTTCTCTCCCGCGCCCGCGCAGGCGACGAGGGCGCGCTCGCCCAGCTGTGCGAATCATGCCGCAAGTCAGTGTGCGCGTATCTGTCCGGGTCCGGGCTGGTTTCGCAGGACGAGGCGGAGGATGTTTTCATGGACGCGTTTCTGCGGGCGCGTCGGGCAATACTCTCGTATCAGGGCGGGGCGTCGTTTGCCACGTGGCTGACGGCCATAGCGCGCAACCTGGCGCTTGACCGCCGCAGAACCGACGCGAACCGCCCGGTGCTGGCGCTCGACGCCGACACGGGAAGCGCCGGCTCCGCCTCAGAGCCAAGTCTCGCGCGGGACTTTGCCTTCCCTGCGCCGTCCGAAGCTCCGGTGCCGGGCGAGGACATGGACGAGGAGGCGCGCAACGCCATTGTCCGCAACGCCCTGCTTGAACTTCCCGGCAAGACCCGCGAGGCGCTTGTCATGTATCATTTGCGCGACAAGTCCTACGCGGAAATCTCAAAAGTTCTCGGCATTCCGATTGGCACGGTCATGTCCCGCATCCACAACGGGCGCAAGGCCCTTGCGCGCCGTCTCGGTCCGCATTTGCGGGATTTTGGCTTCGGCTGACCGAGCCGCGGTCAGTCGCGCCAGAACGGGCCGAGGCGCCCGGAAAACGGGGCCGGCGAGCCGTCCGGCGAGAACAGCGGCGCGGAGACGGCCTCAGGGAAGTAGCATCCGTGCAGGGCCTTCTCCACTGCTCGCATGGTGCGGGCGAGGACGCGGGCGGCAGGCGTGGCGTCGGCGCCGGTTTCCGCCCTGAAGCGGGCCTGTTCCAGCGCCGCGTCCCCGCGCACGGAGGCGTTTGCGCCCGTTTGCGCGTATGCGCCAAGGTATTCGGCGCAGAGAACGGCCCGAACTCCGCGACCAAGCGCCCCGAGATACCATTTCTTGTCGGCCAGAAGCCGATAGGAGAGGTCGAAGCCCGGGGATTGCGTCCAGACTCCGGCCCGGAAGAACGTGGCGCACGACAGAATGTAGTTCACGCCGTATTTTAGGTAGAATCGCCGAACGGGAATTTCCCTGCGAGCGGCTACGGGGCGAAGGTCCGGACCAAGCAGAAGGTAGTCGCCGAACACGATGCTGGCGGTTGCGGCGCTTTCGAATATGCGCTGTGCGTGCCCCGCCGCGCCTGGAAGCCACTGTTCGTCGGCGTTCAGCCATGCAAGGATGTCGCATCCGTCCGCGGCGGCCGCGTCGAGACCAGCGGATATGGCGTCGTAGAGGCCGGAGTCCGGTCCGCGCGCGTATGAGCATCGCGCATTCAGCGCCAGATCTTCGACCCCGCCGTCGCTGGAACGGTCGCTTTCCCGCACATAGTGGACGATTCGGACGCCAGGGGCTGCTGCGGCGGCGGCCGCAACCGACGCCGCGCACGCTCGGAACGTGAGGCGCCCGTTCAGGACTGGCGTGACGACACCAAGTTTCAAGAGAGTGGGAGGCCGGGAAAGGGAAGTTGGCGGCAGGCGCCGGGCGGGCGCGGTGGATGCGTCAGAGTCTGGAGGACGAGAGATCGGCGGCGTAGTCCGCGCCGCCCTCTTCGCCATCGGCGCCGTAGGAGACGATCTCGAAGGCTTCGCCGGACGAGCCCGGAACGAGATACGCATAGGGGCGCCCCCAGGGATCGAGGGGGACTTCCGGGGCGTCGAGGTAGCCGTGCGGCGGGTAGCTGCGCGGGACTGGATCGGATGTCGGCGGGGCGACGAGCGCCTGTAGGCCCTGCGAGCGAGTCGGAAGAAAGCCGTTGTCGGCGGCGTAGAGTTCGAGGGCGGTCTTGAAGGCGGAAAGTTGCATCTTCGCCGCGGCCTGACGCGCCTTTTGCGGGTGATCCAGCACGTTGATGGCGACAACCGCGCCCATGGTGACCACGATCACTAGCGCGATTAGCACCTCGACAAGCGTGAACGCCCGCTCGCCGCCCGCAACGCGTCGCGCGTCGCCTGTTGCCTGTCGCGTGTCGCGTGTCGCGTGTCGCGTGTCGCCTGTCGGGATATTCATGCAAACGGATCCGGAACTGTTCTGAGAAACTCCACGACGGCGGCCCTGTCGTCGCGCGAGGTGACTCCATACCAGCGCGCGGTGGTTCGCAGCATGACGACGGAGGCGTCGCCGCGCCGCATTCGCGAGGCGAGCGCCGTGGGCACCTGAAATTCCGATTTCGGCAGGTTGCCGTATTTTGCCAGAAAGCGGGGAAAGTCCTCCGCGAGCTGTTCCAGAAAAACACGCTTGAACCCGAACAGGTTCATGGAGACCGGAGTGTCGTCGGCGAACGTTTCCGGCGATCCGGCGTCGCGAATAGCGCCGTCAGGAGAGCGCGCGAGCGCGGTCTTTTCGACGATCCCGAGAAGCTTCCCGTTTTCATCGGCGCTGCACACGCCGCGCGAAACGGTTCCATTCTCCGAAAGGGTGTTGGCGAGGCGGTAGGCGACCATGGCGTGGGCTGTCGGGTCGGCCGCGGATTCCTCAAGGCGCCCGTGAAGCAGGGCGAAGCCCTCCGCGCCGTAGTAGTCGTCGGCGTTGATTGTTATCGCGGCGTCCTCAACGAGCGGAAGGGCGCTGAGCAGCGCGTGCCCGGTGCCCCACGGCTTTACGCGGCCCTCCGGCACGCGGAACGACGACGGCACGTCTTCGAGGCGTTGCATCGCGTAGCGCACGTCCGCGCGCTTCTCCCAACGGCTCCCGACGATTTCGCGGAAGTCCTTTTCGATGTCCGGGCGGATCACGAACACGATGCGCCTGACACCGGCGGCCAGGGCGTCGCCAACGCCGTAATCGAGAATGAACTGTCCGGACGGACCGACTGGATCCATCTGCTTCAGACCGCCGTAGCGACTGCCCATTCCGGCTGCTAGAACTACAAGGGAAACGTTCATTTCGGGATCGTTATGTCTGGGTTGCGGCGCGAAAACCGACGGCGCGCCGATTGTGACAGGACGGGGTTTTCGAGAAACTTGCATTCAAGCGCGCCGGAAAAGAACGTCCTGGAGCGCTCGCAGAGCAGCCCGGCGGCCTCGGCCAGATCGGGATTGCCAGTGAGGACAAAGCCGTCGTAGTTCGCGTCGGCCGCGATGGCGAGGAACGCGCCGACGTCCTCGTATGTGTCGCGCAGACGCACCGGATCGCCGATTCGTCCGCCGTAGGGCGGATTCAGAATGGCCACTCCGCGTTCGGGTGTCTCCGGGATTGGCGAGCGCAGCAGGTCGCATTCGTCGATGCGTATGGCGCCCTCGCACTGCGCGGCTTCGACGTTGGCCCGGGCGGCGGCGACTGCCTCCGAGTCGATGTCGGAGGCGAAGATTCGAACATGCGCCGCGTCCCTGGCCCCTTCTGTCCAATCGCGTTCGGCCGCGGCCCGTTCGCGCGTGAGAGCCGACGGATCGAAGCAGGAGAGGTGCATGAAGGCGAAGTTCTCCCGCCGCAGCGCCGGGGCGCGGTTTTGCGCGATCCACGCCGCTTCGACGGCTATCGTGGCGCCGCCGCACATGGGATTCAGGAACGGCGCGCGGCCATCCCATCCGGACGAAAGAATCAGCGCGGCGGCGAGGGACTCGCGCAGCGGCGCCTCGGAGGAGACGGCGCGATAGCCGCGGAAGGAGAGCGACTGGCCGGTGGTGTCGATGTAAACGGAGGCCCGGTCGCCGACCCAGTGCAGAAAGATGCAGGCGTCGGTGCGCTCGTTTCCGGAGTCTGGCCGACGCCCGGTGGCGTTGCGCATCCTGTCCGCGATGGCGTCCTTTACCTTGAGTGCCGGGAGATTTGTGTTGCGCACCGTCGGATTCTCGACGGAGCGGTCAACGGAGAAATATCCGTGTGAGTCGAGGTAGCGCTCCCACGGGACGGCCACGAGCTCGTCGTAAATGTCGTCGCAGCGACGGGCGCGGAACACGTCGAGGGCGTAGAGAACGCGGTGGGCCGTGCGCAAGCGCAGATTCAGCCGGACGCAGTCCGCGAGGGTCCCCTCCGACTCCACGGAAGTCTCCCGCACGTCGGACACGGGGAACGAGAGGTCCGAGAGCTCGCGCGCAAGCGCCGGGGCCACGCCCGGTGAGCATGTGATCACGAGTTTGCTCGGCTCGCTGTTGAACGGTGATGGCATTTTCGCGGCCTACGAGCGTGAGTAGTTTGGCGCTTCGCGGGTGATGCGGATGTCGTGCGGGTGCGCCTCCTTGACTCCGGCGGGCGAAACGCGCACGAACCTGCCTGTGTCGTGGAGTTCCTCTATCGATCTTGCCCCGTTGTATCCGAGCGACGAGCGGAGGCCGCCGCAGAACTGCGTCATCACCTTCTGGACCGTGCCGACGTAGGGGATGATCCCCTCGATTCCCTCCGGCACAAGGTCCTTCATCTTGCGGTGGCTCTGGCCGTAGCGCTTGCGCGAGCCTTCAAATGCCTGCATGGCGGCCATTGAACCCATGCCGCGATAGACGACGTATTGGCGCCCGTCCTGGATGATCTTCTCGCCGGGCGACTCGTCCGTTCCGGCAAGGATGGAGCCGAGCATGACGGTCTCGGCGCCGGCGACGATCGCCTTGGGAACGTCGCCCGAATAGCGGATCCCGCCGTCGGCGATCACCGGAACGGATCCCTCCAGCGCCTTCGACGCCTCCCACACGGCGGTGATCTGGGGAACTCCCACGCCGCACACGACGCGCGTCGTGCAGATTGATCCGGGGCCGATGCCGACCTTCACCGCGTGCGCTCCCGCATCGCGCAGGGCGACCGCCCCCTCTCCAGTGGCCACGTTGCCGGCGATGATGTCCACGTCGGGAAGGTTTTTGGCGAGCCACGACACCATGTCGAGGATTCCCTTCGTGTGGCCGTGCGCGGAATCGACGACGAGAACGTCCACGCCGGCGTCCGCCAGGGCCTGCGCGCGCTCGTAGTCCCTGCCGCCCGACACGGCCGCAGCGCAGCGCAGGCGGTATTGCGAGTCGCGGTTCGCCATCGGCAGATTCTGCTCGACCAGATCGCGCACGTCGGTGAAGGAGTAGAGCCCGACAAGGCGGCCGTTTCCGTCCACGAGCGGCAGTTTGCCCTTCTTCGCGCTGCGCATGATCTTGTATGCCTCCTGGAGGGAGGTCCCCTGCGGCGCGGTGATCGGATTTTTCGTCATGACGTCGTCCACTTTGGCGGAGACGTCCTCGGCGTAGTCGATGTCCTTGCTCGTAAGCACTCCGACGACCTTGCCGTCGGAGTCCAGAATCGGAAAACCGGAGAACTTGTAGTGTCTGGAGTCCCGTTCCGCGAGAATTTCCTCAAGAGACTGCCCGGAGCGGAACGCGACCGGCTGGTGGATGAGGCCGTTGAGGTGCTTCTTGACCTGGCTTACCTGATCGGCCTGCTGCTCGACGGTCAGATTCTTGTGAATGACGCCGATGCCGCCGTTCATCGCCATCGCCACCGCCATCTGCGCCTCGGTCACTGTGTCCATCGCCGCCGAGAGGAACGGGACGTTCACGCGGATGCGCGATGTCAGGCGCGTGGAAAGGTCGGCCGAGTCCGGAAGAAAGTCGGCGTATTGCAGGACAAGTGAAACGTCGTCGTAGGTGAGCCCCTCGAACGGGAACTGCGCCATGAACGCGGCGGTGTGCGGATTGATCTTCATCTGTTTGCGAGCTGCGCCGCGCCGATGCCGGAGCGGCAGTGTCATTGTTGCCGCGTTATACTAGCGCAACGCACCTTTGCGGGCAACCTGTTTTTTTAGCCGTCGCCGCAATTGGCGCGCGGAGTCCCGTCAGTTTGACGGCGGCAGCACTTCAAATGCGGACAGCACGAGGGGGCCGGTGGCGGATGTCGGGTTTTTGACGCTGACCCGGGGGGCCGAGCCGTCCGTCGGCGGCGAGAGAGGCATGTCGATTGGCGCGTCGCCGCGGCCCTGCCGATGCAGTCTCAGCGTGCATCCTTCCGGCAGCGGGCGCTCCGATGGCAGTTCGATTGTTCCGGAGGCGCCGGGCGGCAGCCAGAGGGCGCGCGCGTCGTCGGTTTCCCGCCAGTCGCCTTCAAGCGCGAACGGGGAGCGGGCGAGGGCGTAGCGTATGTCGGTGCGGACGTTCGGGGCGAGGTCGTTCGCCAGAACGCTCAGGGTGTCGCGGACGCGGGTTCCGGCAAGCGACGGCGCGGAGTGCACGAACACGATGACATCGGTGTTGAGGATCGCGTCGCGAAGACGAGGCACAGGCGGCAGCTCATTGAAGAAAATCTCGACATCCTCGGGGCGGCTAGCCCCTCCGCGAACAAGCGCCTCGCGGAACTGCTCGGTGAAACTGTCGCCGATCAGCAGGACGCGCGTCAGGCGCGGACCGCCCGCCGGGGCCGCAAATTCCGCGTGGGCGTAGGTGTCGGGCGCGCGGCGGTAGCGGACTGGGAGGTTGAGAAGGTTGGCCAGATCTCGGTCGCGCGGGTCGTCGGGCTGGCCGCGCACGAGCGAGAAGCCCGAAGGAACCGGCCGGCGCGCGTCCGGGACTGCGCGGCGCAGCACGGCGGATGCGGCGAGCGCCGCCGAATAGACTGTCCAGTGGGTGCCGGTGTAGGCGAATGCCGCGATTTCCGGCGAGCCTTCCGGCGGAGCGGCGTCCTCCGGGGCGGCGAACGGAACGCCGCACTGTCCAAGTATTTCGCGCCATTGTCTGTATGGTTGAGGATCGGACTCGGCGGGGCGGGCGCTGAATGACAGGACGCGACTTGGCAGAAGCTGGCGCAGCGTCTCGGCCTTGCTCGGCGCGAGGACGAAGGCGACGGCTGGCGGGCGGCCGCCTTGTTTTTCGCGGGCGCAGAAGCCGCTGAGCGCCTCGGCGAAGCGGCGCAGGGCCGACGCCGACGACACGGAGATGAACCTGCGCTCGATCGGGAGGCTGGCGCGAAGGGCGGTTTCGACGTAGGGGCGCTCGAAGAGAAAACCGCGACGGCCCTGCACTATGCTTCCGGCGAAGCCGGCGCGATCGGCGCCTAGCGTCGCGGTGTCGTGAAGGCCGTTTTTGAGGAAGAGCAGTTCGGTTCGCCCGAAGAACACGTGGGCGAAATGGTCGCCGACCTGCTTTTGCCAGCGCCCTGACAGTAGCGCGGCGCGCGAAAGGCTGGGTTTGACGTCCGGGGTGTCGAATCCGTGCGCTCCGACGAATCCCGGCAGTCCGAGCCAGCCGAGCATGGGCAGCGCGACAAGCAGGAAAACGGCTGCGGAGAAGATTGCGGCGCCGGACGGTTTTTTCATGCGGTCAGCCTCCCTTCCGCGGCGAGCGAGAGAAGCGCCACGACTGCCGTGTCGGTCCTAAGAGTTCGCTCCCCCAGCGATATTCGCGAAAAGCCGGCATCTCCGAACAGTCCTATTTCGAATTCGCTCCAGCCGCCCTCGGGCCCGACTGCTATCAGGAGAGGCCGCCCCGGAGCGGCGGCGGAGGCCCGCCAGTCGTGGTGCGGCAAGGGGAGGGGGGATTTTTCCGGGTGGGCGATCAGGCGGGAGCGCGGGTCGGGGTAGAGGGACGGAATTTCGTCCTGGACGAAGGGTTTGAGACGGCGGACGATGCGGATTTCCGGGAGGATCGTGTCGCCGGACTGGCAAAGTCCGTCCATCAGCCTTTCCCGGCATTCGCCGGGTTCCAGCGCCGTGGCCCCCCAATACGCCTTTTCAACCTTTTCGGCCGCCGTGACGAACACTCGCGCCGGTCCAAGGGCGGCGATCTGCGGAAGAAGCCTGCGGAGGCATTTCGGACGCGGAAGCGCGAGCAGAAGATCGGCCGGATTCCGGGAAAGGGGAGGGGAGGGCGGTCCCAGACGAGCAGTGCACGACTGTGCGGAAACATCGACAAGAACGGCCGAGTCGAATCGCTCCCCGCCTAGTTCTCCCATGCGCACCGTGTCGCCTGGTGCGGCTCGCAGAACCGAAAACACGTGACGTGCGCGCGATCCTCCGAAACGGACATGTCCGTCGGCTGATCTCTCCTCGCTCTCGAAAATGATCCTGTTCACGCCGCGAACCAGTCAGTTTCGAGCGTTCCCCGGCATACAAACGACGCCGGACCGGCGAGAAAGATTCCGTGCGCGCCGTCCATGCCGCAGGATGCGCAGTCAACGGTCAGGACATCTCCAAATGCGACGTGGACCGCGACGCTGGGACGGCATTTTCCTAGCGCGGCCGCTACGACGGCGGCGGCGGTCACGCCGGTCCCGCAGGCCGGAGTCTCCGCCTCCACGCCGCGCTCGTAGGTGCGCAGGGCGATTTCGCCAGGGCCGATTATCTGGACAAAATCCGCGTTGGCGCCTTCTGGAAAGCGCGAGTGGAACCGAACGAAGGCGCCGCACGCCGCGACATCCACGGAGCGCAGGTCGTCAACGAACCGGACGGCGTGCGGCACCCCGGTGTCCACAAGCCATGTTCCGTCCGGCTCGAAGTCCGGCGGGCATGGGGAGCGCGAATCTTCAGGCGAAAGGGGACCGCAGCTTTCGACTCCGGAAACGTCCTTCATGCCAATTCGCACGGTGGCGGTCCTGGAGGAACGGTCGCCGGAAAGGATTTCAAACGGAACCGGACCTGCGTCGGAGGCGAAGGAGCCGGACGCCCCGGTCCATCCCTCGCGGAGCGCGCACAGCGCCGCGCAGCGGGCGCCGTTGCCGCACATCGAGGCGCGGGAGCCGTCGGGGTTGAAAAACAGCATCTGGAACGCGGAGCCTGCGGGCGCTCCGCGCCGGCGCATGAGAATAAGCCCCTCGCAGACAAGACCCGAGTGCGGGGCGCAGAGCCGGCGCACGAGTTCGTCGCGCGCCGGCGAGCCTGGATTCGCCCCGGCGTCGTCGCCGACCGGGAAAACGGCGTCCGGATCCGGAACGACCAGAAAGTCGTTGCCGGCCCCGTGCATCTTGAAAAACTCAAATTCCATGGAGAATCCCCTCTACATCACAAGACTTGCGAGGAACGGATGTATCAGTCCGATGGCGAGGAACAAAAGGAGAGGGGCGAAGCCTATCGCGCCAAACGAGATTTCGCGGCCGATCGTCGCGCGAACGATGTCACCAAGCCAGTCGCGCGAGGCGGCGCCGAGGAAGTTCATCCATTCGCCGGGACCGCTCCACGCCCCCGGCCCGATGCCGAATCCGAAGAACGAGCAAATGCAGAAGAACAGAAGCATGGAGCGCAGGACGAGGAGCGTGTCGATGGCGGCGGCGAGAGCAAGGCGCGGTGCCGCCGAAGCGCCGGCCGCCGCTGTGGCTCCAGCGCCGGAAGCGGCTAGCGCGAGGGCCGCTCCGGCCAGGAACACGGCGCCCGTGATTGCGGCGTGAATCCATGTCGGGGAGGCGCCCAATCCGGAGGACGGGCGAGCGGAGGCGGAGTCGGCGATTTTGGGAACGGGCCACGTCGCGGTCTCCAGAAACTCCACTGGAGAGGAGCCGGACGCGGGGCCGAGTCTCCAGACCAGGAGAACGCGCAGAAGCGAGAGCTTTGCCACGAGCAGCATGAACGCGGAAATGATCGTGACCGCGATGGCGCCGAATGAGTCCGGGTTGGCCGGACGGAGCGTCATGCCGCAGAACGTGACGGCGGCGCCAGTGCCGGAGAACTTGGCCACCATGGCGCCAAATGTCGGCAAAAGCGCAAACATGACGAGCGGCGCGACCCATTCAGGCGCGGATTGAGGGAAGATGCGTTCAAGGGCCGTGATCGGACGGAACAGGAGCGAGCGAATCCGGTTCACGTAGAGATTCTGGAAGCTCTCGGCCTCGAAGCATGAGGCCAGATATGTCCAGACGGCCAGCATCAGGATCGGCAAAATTGTCGTCATCGGCGGAAAAATGACTGGGGTTTGGGAGCGACTCGGCACTCCGGAGGCAGGTCCTCGCGGACGTGACCGGTAGCGGCGAGGACCTGGTCCGTCGTGCGGAAATGGCATTTGCACGTTTCGGCCAGCGCGGCCGGACCGCAGCGGCGGACGAGAGCCTCCCCGGCGGCGCGAACCGAGGTGGCGCCTTTTGGAAGCGCGGCGCCGAAGCGCTCGGAAAGATCGGAGAGCCCGCGCAGGAACGCCTCCCGCGCCAGAATTGAGGCCGCGGCGACGGCGATGTCCGATTCGGCGCGAACCCGGGAGCGGATTTCCAGCGGGGCTGAGCCGGCGCGCATGGCGCGACGGACGGCGTCCTCGGTGCCGAACTGGTCGGACACCGCGAACGCCATGCCGGGTTCGGCCTCGTGCAGTTTTTCCACGCAGCGCGCGTGAGCCCACGCCAGAAGGCGGTTTATGCTGCGCATTTTGGCGTAGAGCCGGTTGTAGGTGGCAGGCGGGAAGACGGCGAGAACGTAGCGCGAGGGGCGCAGCACGGCGCGAATTCTCTCGGCGATGCGGAGAGCCTCGGCGTCGCTCGTCACAGACTTCGAGTCGCGGGCGCCGGCGTCGAGCAGACGCGGCGCGATTTCCGAGTCGGCGTAGGCGGCGCAGACAACGAGCGGACCAAAGAAATCTCCCTTTCCGCTTTCGTCCACGCCGGCGTGCGGCGCAAGCGACTCCTCGGAAAGGGCGCGCGGCGCGGGATTCGAATCCGGCGCCGCGGCCGCGGAGTTTGAGGCCAGACGCCCGGCCGGCGCGAGGACGAGCGGCTCCAGGACGAAGTTCACGAAGTCGCCCGCCCCCTTGCCCTGGACGACGCACTTGCCCGAGCGGTAGAGCGCCACGCTTGCGGGGAACTGCGGCGCCTTCGCGGCGCATGACGCGAACTGGACTGACATCGGCACGTAGTTGCCCGAGGCGAGGACGGCCTTGAGCGTCTCCGCCTCCGCGTCGGAGAGCGCGAACACGTAACTCGACGGTGGCTTTGCGCCGGAACCTTGCGGCATGGCCTAAGCCTCCGCTCCGAGACGCCTCGGGCGGCCGGACAGAACCTGCCGGAGGACAAGGGCAACGAATCGCGGGTTCCCGACGAGGTAGCGGCGCCACAGGCGGCGCGGCTCGACGCACAGGCGGTAGAGCCATTCAAGGCAGTTGCGGCGCATCCACGGCGGCGCCTGGCGCACCGTTCCGGCGTGGAAGTTGAACGCGGCGCCGACGTTGACAATCACCGGGACTTTCAGAAGCGGGCGCATTTCGTGCGTCCAGTAGTCCTGTTTCGGCGTGCCGAGACCGACCCAGACGACATCCGGCCTGGCGGCGTCGATGGCGGCTGCTGTTTCGGCCTTCTCCTTCTCGGTGAGCGGGCGAAAGGGCGGGACGATCGAACCCGCGACCGTCAGACCCGGAAACCTCCGTTCAAGGTTCTCGCGCAGAAGGCGGACGGTCTCCTCGTTGGTGCCGCCGTAGAAGAAATGGCGCAGCCCGGCGGCGCGGCCCTTGTCCAGAACTCCAAGCATTATGTCCGGGCCGTAGCAGCGCGAGACGTCGCGGCGCGCCACGCGGCGGCCAATCAAAACGAGCGGCATGCCGTCGCACAGCGTCCAGTCGGCCTCGTTGGCGATTCGGGCCAGATTCGGATCGTCGCGGCACTTCAGCACCGAATCGACGGCGAAGACGCAGGCGTATGCGCGCGAGGACGGATTGCGGGCGGCGGCGACGATCGAGTCTTCGGCCTGCTCGCGGCGGCAGGCCGTGAGCAGGACGTCCAGGACCGAAAACCGTGGAAACTCGCCTGCCGTGGGAGTGGACATCAGCGGTTGTCCTCTTCGAGGATTCGATTCGGAACGAAGTCCGTGAGCCAGCCGGTGAGAGTGATGCGCCAGTCGTCCTCCTCCTTCATGCCGTTCTCGCCGTCGTAGCCCGGCTCGACGGAGGCGATCAGGCGCAGCGCGATGCAGTCCCACGCGCGTTGAATCCAGCCGCCGACCTCTTCGACCTGACTGGTCTCGAACTCGTAGCGGCCGAACAGATTGAAGGCCCATGTCTCGTTCGGGTGCCACGTGACGGACCCGGTGAAGAGGCTGTTGCGGTCGTTGCGCCAGAGATACTGGATGTCGCAGCGGAAAATGTCGTGCCAGCTGGTGAGGACGATGTCGGCGCTGTCGAGCTCGCCCTCGTTGTTGTCGTAGCGACCGCGGGACTGGATGCGCATCCAGTCTGACGGATACTGGCGGGCGTCCCATCCCAGATCGGAAACCGCCTCCTCGTCCTCCTCCGTGTCGAGGTTGAGGTCCGACCAGAGGTCGAGGTAGGCGAATTCGCGCGGGGAGCCGTCCGCGTCGCGCGTCTGCCAGCGCTGACGCCAGCCGACGCGGACGGTGTTCTGCTTGTCAAGGGCGTCAACTTCGTCAAACTGAGGCAATTCCGGAGGCCGGAAGTTTGGCTTGAGGCGAAGCGTCCAGTTCATGTAGGGTTCGGCGACGTGGCGCCACTCGGTGCCGTTGTCACCCGTCCAGTAGCCGTAGGCGCGGGTGGAGACCTCGGCCCCGGTCTCGAAGATGGAGCGGAACCCGGAGTTCTTTTCGACCGTCTGGGTGGTTTCGGACTCCTCGGAGACCCAGGAGACCTCGCCCCATTCGTTTGTCACGGCCGTCGTCGAGATCGAGTGGCTCGTGATCGTGTCGTAGGTTGTGTCGTAGTAGGTGCCGCGCCATCCGGCGCGAGGAACCACGGAGAGGAACCCAAGATACTTGCGGGGGTGGGAGAGCAGGAAGTTGAAGTCGCCGCGGAATGCGTCGTAGTCGTCGGGCGAAGACGAGGCCGCGCCGGACGCGTAGGCCGGATTCACGGCGACGGGCTCGGGGTAACGCCGGCGCAGAAACGCCAGCGAGTCGTCGTTCTCAAGGTAGATGCCCGATTCGCCAAGTTCGGTCGAATTGAGCGAAAACCAGGCTTCCGGGAGGCGTTCGACCTGCTCGTAGAAGTCGTTGAGACGGGCTCGCGCGGTGAGTCCGGCCGTGAAGTCGTCGCCGTAGTGCGTGAGAGTGGCGTAGTTGTCCGGCTCGGTCATTTCGCGCCACTCCTCGCGGAAGAACTCCTTCATGAACCTGTCGTCCGAGACGTAGAGCCCCTGGACGAGAAGCTGGTCCCTGTCGGTCGCGTTCCACGAGTGCTCGAGCCTGACGCGATAGCGCTCATCGACGTCCCACGGAATCATGCGGGGGTGCGGGTCGTCGTCGTCCGGCATGTAGTAGCCGGAGAGAAGTCCCTTCGATTCGTCGTCGCCGAACTCCCACGCGAATTTTTCGCCGAAGGCCCAGCCGCGGTCGGCGCGGAAGTCGGCGGAGGTGTAGGAGTCAACGAACTCCTTTTCCGCCTTGTTGCGCAGGAGCGGGAGCTTGTAGGAGGAAAGCAGGAACGCGCCCCAGGAGTGCTTGTAGCCTGGCTGGATGCGGAAGCCGTAGTGGCGGTCGAGATCTTTCCAATACCACGGAAGGTAGAAGAACGGAACGCCGAACAGGCGCGGCACGACGCCCCAGCCGGCCACGGAGTCGCCAGGATTGATGCGGGCGCGGCGGGCGCCGACGCACCAGTGGAAGTGGCCCGGCTCGTTGGTGCAGGTCGTGAGCGTGGCATTTTCGATCTCGTAGAGCTGGTCCGGCGTTCCGGCGGCGTCGAACGCGCCGCCTTCGGCCAGAACGCGGAACGGGCGCGAATACAAGTCGAGCGAGCGGGCGGCGCCGGCCCTTTCGCGCAGGTTCACCGCCAGTTCGTCGCCCTTCCACAGGGTGCCGTCCTCGCCGACGAGCGACACGTTGCCGGACGCCACCGCGTCGCCAGTGTCCGTGTTGTAGCGGATTTTGTCGGCGCGCAGCTCGAAGCCCTTGTGCCTGATCGCGGCGTTGCCGGTGAACGTGGTCCACCCGGCGTCCGGGCCGGATGTGGCGAACGAATACTCCGCGTCGTCGGCCATGATGTCAGTCTGGCCGTCGCCCTGGCGGATGTTCCGAATGGCCGAGGAGTAGTCGGGAAGCTTTCCGCGTGGGGCGGCGTTTTGCGTCTCGTTGGAGGTGGCGCGGGACGACGGGCAAATGGAAAGGAGAACGGCTGCGGCGAGCGTGGCGGAACCGTGTTTGTGAAACGGGAAGTGGTGCATGGCGGGAATCATAGCACAGAAATTAAACGGCAGAAAGGGAGAAAAGTGGCGGAGGCAATGGCGTTGCCGGCAATCGGGGCGGCAGGGGCCGGGCTGGAGAGGGCGGGGCGGCGTCGAACGAGGGTTCGCCGGGCCCGGTTCAGAACGCGATGAAGCGACGGACGGGATCGGGCAGCGCCGCGCGGATGCGGTCCTTTTCCTCCTGTGGCAGGGCGCAGCGGAACACGAACAAATGCGTGAGCGCCTTCGCCTCCCCTATGTTGTCGGGCAGACGCGAGAGCGCCGCGTTGCCGTCCAGGTCGAGGCGGCGCAGCCGGGGCAGCCGGAAAAGCGCCTCCGGCAGCTCCACAAGGTTGTTGTCTCCGAGGTCGAGCTCTTCCAGGCCGTCCATTGCCAGCACGGCGTCCGGCACGCGTTCGAGGCCGTTGCCGCGCAGATAGAGTCGGCGCACGTTCGTGAGCCGCGACGCGGAGGCCGGCAGATCGGAAAGCCGGTTTCCGTTGAGCCGGAGCCATTTCAGCGAGGACAAGGCGCCGATGCCGTCCGGCAGCGATTCCAGCGCGTTGCGGTCGAGGTTGAGGTATTCGAGCGCCGGGGCTTTGAGGATCGCCTCCGGCAGGCGGCGCAGATCGTTGTCGGAGAGATATAGGTTGCGCAGGGCCTTCATCGAGGCGAACACGTCCGGTAGTTCCGAGACGCCGGTCCCGGCTAGGTCGAGCTCCTCCAGACCGGCGGCCTCGGCCAGAGACGGCGGAATCGCGGCGGCGCTTCTCCTGCCGCGCACCGAAAGCCGCCGCAGGGCTGGGAAGGCGCCAAGCCCCTCTGGGAAGGCCGCGAGCGATTCGTCGAGGTGCAGGTCGAGAAAAGTGACGCCCGCGGCGTTGGCCGCGGCCTCGGCCATGGTGCCGGCCACGACCTCCTCGCGGGGCTTTGCGTGGTCGAAGCACCCGGCGGAGGCCAGCGCGAGCGCGGCCACGGCGGCGGTGGCGACCGGAACGGGGCGGCGGCGCGATCGCGGAAACACTGTCCGGCAGTCCCGGACCCGTCTTGAAAAATCCATTGTCTTTTCTCTCCTGTTCGTGTAGGATGCGCCGCGAACGCCACGCAGGGCGTCGGGAAGGCCGGATTCTACGCCATCGGCCTTTTCTGAACAATCCCCCGGGGAAAACAATCAATGATCAAGTCCAGCAAACTCGCCGCGGCGGCAGCCGCGACTCTCCTTGTCTCCGTCAATGCCCAAGCTGCCACGCCGAAGGTTCCCGATGACGGATACATCACGCACTACGCCGTCAATTCCGAGATTCTCGACCGTTGGCACGGCGGAGTCCAGGGCTTCGCCGCCAAGCGCAACGTCGAGGCCAAGCGCGGCGGATTTCTCTCCGAGATGGACGCGAAGCGCGTGAACGCATACGTCGGATTCGACGTGTTCCGGTGGTTCACGGTTTACGGTCTCGGCGGCGTTCTCAACGTCAAGAACACCAAGGCGTTCATTCCCAGCGAAACGACCACGGTCTGGGGCGGCGGCGCAATGTTCTCGCTTCTTGATGACGACCAGCTGGACTTCCTCGACACCATTTCCCGCTATCGGCTGTCTGCCGGCGTCGAGGCGTCCTACTCCGACCCCAACGACCTTGAGTGGAAGCAATACGACGCCTGGCTGACGTTCGAGATCCTCAACGACACCTACCTCTCCGACGCGCTTTTCCCCACGCAGATCGGCCTTTTCTGCGGCCCGGTTTTTTCCAAGGTTGACATGGAGGGCTACGAGCAGGTTGACGACAACGACTGGGGCTTCGAGGCCGGCATGAGCCTGCGCTTTGCCGACGGGATCTTCGTCCAGGGCGCCTACGAGTGGTTCGGCGACGACTCCGTCGCGGCGTTCTCCGCCGGGTTCAGGTTCTAGCGCGTGGCGGCGCCGCCTTGCCCGCGTTTCACATTGCCGCTCCGGACCGCGCGTATTGCCGCGGTCCGGGTTTTTTTCAAAGTGGCTGGCGCGTGACGTCCCCCGAATGTCACGCAAGACTTTCTCCAGTGCCTGCACTGAATTTCCTACGATGAAAACCGTTCTTTCCGCCATTTCCGCCGCAGTTGCGTGCTCCGCGATTCTCTCGGCGTCCGCTTCCGATCCCTTCTCCGAGTCTCTCGCGCCGACGCCCGGCGCGAAAGTGGCCACGGCCGTCGCCCCGTGGATCGAGCGCGGCGAACTTCCGGGCGTCGTCAGCATCCTATGCGCTGGCGATCGCGTCGAGGTCTCGTGCGTCGGCTGGGCTGACGTCGCAGCGAAGCGTCCGATATCGCTCGACAGCGCCTTCATGCAGTGCTCGCAGACGAAGGGCTTCTGCGGCGTCACCGCGGCGATTCTAGTGGAGGAGGGGCGTCTCTCGCTTGACGATCCCGTTTCCAAGTATCTGCCAGAGTTCGGGACTCTATGGGTCAGGACGCTCGAAACGAACGACGTGCAGATTCTGGTGAAGGCGAAAACGCCGCTCACCGTCCGCATGTGCCTCAACCACACTGGCGGCTTCCCGTTCGAGATCCCGGCCAAGGGCGGCTCAGTTCCCGGTGGCGGCTGGTCCGGCGGCATGCCGCTGCGCTCAGTGGCCGTCACCGCCGCCACACGGCCGCTTCTGTTCGAGCCCGGCACCAGGACGCAGTATTCCAACACCGGCATCGACATCGCCGCCGCGGTGGTGCAGACCATAGTCGGCAAGCCGTGGGAGGAGTTCCTCCAGGAGCGCGTCCTTGATCCGCTCGGCATGACGGAGACGCGCTTCAAGCCCACCGACGAGCAGCTCGCCGGAATGATCGAGATGTATGACTGCCACGAGAATGCCCCGGCCACCTGGAAGCTTCAGAACGGCAGCCAGCAGCGGCCATACAACGACGGCCACGTGTTCCCCTCCGCCGGCGCCGGTCTTTGGACCACGGCCAGGGATCAGGTGAAATTCTACCGCATGCTGATGAACGGCGGCGTCGGCGACAACGGAGCGCGAATCCTCAAGGAGGAGACCGTGCGCTCGATTCTCGCCACTTCGACCCGCCCCGCGGGACTTGGCAACTACTCCCTCGGCCTCAACGCCACCCCCGACGGCCACGGCTGGTTCGGCCACGGCGGCGCATGGGGGACCAACTGCCAGGTTGACATGGACAGGCGGCGCCTCAAGCTCTGGGTCGTCCAGCTGAACGGCCAGCCGCGCCCGTGGGACAAGGCCAAGGCAGCCGCCGAAGACGAGTTCTTCTCCGAGGCGATCGACCGCGCCGACGAAAACGCCTACACCGGGCGCATGGAGTAACGGCCAATCTTTCAGAATCTGCAACAGCGGCGCAGCCGCATTGAACCCCTGACAATGGACAAGCATTACGATCCGAAGGCCGTCGAGGCCAAGTGGTATCCCATCTGGGAATCGTCCGGCGCATTCAAGCCAAGCGGCAAGGGCAGGCCGTATTCCGTGGTCATTCCGCCGCCGAACGTCACCGGCATTCTGCACATGGGGCACGCCCTCAACGACACCATACAGGACGTTCTCGTGCGCTGGCACCGCATGCGCGGCGACGACACTCTCTGGATTCCCGGCACGGACCACGCCGGAATCGCCACTCAGAATGTCGTTGAGAAGGCGCTGCGAAAGGAGGGAAAGCGCCGTCAGGATCTGGGGCGCGAGGCGTTCATCGAGCGCGTCTGGCAGTGGAAGCGGCAGTATGGCGGCACGATCGTGCATCAGCTCCGGGCCCTCGGATGCTCCTGCGACTGGAGCCACGAGCGCTTCACGATGGACGAAGGGCTCTCCCGCGCCGTCGCCCAGGTGTTCACGCGCCTCTACAATGAAGGCCTCGTCTATCGCGGCAACTACATTGTGAACTGGTGCCCGCGCTGCGGCACCGCCCTTGCCGACGACGAGGTCGAGCACGAGCCCCACCACGGCCATCTCTGGTATGTTCGCTATCCCGTCGCCGGATCCGAGCCTGGAGTCCGGGGCGAGGCGTTCAAGGACTACATCGTGGTGGCAACGACGCGCCCGGAGACGCTTCCTGGCGATACCGCCGTGGCGGTCAACCCCAAAGACGAGCGCTATGCGCATCTGCGCGGCAAGACGGTCGTGCTGCCCCTTTCCGGGCGGCTCATTCCCGTGATCGAGGACGACTACGTCGAGCGCGAATTCGGCACCGGAATCGTGAAGATCACCCCGGCCCACGACGCCAACGACTTCCAGGTCGGCAAGCGCCATGGCCTGCAGGAGATCAACATCATGGAGGGCGACGGCACGATGAACGCCCTCGCCGGGGCGGCATACGCCGGCCTGGACCGCTTCGAGTGCCGCGAACGCATCGTCGAGGATCTTGAAAAGGGCGGATTCCTGGACCACGTCGAGGACTACGACAACCAGGTCGGCCACTGCTATCGCTGCCATACGGTCGTGGACTCCCGCCTGTCTCCGCAGTGGTTCGTGAAGATGAAGCCGCTCGCCGAGGTCGCGTCCGAGGCCGTGCGCAGCGGAAAGATCGTTTTCACCCCGAAGCGCTACGAGAACACATACTTCAACTGGATGGACGGCATTCGGGACTGGTGCATCTCGCGCCAGATCTGGTGGGGGCATCGCATTCCAGTATATACCTGCGCCTGCGGCCACGAATGGGCCGCGGCGGAGAAGCCGACTGTCTGTCCCAAGTGCGGCGCCCCCTCCGAGAAAATCACTCAGGATCCCGACGTCCTCGACACGTGGTTCTCCTCGTGGCTGTGGCCCTTCTCGACGCTTGGCTGGCCCGACAGGACCGACGATCTGGCCCGCTACTACCCGACGGCCGACCTCTGCACCGCCCCGGACATCATTTTCTTCTGGGTGGCGCGAATGATCATGGCCGGCTGCAAGTTCATGGGCGATGTGCCGTTCCGCAACGTGAACTTCCACGGAGTCGTGCGTGACGCGCAGGGGCGCAAGATGTCCAAATCCCTGGGCAACTCGCTCGATCCGCTGGAGATCATCGAGAAATACAGCGCCGACGCGCTGCGCTTCACTCTTATGCAGACCACGTCGCCCGGCATCGACGTGTTCATATCCATGGACAAGTTCGAGATCGGGCGCAACTTCGGCACGAAGATATGGAATGCGGCCCGTTTCATCCAGATGCACGCGCTTAAGGTTGATGGCTTCTCGTTCGCCGCGTTCAACGGCTCGTCCGCCGCCAGCCCCCTGCGCCAGGAGGCGGCGTCGCTGTCGCTCGACGACCGCCACATCCTCGCCACGGCCGACGCCGCGCTCGCCGCCATGGACGCCGCGCTCGCCGGATATCGCTTCCAGGACGCCGCGCTCGCGGCCTACGACTTTGTCTGGTCGCAGTTCTGCGACTGGTATCTCGAGGAGGCCAAGCGCGCCCTTTACGGCGACGACGAGGCGCGCCGCGACCAGGTCGTGCGCATCCTCGCCGATGTGTTCGGCCGCGCCCTGCGCATGGTTCACCCGTTCATGCCGTTCGTCACGGAGGAAATCTGGCATCAGCTCGGCTACGCCGCGTCCGACGCCGAAACGATATCGCACGCTCCGTGGCCTACCGCCTACACGGCCGAACAGCGCGCCGCGTGGGGTCTGGACGAGGAGACACGCGCATACGTCAACGCCCGACACGAGCTCGTCACAGCCGGACGCGCTCTTCGCGCCGCGGTTTCGTCTATCAGGCCATCCGACAAGCCCGGATTCGTCGTTGTTCCGAAAACCGCCGAGGCGGCGGCTCGCCTACGTTCGGAAACCGAGTCGCTGTCCGGGTTCCTCGGCGCGTCCGCAGTCGAAATTCTCGAAGGCGCCACGCTTACGGGAATGCCGTCCTCCGACACGTCGCTCGGCACGATAGCCCTCAAGCTCTCCGGTTCGGTTGACGCCGAGGCGGAGAAGAAAAAGACCGGCGACGAAATCGCTAAGTTGGAGGGTTTTCTGCGGACGGTGGAGGCGAAGCTCTCAAACGAGACGTTTCTTTCCAAGGCTCCGCCCGCGATTGTCGAGCAGCAGAGGGCGCGCAAGGCCGAGCTGCTCGACGATCTCGCGCGCAAGCGCGCCCTTCTCTCTTCGCTGGGGTAGGGCTGCGCTTCGGTTCGCCGCGGCCGCCCCAAAGGACCTTTTCGGATTTTCATTGCCAGTTTTCATGAAGCGTTCGGCGTCTGTCTTCTGTCTTTTCCTCGCGGCGTCGGCCGTTTTCGGGGCCGGAGAGGACGCGCGCGAACTGGGGCGAATGGCGCTCCGAGCCGCGCGCGAGGGCAGGGTTCAGGAGGCGGCCTCGCTTTCCGTCCGTTCGCTTGAGGCGCCCGGGGCCGAGGATCCCGTCCTGCGCGAGGCTCTTTTGCGCAACGCGGCTGTCGCCGCCCTTCAGTCCGGCGATGACGCGTCGGCCGAAAAGTTCTTTGCGTCTTTTTCCGGTCCCGACGCCGCGGCCGGGCTTGGGTTTGCCAAGTTCCGGCAATGCGAGAAGGCGGCCGAAGACTACAGGGCCGCGACCAACGCCGCGCTGCGCTCCGCGGCGGCAACCCGCCGATTGGCCGCCGCCGAGGCGTCCGCCGCTGCGTTCCGCGACGCGCTGGCCCAGTCGCCGGACGATCCGTCGGCGCGAACAAACCTCGCTACCGTTCTCGAACTAGTGCCGCGTTGCCGCGACGAAGCCCGAGCTGCGGCTCTGGAGGCAAGGTTCGAAGGGAAGGATCGCCAGCAGCTTCTGGATTCGCTCGTGTCCTCCTCCCGCGCGCTTTACGCCGAGGCCGCGCGGGCGGCGGCGGTGGCGGGGCCTTCCCGTATCGCCGCGCTTGAGGCGCTTGCCAAACGCCAGAGGGATGTCTCGGAAACATGGACTCCGCTTTCGGATCGGGTTCTCGAAGAACTGCGGGAGGCGGTCACAAACGCCGAGGACCTGGCCGCGCTGGCCGGTTCCATGCGGGACGCGGCAGATGCTTCCGCCGCCGCCGTCGATGCCCTGGAATCCGCCAACGGTCCCGCCGCCCTTGAGGCGATGCGCAGGGGTGAAGGGGCCGCTTCCGGTCTGCGCGCCATGTTCGCCTTGCCGATTCCTCTGCTGACCTACGCGCTTGAGGCGCAGAGCAACGCGCTTTCGCGCGCCGCGTCGTCGGAGCGCGTTCGCACGCCGGTAGAAGACCAGGAGGCGTCGATTTCGCTTTTCCGCGCTTTTTCCGAAAGAGTCGAACCCTGGCTTGACGCCCTCGAAAAGAAGGAGCCTCAGGCCTCCGCTCCTTCCGCAATCGGCGGAGCCGAGGAGCCGCTCTCCGAGGAGGATCGGGCGCTTGTTCTGAAACTCTGCGGGGAAACGGCCGGAACGCATTCCCTGATCGCCATGGGGCTCGACCCCGCTCTCAAGATACTCCCGGAAGACCAAATGCCAAACGCAAGGCAGGCGGCGGAAAACATGGCGAAGTTGCTTGAACTGCTCAACAAAACCCAGAATCAGCAGCAACAGCAGAATCAGCAGCAGCAGGATCAGCAGCAGCAGAACCAGCAGAATCAGCAGCAGAATCAGGATCAGCAGCAGCAGAATCAGCAGCAACAACAGCAGAATCAGCAGCAGAATCAGCAGCAGCAGCAAGATCAGCAGCAGCAAGATCAGCAGCAGCAGGATCAGCAGCAGCAGGATCAG
Organism: Verrucomicrobia bacterium UBA6982; assembly: GCA_002448475.1. Taxonomy (GTDB): domain Bacteria; phylum Verrucomicrobiota; class Kiritimatiellia; order RFP12; family UBA3636; genus UBA3636. The sequence continues at coordinate 32,175 of DJYI01000030.1, forward strand.
CAACAGCAGGATCAACAGCAGCAGGATCAGCAGCAGGATAGCGGAGATCAACAGCAGGAGCTGGACCAGGATGAATCCCCCGACGAGGAGGAGAGCGAGGCGCGGCCGGTCGAGGAAAGCGACGAAAAGCCTGATGATGCGGAAGAACTGATGCGCAGAATGCTGGAACTCGAAAAACGGCGCGCGGAGGAAAAGCGCCGCCGCAGGGGAGAGTTGCCGCCACGCATAGGCGAGCGCGACTGGTAATCGCACCAATTGCCGCATCTTGTTCGGCGACGACGCAATCAATGCATTGAAATGAATCCGTTCCTTTCCGAATCCAAGTTCCCGGAATTCGACCGGCTGACGCCTGAAGCGGCCGACGAGGCGTTTCCGATTCTTCTTGAACGCACCGAAAAAGCCGTGGCCGAAGTTGAACGCGCCGCCTTGCCGACATGGGATGGCCGCGTTTCGGCCCTGACGCGCGCAATGCGGCCACTGATGTCCGCGTGGCATCTGGCCTCGCACGCCCTGGCCGTGCGCAATTCCGACCAGTGGCGCTCGGTCGTGGAGCGTTATCAGCCCCGCGTAGTGGCGCTTTCGCTGCAGATCGCCCAGAGTCGCCCTCTCTACGACCTGCTTGTCGCAATCCGCGAAGGAGCGGAGTGGGAGCGGCTGGACGAAGGTCGGCGCCGGGTGGTTGAAAGCGCGTTGCGCGACGCGCGCGATTCCGGCGTCGCGTTGGAGGGCGCCGCGCGTGCCCGCTTCGCCGCCGTCGAAACACGCCTTGCTGAGCTTTCTCGCAAGTTCTCCGACAACGTCCTCGACAGCACCAAGGCGTTCGCTCTCGATCTTGAAACGGAATCCGACGCCGAAGGTCTTCCGCCATCGCTGAGGACGCTCTGCGCATCCGCGTGGAACGAGGCGCATCCGGACGCGCCGACGCCAGCAACGCCTGAACGCGGCCCGTGGCGCGTCACGCTCGACTACGCCTCGTGCGGTCCGTTTCTTCAATATTCCGCGCGCCGCGATCTTCGCGAAAGGGTGTTCCGCGCGCGCGCGGTGCGCGCTTCATCCGGCGAGGTGGACAACGGTCCGCTGCTGCGCGAAATCCTCGCCTTGCGTCGGGAACGGGCGACGCTTGTGGGTTTCCCCGACTACGCCGCGCTCGCGCTCGATTCCCGCATGGCGCGAACAGTCGCTTCCGTTCGCGAAATGATCGCCGGCGTCGGCGCCGTCTCAGTGCCGAAGGCGCGCGAGGAACTGGCCGACCTTCGCGCCTTCGCCGCCCGAAATGGCGAAGCGGCCCCGCTTGAGCCATGGGACGTGGCCTATTGGTCGCGCCGCCGACTGGAGGCGCTGCATGGGTTCTCCCCCGAGCAGCTTCGTCCATATTTCCAGTTTCCCCGCGTCCTTGAAGGGATGTTCGAGCTGGTGCGCTCTCTCTTCGGCGTCGTCGTCGAACCGTGCGACGGCCTCGCGCCTGTCTGGCACCCCGACGTGCGGATGTTCCGCGTCAGCGATGCCGGTTCCGGCGCGGTCATGGCCCATTTCTATCTGGACCCGTATTCCAGGCCGTCGGAGAAGCGCGGCGGGGCGTGGATGGACTCGTTCCGCGACCGCGACGATTCCGACGGGACTCTCCCGCTCGCGCTTCTGTGCTGCAATCAGGCGCCGCCTGCGGGCGGAAAGCCGTCGCTGATGACGCTTGGAGAAGTTGAGACCCTTTTCCACGAGTTCGGCCACGCCCTGCAGTGCATGCTGACGCGCATTCCGTATCCGGAGGCCGCCGGAATAAACAACGTCGAGTGGGATGCCGTCGAGCTTGCCTCGCAGTTCCTCGAAAACTGGTGCCGCCGTCCCGACGTTCTGCGCTCGCTTTCCAGCCATGTCGATACCGGCGAGACTCTCCCGGACGACTTGATCGCGAAAATCCGAGGCGCCGCCACGTTCTGCCAGGGCATGGCGGTCTCGCGTCAGCTTTCGTTCGCGGAAACGGATCTCGATCTGCACGATTCCGGCCCAGGGGGAGCCTGCGGCGGAGACCCGGACGACGTCTGGCGCGCGGCCGCACTGCGCTTTTCGCCGATGGCGCCGATTCCGGAGGACCGTTTTCTCCACTCCTTCACCCACATCTTTGCCGGCGGCTACGCGGCCGGATACTACAGCTACATGTGGGCGGACATTCTCGCCTGCGACGCCTTCGGCGCCTTTGAGGAGCTTGGAGCCGATGACGAGTCCGCGCGCCGCCGCGCCGGACGGCGATTTGCCGAAACAGTGCTGGCCCTTGGCGGCGCGCGCGCTCCCGGCGACGTGTTTCGCGACTTCCGGGGCCGTGATCCGACTCCGGACGCGATGTTGCGCATAAAGGGCCTTGCCTAGCGAGCCGCGCCGCCCGCCGAACTTGCGTGGCGGCGCTATCCCTCGGGCGGCTGGAGTTTGGGGCGCAGGGACTCCTCCATTGACAGGAGCGTCCCGCGAACGGCCATCGTGAGAGGAACCGCCAGAAGCATTCCTACCGGCCCGAGAACCCATCCCCAGAATACCGCCGAAAGAAGGACCAGGGCGGGGGAGACTCCGAATCCGGCGCCCATGACTCGCGGTTCGACGATGTTTCCAAGTATCTGGTTCGCAGCCAAATACAGCACTGCCGCCGCGACACCGACGCCAACGCCGCCGCTGCCCAGCGCGAGGAGGACTCCGGGGACGGCCGCGATCACGGAGCCAATGGCCGGCACGTAGTTCAGCAGAAACGCCAGAACTCCGAGAAGCACCGGCGAATCGACGTGCAGAAGGCGAAGCCCAGCGTAAACGACAAGACCGGTCACGGCCGACACCGCGGTCTTTATTCCCATGTAGTGCCGGACGTCATGCGCAAAGCGCACCAGCAGTTCGTAGCGTCCTCCGCGCAGCCACCGCGCGGACTTTGCCGCGCCGGGAATCCTCGGAATTTCGGCGAGCAGGAATGCGACCACGACAAGCACGATGATTCCGTTTTTCAGCAGTCCCCCGGCAATCGAAAGCGAAGTCTTTCCAAGGTGCGCAATTGACGCGGAATCGATCGAGACGAGTCCGACAAGATAGCCGCGCGGGACGGGGACGTCGTTTTCGGCGAGCCATTTCTCCGCCTCCCGAGCGGCGTCGGAGAGTTGCGAGTGATATGCGGGGAGGTTCTTTGAAAACTCCAGAAGCGCCGGCGGAAGCAGATACACGAGCGCCCAGACGCATATTCCGGCCAGCCCGAGCACCACGGTCAGGACCGCCGCCCACGACGGAAAGCGGAGTCTGCGCAGGGCGTCGTAAACGGGCGAAAGGACGATGGCCGTGAACGCAACGAGAAGGAACTGCGTGAGAAGCGGCGCCGATGCGCGCATGCCGCCGACGACCACGACCAGACACGCCATCGCCGCAAGCGGCGAAAGCAGCGGGTGCGGCTGGGTGGCGGCGCGCGGCGACGCGGCGTCAGGTGTAGCGCAGGACTTCATCGACAGTCGTCACTCCGTCGAGGACGTTCCTAACGCCGTCCTCGCGCATCGTGCGCATTCCGAGTTCGCGCGCCTTTTCGCGTATGACCAGAGTCGGCTTCTTTTCCGAGATCATCACGCGGATCGGGTCCGTGACCGTCAGGTATTCGTAAAGGCCGGTGCGCCCCTTGTAGCCGGACTTGTTGCAGACATCGCATCCGGCGCCGAAGGCGAACTTGCGCCCCGCGACCTGGTCCGGAGTGAGGTTGAGGCGCTGCAGGGCCTCAGGCGTGGGATCGTATTCCGTGCGGCAGTTCTTGCAGATGCGGCGCACGAGACGCTGGCCGAGGCAGGCGTTCAGCGTGGAGGAAATGAGATACGGGGCAACGTCCATGTCGATGAGACGCGTCACCGCGCCGGCGGCGTCGTTCGTGTGGAGCGTCGAAAACACCAAGTGACCGGTGAGCGACGCCTGAACGGCGATCTGCGCCGTTTCAAGGTCGCGGATTTCGCCAACCATTATGACATCCGGGTCCTGACGCAGAAACGCGCGCAGAACAAGCGGGAACGTGTTGCCCTGAACTGGGTTGATCGGCACCTGGACCAAACCGTCGATGTCGTATTCGACCGGTTCCTCCGCCGTGAGGATCTTGGTTCCCTCCTTGTTGATTCGGCGCAGGCAGGAATACAGCGTCGTGGTCTTGCCGGAGCCTGTCGGACCAGTCACGATCACGATGCCGTTCGGCTTGTCGATGTCTCGGCAGATGGCGTCGTAAACGTCTTCGGGCATGCCGAGATTTTCAAGGTCGAGCGATACGACGGAGCGGTCGAGAACGCGAAGCACCACCGATTCGCCGAACTGCGTTGGAAGGCAGGACACGCGCAAGTCGATGACGCGGCCGCCGACGGGAAGCTCGATGCGTCCGTCCTGAGGGAGGCGGCGCTCGGCGATGTTCAGGCCCGAAAGAACCTTGATGCGCGAAATCACGGGGGTCGCGAGCGATTTCGGAGGCGCGGTCATTTCGTAAAGGGCGCCGTCAACGCGGTAGCGGATCTTGAATTCCTTCTCGAACGGCTCGAAGTGGATGTCGGACGCGCGCGCCTGGACGGCCTGGTTCAGCACGAGGTTCACGAGGCGGACGACCGGGGCTGAGGACGCCGCCTCGGCCATCTGCTTTTCGTCCATCGCCTCCTCTTCGTCCGACGCTCCGGTCTCGAACTCCGCAAAGGCTAGATAATTGTCGGCGGACGACTCCTGCGCGCCGTAGTAGCGCGTGATGCAGTCCAGAACGTCCTTCTTGGGGGCGAGGGCGAAGTTCACCTCCTTGCCCAGGGCGAAGGTCAGGGCGTCGGAAACGTCCGGCGGCGGGACGTAGAACGTGGCCAGCGTGACGCTCGTTGGGGTGTTTTCGACCGGGACGACGTTGTAAAGGCGGGCCTGAGTGCCGGAAAGCGCTTTTATCACGTCTTCGGCGATGTCGGAGCCCGAAAGGTGGACGATTTCGTATCCGGAGTTCGAGGCGAGGGCCTCCAGAAGGTCCTCTTCGGAAAGGTAGCCGCCGTCAACCACGATGTCGCGGGTTTCCTTGCCCGTGCGATCGTGCTGTTCGAGGATTTCGTCGCATGCGGCGTCGTCAAGCAGTCCGGTGTCGTGGAGAGTTTCGACCGTCGGGTCGGAAGCGTAAGTTTGCGTTGCCATGAAAATCGTCTGGCGTTGGGGAGGTGTTCTCGCGGACCCCCTGCGGCGGGGGTTGCGGGCCAACTCTAGCACAAATCGCCTTTCTGCGCAAAACCGATGGCTTTTTGCAGTCCGTTCGCCGGTTGACACCACGGTTCGCGGGTGCAAGCGCGCCGTTTCCGGTTTTGGCTTTTTTGCGCCGCACTCTGGATTCGCGCGGGGGTTTCTGATATGCTCCCCCCCCCGCACGCGAAAGGACACAGCAATGCCAAATTCAACGACTCGTCGTTTTTCCGCATTCACTCTAGTCGAACTGATGATCGTGATCGGCGTCATCTCGATTCTCGCCGCCATGACTTTTCCGGCCGTCGGCTTTGTGAGGAACCGCGCCCAGCAAAACGCCTGTCTCAGCAACATGCGCCAGTGGGGGATGGCCTTTTCGGGGTATCTCGACGAGCACCGCGGCAAGTTCCCGTCTCCGTTTGGCAAGGACGACAAGGAGGTCTGGTATAACGTCCTGTCCCCGTATCTTGGCGAGCCGTCAATGAAGGAGCTCTGCGACGCCGACAAGGCCCCTGTCGCCGGGCAGTCCGGGCGCACGGCGTATCTTTGCCCGGTGGATCGCGCCGGCGATCTTTTCGAGGATGAAAAGACCGGGTCCAAGCAGCCCTACTCCAGCTACGCCATGAACGCCAACATCGCCGATTCCGTCTCGAAGTCCGGCGGAAAGCGCCTGCGCCTGCCGCAGCTCAGGCACCCATCGACGTTTGTTGTCCTGGCCGAGTCCGGCATCGGATGCGAGGATGGCATTACGCGCACGAAACTCCACACCGCCGGGCCGGCCGGCGACGCCTTCAGGCACTCGCGCTCCATCAATCTCTGCTTCGCCGATGGCAGCGCGGGCCGCTTCGCCGAAGAGGACATCCATCCCGACTCTCCGGACAACGTGGCCGCTGGCCACATTATCTGGAGCGCCGAGGTGGACGCCGAAAACTGACTTTGCAGAATGCGCCATGCGGCCGATTCCGTCGGTCGCAGGCGCGGCAGCAGGCGCAAGCAATGCCTTCCTTCAATCGCAATTCGCCGCCCGACCCCGATGGCGTCCTTCTCGTGGACAAGCCGTCCGGCATGACTTCAAACGACGTCGTGTGCGTCGTCCGCAAGATGTTCCGTCTCAAGAAAGTCGGGCATGGCGGGACTCTCGATCCGCAGGCGACCGGGCTGCTGCCTCTTCTTGTCGGGCGCGGCACCCACCTCTGCCAGGCCGTCATGGGCGGCGACAAGATCTACGAGGGGGTTCTCAGGCTCGGCTCCGCGACGAACACGCAGGATGCCGAAGGCGAGGTTGTTTCGACCGGCGATCCTTCCGGCGTCACGCGCGAAGCGCTGGAGGCGCTTGTCGCCGCCGATTTTTCCGGCGACATATTCCAGACTCCTCCCATGGTGTCCGCCATCAAGGTCGGAGGCGTTCCGCTCTACAAAATTGCGCGCAAGGGCGAGGAGGTTCAGCGCGAGCCGAGGCTCGTCCACGTCTGGTGGTTCAGGGTTGACGACTTCGGGATTCCCGACACCCGCTTCACAGTCAAGTGCTCCAAGGGGTTCTACGTCCGGACTCTCTGCCACGACATCGGGGCGGCGTTGGGCTGCGGCGGGCATCTGGCCGCGCTGCGACGCGTCCGCACCGGACGCTTCGACTTGAAGGACGCCATTTCGTTCGAGGACCTCAAGGCGCTGCCTCGCGCCGAGTTCGCCTCGCGCCTCCTTCCTCTTGATACCATTTGATCGGGGTTTCCCCGACTCAAGGCTGTTGCCAGACGCTCATTTCATCCGTTCCTTCTCGGCTTTTCAACATTGCTTTCTTTCAAATTCAAATGAAGACGATTCCCGAAATTCCCTACGTCGCCGGATTCATCCGCCTCTGCGACATCGGCGACCGCAACGGCTTCCATGAGGCCAACGGCGGCAACACAAGCTACCATCTGACAGCGGACGACGTCCGGCTGTCCAAGTCTTTTCTCAAGGGGCATCGCCCAGGTCCGTGGACCGACGTCGATCCGAAGGGCGACGTCGCCGTCCCCGGACTCGGCGGCGAATGGTTCCTTGTTACCGGTTCCGGCAAGTTCATGCGCAACGTCGCCTACGACCCGGAGGACAGCATCGCGCTTTGCGAGCTGGACAAGTCGGGCGCCCACTACCGTGTCTGGTGGGGGCTTTGCCATGGCGGGCGGCCAACTTCCGAATTCGCCAGCCACCTGATGATGCACGAGGTCAAGTTCCGTGTCTCCGATGGCAGGACACGCGTTCTCTACCATGCTCACCCTCCATGCCTCATTGCCGCCACCTACGTTCTTCCGGTGAGCGACAAGGCCATCACCCGCGCTCTTTGGAACACGATGACTGAGACGTCGGTCGTGTTCCCCAAGGGATTCGGCGCTGTCAAGTGGATGGTTCCGGGCGGGCGTGATGTCGCCGTCGCCACGGCCAAGCTCATGGATCGCTTTGACGACGCCATCTGGTATTACCACGGCGCTCTCTGCACGGCCGAGACGTTTGATTCGGCCATGGGGCGCATGGAGGTCATCGAGAAGTCGGCGAAGATTTTCCTGGCTGTCGCCCAGAGCGGACTCAAGCGCCGCGGCTCCATTGATTCCGACGGGTATCGCGCTATCGCGAAGATGTACAAGCTCGATCTGGCCGAACGCTTCCTCTAGGAGCCGGCGGCAGGGAAGGGGAGGGGCGGCGGACGTGGCTCCGTTCTGGAAATCGGCGGCACTGCTGTTCGTCGCCCTTCGCTTCGGCGATCTCGTCAACTTCGTCACCGGCGTCTGGCTGGTTCCCAAGTTCGTCGGGCCTTCCGAACTTGGAGCCGTCATGCCGCTCGTCCAGGCGGCTGGGCTGCTTTCGCTGCCCGTTTCCATTCTCGTCGCACCCTATTCGCGATTGCTTGCCGTTCATCTGGCCAGAGGTCAGGCCGGCAAGGCAAAGGCAATGGTCAGGGACGCCGCTCTGCTTTCCGGCGCGGCGTTCCTCGCGTCCGCTGCGGTGTCGCCTTTCGTCCTGCCCCCGCTCTTCTCGCGCTTTCGGGTGGAAAATGGAAACCTTGCAGTGGCGATAATCGCCTCCGCCGCTGTCGGCGCGGTCACTCCTGTGTTCTCCGAAACAGTCCGTGCAATGGGGCGATTCGGCGTCGTTTCGCTCTGCAACTTGGTCTGCGCCCCGCTGCGCTTCGCCGTCATGGCCGTTGCAATGCCGCTGCGCGGGATCACCGGGTATTTCGTAGGGCAGTCGGCCGGACCGGTCTTCACTTCGATTCTGTCCCTCGGCGCCTTCCTTCGCGGTGTAGGCCGCGTCAGGCCGGAGCCGTATTGGCGCGAGGATCGCGCTGCGTTCTTCTCCTTTGTCGTTCCGTTCGCGGCACTTTCCGTCGCAGGCGGCGTTCGGGCGATGGCCGAGCTCATGCCGATGTCGTTCATTCCCCAGACCGAGGCGGCGGCCTATTATCAGATTTCGCGTTTTTCCGAACTCGCGACGTATGCCGGCGTCACGCTCGTTTACATGCTCTTTCCCGTTGTGGCCGCGCGCCAGGCGCAAGGCAAGGACTCAATCGACCTGCTTCTGCGGACAATGGCTTTTTCGGCGCTTGGCGGTCTGGCGCTTTCGGCGGCGGTCGCCGCCGCCGCTCGCTTCCTCTTTCCTTTCTTCCCTTTTCTTTCTCCCTACGCGGAGTATTCCGGATACATTCTGCCTTTTGGCGCGATTTCCTCGCTGCGTGTTTCCGCCGCGTGCTTTGAGGCTCACGAGACGGGCCGCTCTGATTTTCGCTTCGTTCGCTGGGCTTTGCCCGTCCATCTCGCGGCCACGGCGGCTCTTGCGCTAATCTGCCGAGGTCCCGAAGCGCTGCGTCTCGGGGCCTGGCATTTGCGGCACGTCGTTTTCGCGATGGGACTGCCAGCCGCGCTCATTTTCGCCGGAGCGTTCGCAACGGCTCTCTTGCGTTTTAGGAGTGTTGGGAGATGAGATGCGCGACCGTCGCTGAAATACGCGAGCTCGACAAGGCCGCGCGCGACAGCGCCTGGCTGGAACCGGGCGCGTCGCGCGAAGACGCCATCATGCGCGTCGCCGCGCGCGCCCTGGCCGACGAAACGGCGGAGTTGTCCGCGCACTTTCCGGTGCGACCTGAGATTTTCGCCGTGGCCGGAAACGGCGACAACGGCGGAGACGCCCTTCTTGCGGCGTCGCTGCTCGCCGCCGACGGCTTCCGCGTTCGCGTGTTGCGGCTTTCCGATCTTCCCTCATGGGCAGGAATGCCGGTGTGCGCGTTGCCGAAACGTGCTATCGCCCTTGACGGAATCTTGGGAATCGGTCTGCGCGGCGCGCCGCGCCCCGACGCCGCCGCGGCCATTGACTGGACGAATCGCTTCCGCCTTGACTGGCCCGGCGGGCGGCGTCTGGTCGTCGCAGTTGACATTCCATCAGGCGTCGTTGCCGACACCGGTGAAATCCCGGGTGCGTGCGTTCGCGCGGACTTTACCGTGACGATGGGGCTACCAAAGGCCGGGATGCTCGTCAATCCCGCGCTGGCGAAGTGCGGGGAAATCTGCGTCGCCGTCATCGGGTATCCGGAGGATTCGCCTTTCGGAGGCGCGGAACCCGAGACGGGCGCATTTCCTGAACTTTTCTGTCTTCGCGACTTTTCCGCCGCGCTTCCGCCTCGTGCGAACGACTCAAACAAGGGAGACTTCGGCCATGTCGTGGTTGTTGCGTCGTCGGAGCGCTATTGCGGCGCCGGCGCGCTCGCCGCGCTCGGCGCGCTTCGCGGCGGCGCCGGACTTGTGTCGGCGTTCGTTCCTCGCGCGGTCGTTCCGCTAGTGGCGTCCCGCGCCCCCGAGCTGATGGTCGCCGGCTACGACGCTTCATCGCTGCGCCCCGGAATCCTGCGCCAGATGCCGTTCAACCTGCGAGGCAGGGTCCTGGCCTGCGGGCCGGGGCTTTCCCGCGAACCCGGCGTGGCGGAGGCAGTCGTGGAGCTCGCCACGGTTCCCGGTCTGCGCGCGGCAGTGCTCGACGCCGACGCGCTCCGCCCCGATGTTCTCGATGAAATGGCGCTCCGCCGCTCGCGCGTTTCCGCTCCGCCGCCGCTCGTAATCACGCCGCATCCGGGCGAGGCGGCGCGTCTTCTTGGAGTTTCGGTGCCCGACGTCCAGGCCGACAGGCGCGGGGCCGCTCGGGCGCTCGCGGATCGGTTCGGCGCGGTGGCGCTGCTCAAGGGTGCGGGTTCACTTGTCGCAGCGCCTGGAGTTCCCACGCCGCCGCAGTTCGTCGTGGCGGCTGGGAACCCTGCCCTGGCCAAGGGCGGTTCCGGTGATCTGCTGTGCGGCCTTTGCGCCGCGCTTCTGGCGCGCGGCGTCCCGCCGCGCGAGGCCGCAGCCGGGGCGGCGCTGCTTCATGGCCGCATCGCCGACCGCGCCGTTCTGCGCGTGGGCCCCGAATCGTTCCTGCTGTCTGACTGGCTGGGACGAGGAGTCTGCTGAGCGTCGCCATCGCGGGTTTCAACGCATGGCGAGTAGTTTCAATGGCTGCGAGCCGGCGTGTCGGCGCCGGGAACGTGGCGAAGCGTGACGCGGAAGAATTTGTGGCGCGTCTCGTCCGCGTCTTCCCATTCTCCCGCGCCTAGTTCCGCGCGCCCCTGAAGGACCGTCTCGTATCCAGGACGCGCGCCGTCGCGCGGCGACCAGTCGATGTTCGGGAAGTCAGAGCCGGCGGGGAAGGATATGTCAACGCGCAGCGAGTCTTCGCCGTTTTGCGGATTTGTTCCGCATGCGTATTCGGCGGCTGCGGACATTCCGTCGCCGTCCGTGTCCGACGCCGCCGCGCGGGCGAACGCCGCGCTTGACGGGTCGGGGTTCGCCAGCCCGTTTTCGATTAGCCAGTTGTATGGCACCCAGACGGACTCGCCGTCGTCTGGCGCGCCGCCGGCATCCTGCCGCCCCGGCGGCAACCACTCCGCCGCCCATGAATCCTCTGTCGCTGTTTCGGACGAGAAGCGCAGGACGAGATCGGCGAACGCCTTTGTGCCGTTGGCGTCGCTTGCTTCAAGCTGAAGGTAGAGCCGGGTCCTGTCCCCCGCCGCCACGAGGTCGTTGTTGCTCATGACTTCAAGAGCGAATTCGCCGCCGCCGAGCGGATGAACCGCCACGTCCTCGGGGTCGTAGAGCAGATACTGGTCGCTCGACCAAGTTTCGAGCGAAACGACGGACGGTGAGCATTTGACGTATATGACGCTACTGCCGTTTTTTGCGCATTCGCGGAGAATTCCATCTTGGACAGGTGTGCCGTGGGCAGTGGAGACGGACAGTATCTCCGGCGTTCCCAGCGCCTCGAAGTTTTCGGTTCTGAACAATGCGTCCGGCAGTACCGGTTCGCGGACGCCGGTCACGGAAACGCCGGAGAGGAAAAATCCGTATTTGCGCGGGTCGTCCGATGGTTGTTGCAGTCTCAATTCCGGATGAACCGCGGAAAACGACACTTGCCCGGGGAGTCCGGCCACGGGCGACAAGTCGATCTCAAAATGGCGATTGTATCCGAATGCGCCATACCCGGAGTTGGGAACCGTGGAAGTGATGTCGGCCAGTTTGTTTGTGACGAGCAGCAGCGTCCTCTCGCTGCCGTCGTAGCCGGAAAAGACTACGGACAGGACATCGTATCCGGTCTTCGGATTTGTGTCGCCTTGAGCAATTCCGAACCCGTTTGTCGATGCGATGTCGAACGAAAACATGGCGTTTCCCGATGCTCCGCACGGAAGCGACGCGGACGCGCCAATGGAGTAGTTGTCGTTGAAAAGAGTTCCGGAGCCGGGTATGAAGGCGCCGGTGTGCGCGAATTCCGCCCACGAGGAGGATGCGCCCGTTGCCGCCGTGGAGGTGGACTCGGACGCCGTCGCGGAGGCGTCGGCGGAATTGGAAAGCCTAATGTCAGTCGAGGAGAAGCCTTCCAAGCCGGGAATCGGAATCTGCGCCATGCCGGCGGCGCGGACTTCGGCGGGATTCGAGGGCATCGCGGCCATTGACGTCGTCGTTGTCGCGTCTGTAGTCGCGCCTGTCGTTGTTCCGTCTGTGCCGCCAGTGCCGCCTGTGGCGAACTCCGGAACGATGACCAGCGAGCCGGCGGCCCCGGGGCGTAGCATTGTCGCCGGTAGAAGGCATTGGCGGGCCTCGGGGGCGGAGACGCGCGCCGTTAGCGTGTCGAACGGGAAGAATGCGTCCGACACGCTGAAGTCATCGACCTCCCAGAACCCGGTCCCGTCGAATTGCTGATTTCCGGAATTCTCGTTTCGAATGCGGAATCTGGCCGTCGATCCGGCGCGGTCGCCGAGGAACACTCGGGCTTTCTGGAACATGGACGTGCCGTTCGTGGCCATTTGGATCGACACAATGTTCGTCCAGCCCGCGCCGCCGTCAAAATTCGCTTGCAGCGAGAGCCGTCTTCCCAACGTGTTTTTGCCTGCAAACGAAAACGAGACAACAGAGCGCGAAGACAGGAGGCACGGGTCCGGAGCCTGCCAGGCGGCCAGATCCAGCGTGGTCATCTTAACGGAGGGGAATTTCAGCACTCCTTGCGAACCTCCGAGCTGCGGCGCTGTGTCGATGCGGACTTTTTCCGGATCTGAGAACTCTCCGACCTGTTGCGAGAAATCGAAGGTTCGGGTTTCGGCGGAGGTGGAGTAGCCGTCCATGCGCAGCAGCCATCCTGCCAGGGCATTGGTGTGGAAATCTGGGAAATGCCACGACACTATCTGGCGGCCCGGCGCAATCACCGTGGGAATCGGGTCCATTTGAGGCTTGGGCAGAGGGGTGAATCCGACGCGAACGAATGTTCTGGCGTCTTCGCCGGTTGTGGTGCCGGAACCTGAAAACAGCCCAGGGTCCAGCCAGGCATCGTCGGCGCCTCCCCAGCCTAGGTTGATGTGAAGCAGAGTGTTGGTGTCCGAGCCGTCGCCGCACCGGACGAAACCGTCAATCAGGGCGATGTGGTCGGAAATGTCGAAAGCGGCGGAACCGGGGCGGACCGGGAGCGGAACACCGGCGCGCAGCGCGTTTTCGATGTCCGGGAGCACAGATGCGTCAAGCGGTTTTTCCTCTCCCCTGTCATACCATCCGGCGGCGCTGTCAACGAGGTAGTTGGGATAGGACGCTGTTGAAAGCGACACCTCGGATGGTGCCCCGGTTCTGTATTTCGCATGTGCCATCGTCGCGCAGATGAATGACAGCTTTGCGATTTCGTGGCGCGCCCGGGAAGGCCATAAGACGCGCATGTCGAACCAGTTGTCCGTGAACCATTCGTCCAGGTTGTAGGCTGGTCCGTCGCAGATTGCGTTCCATGCCGAGATTGCGTTCCAGTCAACCGGAGTCCCGGCCCTCGCGAATGACAGGATGTTGAACTCGTCGCCGCTCTCCTTTGAGTTTTCGCTTGCGCATCCTCTGTCCCAGCGGGCTGGCCACCGGAACAGGTTGAAAATCTGCGACCACACGGTGGCGACGCAGCCGATCGCCGCCCTGCCGCGGTATTGCGCCCAGTAGTCGTATGGGGCGGAGTAGTCGCCGACGGTTGGCGCCTCGGGGTCGCTTTTGTAAACTGGAGCGTAGTCGTTGTAGGGTTGGGCCTGATCGTAGCGAGTGAAGAGCAGGGGCGTCACGCATTCGGCGGCGGAATCGGCGAGGAGCGCAATTTCAGAACTTGATGACGTGGTTCCCCCTGCCGTGCCGGATGTCCCTGACGAATCTGTCTGCCCGGAAGTCGCTGTTGAATCTCCGGAGATTCTCCGCCCGATGCCGATTAGAGTGTCCCACGCTCCGTGGCGCTGGGAGTCCCAGCCATCTCCGTTTCGCAAGTCTATTGCCGCAACCAGATTCGAGACGAACGAGCCGGGATAGTATTCGTCGTCGATTTCCGCGTATCCTTCATTGTCCTCGAAATGATAGTCGAAGTCCTGCTCGGAAAAATAGGCGACGGGGCTGGCTCCATACACGCCAGACATCATCAGGTGGCCGTGGGGGGCGAGCGTGACGAGAAACGAGTATTCGCCAAGGTAGTAAACATCGCAAGTCGAAGGGACGGCGTCAGCCGGGACGAATCCGTTGAAGACTTCTCCGCCGGATGCATGCTGAACAAGCGCAACGAAGCCGATCGCGGCGTGTCTGGCATCATCTGGGTCCACCCACCAGACGGTTGGGGGCGGCTCCGGCTCCGGGGCCGTCCACTCGGGACTTGCGGAGTCATCCCCGCCGGAGGGCATCTCCCCGTCCGCGCGGGCGAAAATCGGAACTAGGATAATCGCCGCCGCGAGCGGAAAAAACGCTGAAAAACGCAATGTGGCGGACATAACTCGTTCTTCGATTCCCGTGATGGCGACCTGCCGTGAACCTGGCGCCTCTGTCCCCGGAACACTCCGGCGGCGCGCGCTGATTTGTAGTCTCGCGACAGGGCGAAGCATAGCGCAACGTCCCCGTTGTTGCAAATCCTCCGCCCAAAAAGGGTGTGACCAAACTTTGTCTGAACGCAAAGGACGCAATCGCGCGGGCCGATGTGTCATCGAACGCCGCTGCGCGGCTATGACACAATCGGCCCGCTTTTTTTTGTCGGGCCAAAAG
>DJYI01000031.1 GCA_002448475.1 Verrucomicrobia bacterium UBA6982
AATAGCGCGGGACGGGACGGCAGAGGCAAAATTGAAAACACGGGCGAAATGAAATGCGAATGAGATTTGGGGATGGTGGGCCGGGAACGTAGATGCGCTCAGTTTCAACTTGACACTTGCACCGGCGGGGCGTTTGCTGGATAATCTCCGTCAGCGGGCGGCAATGCGCCGTCCGGTCTCAGTTGCCAGCGAAAAATGCCCGACGAAGTGAAAATGCCCGACGACTCGGAGCGCGCCGAAGTTGCGCGGAGGGTGGCGGCCAAGAGCATTGTCCTTCCGAAGAACGATGGCGTGCCGTTGCCTCTTCCCGCCGGAGCAACGAGAATTCCGCGCGGAGCAATCCTGGAGGCGGCGGGGGGACTGGCCGCCGATGCTGGCGACATGGCTTCACGTGCGATCGCACCATGGAACGGAACGGTGTCGAGCGTTTCGACAAACGACGGAATCGCCTGCGTGGATTATGCGCTGCGCCCGACGGACAGGTCGTTCATCCAATGCCAGCTGCTGCTCCCCGCGAAGGAGAATTGGACGGGACGCTTCTGGGGACAGGGCAACGGCGGACAGGCAGGCGAAAAGCCGCATGCGATGCCGGCGTTCGCAACTTGCGGGGATGCCGTGGCGCATACGGACATGGGGTCGTCGGACGACCGCGCATTCGGCAATCCGGAGGCCTGGGAGGATTTTTCCCACCGGGCAACACATCTTATGACGCTTTCGGCGAAGGCGATCATCAAGGCTCATTACGGACGTCAGCCGCGCTTCTCCTACTTCTACGGAGCTTCCACGGGCGGCAACCAGGGGCTCATGGAGGCGGAAAGACATCCCGAAGACTACGACGCGGTCCTTGCCATAGTCCCCGCATTCGCCAGAGTGCCATACCACGTCAAATACGTCTGGAATGCGCGGCAGGTGTTCCGTCCCGACGGTTCGCGCGCACTCTCCGATTCGCAGATAGCAACAGTGGAGAAAGCGGTGCTGGACTGGTTCGCGGACAAGGACGAACCGTTCGCCGCGGGGAAGTATCTTGCTCGGACATTTTGGACCGAGGCCGACATGGACGGCGTCCTCGCACTTGCCGCCGGCCGCGATCCGTCGATCGGAGCCGATGACGTCAGGGCCAGATTTCGCGCCGTGTGGGAAGGGCCGGTAATCAATGGTCGCAGGGCGGGGCTTGGCCTGCCGCCAGGAGCGCGTCTGTCGAACTGGCTTGCCGGGAACTATACGTCAAAGGAGTCGTGGCTCTGGAACTGGCTCTCGAACCGGCATCG
Source organism: Verrucomicrobia bacterium UBA6982 (assembly GCA_002448475.1). Lineage (GTDB taxonomy): Bacteria > Verrucomicrobiota > Kiritimatiellia > RFP12 > UBA3636 > UBA3636. The sequence continues at coordinate 1,269 of DJYI01000031.1, forward strand.
GACGCTCCTGTCGATTGCGGACGACGAACTTGAGGCGTGGGCGAAGGGCCCGGCGCGTCAGTTCAACGCGACGAATCCAGACCTGTCTCGCTTCTTCGCGCGCGGCGGCGTGCTGCTCATGACGGGAGGCGCGGAGGACGACATCTGCGACCCTGCGCCGATGATCGCCTTTGCTGACGATGTGATTGCGCGAAACCCCACCGCCGCCAGGACGAATTTCAGATTCTACCTCAATCCCGGACGCGCCCACGGTGGCGTGCATCGCGGGCTGTGCGACATGGAGAACATGTGGAGCGCTCTGGTCGCCTGGCGAGAGAAGGGAGTCGCTCCCGATGTGATGCAGGGCGTGTGGGACTGGTCGGAGAAAGGGTTCCCCGACGACGTTTACGGCGGCAAGTCGAAGGACGCCCACCGACTTCCGGTCGCCCCATGGCCAGACAGGATGTCGGGGTCGGACGAAGGAGGCTGGCGACGTGTTCGCGATTCACGTCCTGAGGGACATACGATCGACCCAATGTATTCGGCGTGCTGCGACGTTTAGTCGCAGACGGTTGAATAGTTGGGCTTACGCCGGTTGAAAAGTTGAAAAGTTGAAAGGTTGAAAGGTGGCGCGGCCGGAGGCCGCACCACCTATTTTCGCGGGCTGGAAGCCCGCGCTCCCAGGATGGGCCGCGCGGCGCGCGGTTGAATAACGTTTCACCGTAGTTGATGAATTCTCCCGCCGCGGGCTGGAAGCCCGCGCTCCCAGGACGGGCCACGCGGCCGGAGGCCGCACCCCTATCGCGGGCAGGATGCCCGCGCTCCCAGGGAGGGCTAGAATGTCGCGAAGGCGGGAGGAGGAGGATCCTTTTCTCCGGCATGGATCGCCTCGCACCAATCGACGAAGGAGGACAGCGTCGCGAGCAGGTCGTATCCGCGGAAATGCACGTCGAGTCGGGGCTCCTGCTGCGCGGGCCTGTTGCCAAGGAAGAAGACGCGGACGCGGCGCGCCGCCTCCGCTCCGCGCGCCAGCAGGACATCCTCCAGCGGCGCGAGCCAGTGGTCGTCCATGAGGACGACGGCGTCCGGCTCCCATTCGCGCCCCGGAGCGAACACGGCGGACATCGCGGCCCGGAGGACGTCCCGCTCGCGGTCCAGCACTCCTACCTTGAAGAACTCGTGGTAGTGCCACGGGCCGAGTTCCAGTCCTCGCTCCGCAGCGGCGCGTTCCGCGTCCGCGCGGCCGAACGCGCGTCTCATGTCGCAGTGTTCGAACACGGCCACCCGACGGCAGCCGGCTGCGGCGCAGTCCGCGAACAGCGCATCCCTGAAGTCGATTGTCGCGAGGGGAATACGCCTCACGCGCGAACCGGTGAAGCCTTTCGCCGACGTCGCGTAGTTGCCGGGGATGCAAATCGGAACGCCGTCGATTCTCACGTTCCCCGCTGCGGCCATCTGATCCGTCCAGGTCCGGAAAAAGACGCCGCCCCAGCGCTGCCTGCGGATTTCCGCCAGAAGGCGCAGCCGCTCCTTCGACGGCGATTCAAGGACTTCGACGCCGCCGATGAAATCGAAGCGAGCGCCGCGCGAGCGTTCCAGACTTTGCGCTGCGGCCAGCGCGGCGGTCATGTATCCCGCCGACTCCCCGACTCGCGGCCTGCCAACGAACAAGTAGCGCCCGGAGAAGGGCGGCGGAGACGCGGCGATGGTGCGCCCGCCGCCGCGAGAGCGAACGAATCCCTGCTTTGAAAGCGACGAAAAGACGCCGTTCACGACATCGGAAGTGGTGCGGAACGCCCGCTGGAAGTCGCGCCGCGAAGGAAGGACCGCGCCCGGGCGGACAGTTCCGTCCGCGATGGCGTCACGAACCCACGTCTCCATCGAGATGCGGACGACCGGGATGCGGCCGCGCGGCTTTTCCGCCATTGCGGCCGCCGCGATGACGTCCGGCGGAACGAGGCGGCGCCTTGCGGGAAAGACGGGCAGGACGACGGCGGAGGCCCTTGCCGGAGGACGCGGGGCGAGCGCCGAGGCGCCGCCTTCCTCGAAACGCCGCCGCGCCGCGCGGATCGTCGCATAGGTCGCGCCAGTTTTCAGGACGATCCCGCTCGGGGTCTCGCCGCGCGCGAGCGCAAGAACGATCCGGGCGCGGCGTCCGGCGCGCCCGCCAGAGCGCGCAAGCGCCGCAAGTGCCGCCATGTCGCCTGCCGTGGCGAGATGGATGTCGTTCATGGTCAGTTCGACTTTCCGGGGGTTTGCCTTCAGAACGAAAACGGTTTGGAATATGCTAGGGCTGAGTGAAATCGAGTGTTCCGCCGGTTAGGAGCTGGGCGTGGGAGATGGTCGGGCCGTCGAGCGGGACGCCGTTCAGGCGCGGCGGGGGAAGGGTGGATGGGGCGCGGCTGGAAGCCGCGCCACCTATCGCGGGCAGGATGCCCGCGCTCCCAGGAATGCCCGCACCACTTATCGCGGGCAGGATGCCCGCGCTCCCAGGAATGC
>DJYI01000153.1 GCA_002448475.1 Verrucomicrobia bacterium UBA6982
GATCGTTTGACCGTTTGATCGTTTGACCATTTGATCGTTTGATCGTTTGATCGTTTGATCGTTTGATCGTTTGATCGTTTGATCGTTTGGTTGTTTCACCGTTTGGGCGTTTGGCAGTTTCGATGTCGAGAATTTCCGTTTTTTCCATTTCGTCCGAGGCGCTTGCCGACGAGGTTCGTGCTCTTGGCGCGCCGGTCTGGCGGGCGCGCCAGATCGAAGAGGCCCTTTTCGGAAAGTTCGCCGCGTCATGGGAGGACGTTTCGCTTGTCCCGCGCGCGCTTCGGGACGCGCTGGCGGCGAAATTCCATTCGCCAGGAGAGTCGTTCTCCGTGATCGAAGTCGCCGGCGAGGACGCCTCCGGCACGCGCAAGCTGCTCGGACGCCTTGCCGACGGTCAGCTCGTCGAGTGCGTGATCATTCCAGCTCCTGACGGGCGCGCGACGGTCTGCCTCTCGTGTCAGGTCGGATGCCCGTGCCGCTGCGCCTTCTGCGCCAGCGGACTGACCGGGTGCGTTCGTTCGCTGGACTCGGGGGAGATTCTCGCCCAGGCCTCGTGCGCCGCGCGGATTCTGGGACGCCGCCCTGACAACATCGTGTTCATGGGGTCCGGGGAGCCATTTCTCAACTACGACGCTGTTCTCTCGGCGGCGCGCCGCCTCAACGCGCCCAAGCCATCCGGCTTCGGCGTGGGCGCGCGCCGGATTACAGTGTCCACAAGCGGAGTCGTGCCGGGCATCGAGCGCTTTTCCCGCGAGGGGCTGCAACTTGAGCTTAGCGTTTCGCTGCACGCGCCCGATGACGAGACCCGCTCGCGCCTAATGCCCGTGAACAGGCGCTGGCCGCTTGGGGAGCTGATACCCGCGTGCCGGCGCTACACCGAGAGCACCGGGCGCATCGTCACCTTCGAATACACGCTTGTGGCGGGACTGAACGACGGCCCGGAACACGTTCGCGCCCTGTTGCGTCTTCTGCGCCCCTTTCCGTGCCGCGTGAACCTGATCGCCCTGAATCCCGTGCCGGAGTTCGCCGGCAGGGCGCCGCGCCCGGCCGAATGCGAGGCGTTCCGGGCCGCGCTTGTGCGCGGCGGCGTGAACGCCACAATGCGCCGCAGCAAGGGACGCGACGTCAGCGGCGCGTGCGGCCAGCTGCGCCGCGCGCGCATTCTGGCCGGAGCGGACTCGGCCGCCGGGGCCGATGCGCCGGTTCAGCGCAGCGCGGCCGCGCCGACAAAGGCGTCGGCGGCGTTTTCCAGAACGTCCAGCGCGTTGTAGGCGCCGAGCAGGTCTTCGCCCACGACAACCGCGCCGTGATTGTCAACCTGAAGGACCGGAGTGCGCAGCGACAGCTTCGCGATGGCCGGGGCCGGGTTTGAATACGCCGCGGAGAAGGAAAGCGGAGTCACGTCCCCGACATGGGCGAAGGCGTCCGGCAGGGAGCGCGTCGGGACCGGCTTGCGGCACATGGAAAATGCCAGAACGTTGAGCGGGGCCGCGCCTATGACGGCGTTTATCTCCGGGTGTGAAATGTAGATCGCGTCGTAGAGGCTGGCTAGGGAGCTCGGGGTTTTCCCGGTCTCGGCTCTTGCGCCGCGCACCAGAACAAGATCGTCCGGCCGCAGGGAAATGCGGTCGCACGAATGCGGGGTCACCACAAAGGAGTCCGGTCCCGTGCGGACGGACATCGACCCCACGGACGGCAGGAACAGGCGCTGCCTCAGACAGCGCTCGACACACTCGCAGATGCGCTCCCGCGCCTCGCGCTCCTGGAGGGACCCGCCACCGCGCGACACCGGAAGCTCTCCGAAGCGGGCCATGCCGTGTGACGCCGCCAGCGCAAGGTCGTCCGCGCTGATCGCCTTCGGAATCCCGATCATTCTGGCACGTATCTCCGCACGGGCGGCGACTTCAAGCGTGTCGAAGCGCGAAAAGGCGTCGTGCAGGCACGCGCCGCCGCACACCGCCCCGTGGTTCTGCAGTATGACGCTGTGCGCGCCCTCCGCGAACTTCGCCCCGACGGACTCGCCAAGCGCCTCGCTTCCGGACTGCTCCCATGAGGCGAATGCGACCGGGCCGTTCCAGCGCCACGCCTGCGGAAGCGTCCTGGTCTCCGGCACCTTGCCGGAAACGGAAAAGGCGACGAGGGACATGGGATGCGCGTGGATGATGGCGCGCAGGTCCGGCCGCGCGGCGTAAACCGCGCGGTGCAGCGGACATTCGCTTGAAGGCGCCCACCGGCCTTCGCACGAGCCGTCCTGGCGGACACGCACTATGTCGCGCGGCGTCAGCGCGCCCTTGTCAACGCCGGCGGGGGTTATCCACATGTCGCCGGCTTCGTCGAGAATGGAGACGTTGCCGCCGCAGGTCGTGGTCAGGCGGTGGCTGTAGATGCGCGCCATTGCCATTGCGATGGCGTCGCGCGGATGGAAAAATTCAAACTGCATTGTGCTTCGCCCTTACGGAATTGGGTGTGGCGGCGGCGAGGAGCCGCCGCGGAGTCCGGCAGGGCGGGACACTAGCCCAAACCCCGCCAAAACGCAACGGACGCCGCATCGACATTTGATTCCGGGGGCGCTTTCGACTAGCATCCGGCACGTGCGGAAAACGCCTGTCGGCGAAAACCGACTATTCTGAAGGCACGTGACAGTCATCGATTTGAGCTCGGGATGGGAACTTTCCCGCGCCGCTGATTCCGGCGGCGCGGGGAGGATCCACTCTTTGGATCGCGTGGCGTCGCCATGTTCGGCGCCATGCTCCGCGCTTTCCGTGCTGTCCCGCGCCGGACTGGTCCCGGAGGCTCTTTCAGGCGCGTTCGAAAGCGACGAGGTCCGCGAGGCATGCGCCTCCGAATGGACGTTCACGCGAATTGTCGAAATCGACGAATCAGTCTTGCGGAACGACGAAGTGACGCTCGAATTCGACTCTCTCGACACCCTTGCGTCGGTCTCGCTCGGAGGGCGCCCGCTGCTGCACGCCGCCAACGCCTACCGCCCGTGGAGCATCAAAGTCCGCGACGTCCTTCGGCCGGGGCGCAACGTCCTCCGGGTCCGGTTCCGGCCGGCGACGCCGGAAAACGCCCCCGGCAAGCCGCCGCTGTCATTCGGCGGACAGTGGTCGCCGCCTCTGCCGGACTGCGGCATAACCGGGCCGGTCAGGCTGCGCGCATGGAGCGGCGGACGCATAGCGCAGCTTGGCTTCGGGCAGCGCCATCCCCAGTCGGGCGCCGTGGAACTTCTCGTCGGGGGATGGATCGAAAGCGCGGCGAACGGATCGGAGCCGCCCCCCGCGCCCTCCGACTTTGCGCTCAGAATCCGCGTTCGCAGGCCCGACGGCAAAACGGAGTGGGACGGACACGCGCGGATCGCACCTGCCGGCGGCGGCGCGTTCCAGGCAACGATCCCGATTCGACAGCCACGCCTCTGGTGGCCGGCGGGACTCGGCGAGCAGCCGCTATACCGCGTTGAGGCGGCGCTGTTCCTGCGGGGCGGCGGCAACGAAAAGCCAGTCCGTCTGGACGCGCGCGCGGCTCGCATCGGACTGCGGACGCTCGTTCCCGCCGCGACTTCGACCGGCTCCGGCGCCGCGGCGCTGCTCTGCAACGGGCGCGAAATATTCCTGCGCGGCGCGGTCTGGACGCAGCCGCCACCATGCGCTGGGGAAAGGGCAGACAGGGCGGCTACCGAACCTGCCCTCGCCGCCGCGCGCGACGCGCGTTTCAACGCTTTCTGCCTCCACCCTGGAGCGCCACCGCCGCCACCGGCGTTCTGGAACCTCTGCGACGCCTACGGAATGGTGGTGCTCGGGACGGAGGAACTTGGACACCGCTCGGAGGTTCCCGGCGGGCCTGAACCAGCATTTCTGCACCACGCCTGCGTTCCGGACTCCATTTCCGGGGAGCCCGACGGCGACACCGGGCTCGTGTTCGAGCGCACCGCGGTCGCGTGGCCGGATGTCGAAACGCTGCGCGCGGCGCTGCCGCCTGGCTCCCGCTCACTGAACGGCCCCGCGGCGGCGCGCCGATGCGCGCTGCGCGGCGGTCCGGCCGCTCTCGTGGCGGCAGTCGCCGCGACATGGCCGCTTCCGAGGCGGGCTGAGGACTGGCCGCGCCTCACGCAACTTGCGGCGGCGGCCCGACTGCGCGACGCGGCTGCGCGGGCGCGACTCGGAGGAGAGAGCTCCGGGTTCTTCTTCGAGCCGTTCCAGTCTGTGTGGGCGTGCGCGGACGCGTCTGCGCTGGACTGCGACGGCAACGCCAAGGCGACGCTTTACGAAGCCGCGCGGTGCTTCGCGCCCGAGGCGCTTTTCGCCCGAATCGGCGGCGCGGGCGCGCCGGAGGCGGTTTACGCCAACGACACCCCGTCGCCGCGGCGCGGAGCCGTCCTGTCGTGGAGACTCGCCGCCATGGACGGCCGGACTGTCGCGCAGGGCGAACAGCCCTTCTCCTGCGCGGCGTTCGACAAATGCCGGCTCCAGCTGCCGGACTTCTCGCCATGGCTAGCGGCGCACCGGGCCGAGGACTTGGCCCTGTGGCTCGTGGCGCGGGACAGGGAGGGCTTCGCCATTTCCCGCGCCAACATTCCGTTCGCGCCGCCGGCGGCGCTAGCCCTGCACGACCCGGCGCTTTCGGCGTCCGTCTCGCAGTTGCCGGACGAAGGGGAGCAGCAGGTGTTCCGAATCTCGGTGTCGGCCGGCGCCGCCGCGTTCGGGGTCAGACTCGCCGCGCAGGGCGTCCCGGTCCTGTGGGACGACAACGACTTCGCCCTCGACCCTGACGAAAGCGTGGACGTTCTCGCCACGCCGCTGCGCCGAGTCGATCCGGAGCGCTTCCGCGCCGCCATCCGAGTCACTTCCCTTTACGACATCGCCGCGCGGTAGTATCATCCGCCCCGTCCCGCGCACTGCGGGGGTTGTTCGCAAAATCCAACCTTAAAAACACTACGACCATGAAGAAAACCGAAAAGGCGCTCGTCGCCCTGTCCATGACGTTCTGCACGGCGCTTGTTCTGTCGAACGTCGTCGCCGCCAAGGTTGTCGCCACCGACATTCCGTTTCCGGGCGGGCGGCTCGCCTTCCCCGGCGCCGTTTTCTGCTACGCGATCACGTTCCTGGCGACCGACATCGTTGGCGAAGTCTGGGGGCGGCGCGAAGCGTCAACCCTTGTCGTCTGGGGATTTGTCGCCCAGCTCTGCGCTTCGGCGCTGCTGCTCTTCACGCAGATGCTTCCGGCGGCGGATCCCGAAGTGCAGGGCGCCTACGAAAGGCTTCTCGGGCAGAACTGGATCTTCGCCGGAGCAAGTCTGGCCGCATACGCCGCGAGCCAGAGCTGGGACGTGTTCGCGTTCCACAGGATTCGGGACGGCGTCCTAGCGCGCCATCCGGGCGCCAACGGCCTGCGCTGGATCTGGAACAACGCCTCGACCATGACGTCCCAGATGCTTGACACGGGGATCTTCGTCGGACTTGCCTTCGGGCTCGGGATGGGATGGGCCTTCGACGCGCGGATGCGGCGCGAGCTTCTGCTGCTAGCCATCGGCCAGTATGCGGTCAAACTCGCGCTCGCGGCCCTTGACACCATCCCGTTCATGCTTCTCACGCGCGGGTCCGCGGCGCGCGTCCCGCGGCGTAATGTGGCGCGCGACGGGCGTTTGTGATAGTCTTCCGGGCCATGTTCACGGGTCTCGTCCAGCAAATAGGCCATCTCGACTCGCTGCGCGGCGGAAGCGGCGGCGGATCAGTGCTCCGCGTGCGCTGCGCGCCGTGGAGGGACGGAGTTCTTGCTCCTGGCGAAAGCATCGCCGTGCAGGGCTGCTGCCTGACCGCTACGGAAATCGGCGACGACTGGTTCGACGCGGACGTCCTGGAAGAGACGCTGCGCGCCTCGGCGCTCGGCGACCTTCGGCCCGGCGCGGCCCTGAACCTGGAGCGGGCCCTTCGGCCGTGCGACAGACTTGGCGGGCACATCGTGCAGGGGCATGTGGACGGCACGGCCGTTCTGACCGGGCGCTTTCGGGCCGGGCGTGACTGGCGGCTGCGCCTTGAATGCCGGAGCGATGTGGCGCGCTATGTCGTCCGCAAGGGATCCGTCGCGCTCGACGGCACGAGCCTCACGGTAAGCGCGGTGCCGGCCGCGGGCGTTTTCGAAGTCTGCCTGATCCCGACGACATGGGCCGCCACATCGCTTTCGGAGCGGCACGAAGGCGACAGGATCAACGTTGAAACCGACATCCTGGGCCGTTACGTCGAATCCTTCATGAGCGGCCTTTTCCCCGCACAGCACTCCCCCGCCCCGCCCACTCGACCAATCACGGCCGAACTCTTGGCGCGCGCGGGCTTCAACTACCGACAATGAACGTCTTCTTCCCCACGGCCCGACCGGACTCCCCGCCGGTCCACCGCATCCGCGTAAGGTGCATCTCCGGCCCCTGGTCTGACGGCTCTGCGCCGTGCGTCCGCTATCTTGACATACCGCCAGAGGCAAGCCTCTACGACCTGCACGAGGCGATTCAGGACGCCGTCTCGTTCGACGGAGACCGGCCGTTCCATTTCTTCCTTGCCGAAGACCCGGCGGACGAAAGCGACCGCGAGATCGTTCCCGGCGCGGCCGCGGCGTCTGACCACCCGCCGGACTGCCTTGAGGAATGCGCGGTTTACGAGGACGCTCCGGCGCTGGAGCACATGCCGTCGCGCGGCGATCGGGTCCTGCACTACCTCTCCACCACGCCGGACGGTCCGTGGATATTCGAAATCTCCCGCACCGGCGAAACGGCGCGCCCCGTGCCGGGACTGCAGTATCCGGGGCTCGTCGAGGAACTCTCCGAGGGACCGGATCCGTGCCAATACGGATGGCCGCTTGACTGACACACGGACAAAGAGACGATGGACGAAGAGAAAACCGCGCGCCTCGTGCGCGAACTGCTGCTCGAAATCGGCGAGGATCCGGAGCGAGAGGGTCTTGCCCGGACGCCGCTGCGCGTCGCGCGCGCCCTCGCCCGCCTGGTCCGGGGCTACGCCCAGACGCCGGAATCCGTAGTGAACGGCGCCGTGTTCGAGGCCACGGACTCCAACCACATGGTCGTCGTGCGCGACATCGACGTGTTCAGCCTCTGTGAACACCACCTCATGCCGTTCTTCGGCCACTGCCACGTCGGCTACATTCCGCGCGGGAAAGTCCTCGGCGTAAGCAAGATAGCCCGCATCGCGGACTGCTTTGCCGCCAGACTCCAGATACAGGAGCGGCTGACGGGCCAGATCGCGCGCGCCGTGCGCGACGCCACGGGAGCCGAGGGAGTCGGCGTCGTGATGGAGTGCGAGCACCTCTGCATGCAGATGCGCGGCGTCGAAAAGCAGAACGCCAAGATGACTACGTCCGCCGTTCTCGGATCGTTCCACGACGATCCGGCCACGCGGGCCGAATTCCTATCCCTTCTTCCCGGATTCGGGGGGCATGGCCGATGAGCGCGAAATTTCCCTCCTCGCTCGCTGAGGCTCGGGCGCAGTTTCTCGGCGACGGGGCAAGCGCCCATCCGGCAATCCAGTTCCTGAAATACGCCTTCGCGGGCGGGCTGGCCACGGTCGCACACATCGTCGCATTCAGCGCGCTGGCGTGGTTTGTGTTCCCGTGCGTGACCGATGGCGATCTCGTCGTCAAACTCTTCGGGCTGTCTCCGCCAGCCGTTGACGAGGCCGTCAGGGCGCGGCTCGCCACCTATTCCAACGCCGGCGCGTGGGTGGTCTCCAACTGCCTCTGCTACGCGCTAAACCGGGCGTTCGTGTTCACGCCGGGGCGTCTTCGCCCGTGGGCGGAATTTCTCGCGTTTTCGGCCGTCGGCGGATTTTCCACGACCGTCGGAACAGCGGTCATGGCGTGGCTCGTCTCGGCGCTGGGAGTCCAGACGTCCGTGGCGTTCTCCGCCAATCTGGTCGCCTCGCTGGCGTTCAACTACGTCCTGCGAAAGTTCGCGATCTTCCGCGGCTGAGCCATTCGTCCAGGCTCGCCTGGCGATCGGGTGGGGCGAGCCGTCCAGGCGAGCCGCGGCGTCGCGCCACTGGCGCCCTCGTGGCGGGCGATCCGCCCCTCTTGGACGGGGCCGCAGTTTAGACTTGCCTAACAAGACTCCGAACTGGATAATCGCGCACGGCGCTACGCCCCATACCGGGGTTCGCGCGGCGGCGGCAGGTCGTGAACATGGCCGGCGGCCGCGAAACCTCCACACAAACGAAGGAATCACGTTCCGTGAGCGACACAAACACAACCGCCCCCGAAGGCAACGGCACCGCGTGCTGCGGCTGCAAGAAGTTTTCTTCGGCGGCGGAAGCGAAGTTCGCCGAGCTCGATGCTTTCATCGAAACCCTCGGCCTGGATCCCGCCGACGAGCGCCGGCGCGGCCGTCTGATCCAGATACTCCACCGCGCCCAGCACATCTTCGGCTACCTCCCGCGCGAAGTGCAGCAGCACGTCGCCGAGAAGATGGCCATCCCAGAGAGCGCCGTCTCCGGCGTCGTCTCGTTCTACAACTACTTCACCACCAAGCCCAAGGGCAAGCACGTGATCAACGTCTGCCTCGGCACGGCGTGCTACGTGAAGGGGTCCGAGGGGGTCCTGCGCGAACTTGAGCGCGTTCTCGGCATCGAGGCCGACACGAACCCGACACCCGACGGGCTCTTCTCGCTCGGCTCGCTGCGCTGCGTCGGCGCCTGCGGCCTTGCCCCCGTCATGCTCGTGGACGACAAGGTTTACGGCAAGATCACCCCGGCCGCCGCCGTGAAGGTCGTCAACGAAATCAAGGCCAAGGAGGCCCAGGCATGAACCAGATCAAGACCAAAGCCGATCTCATGGCCGCATACGAGGCCGCCAAGGGCAAGCTCGCCCTTCGCCTCGCCGCCGGCTCGATCGATTCGAAGAAGAAGGACATCGTCTGCTGCGGCGGCACCGGCTGCCACGCGTCGAACTCGCAGGAGCTCATGGCCAACCTGCGCGAGGAGATCAAGAAGGCGGGCCTCGAGAACGACGTGCGCGTCATCCAGTCCGGCTGCTTCGGCTTCTGCGCGCAGGGGCCGATCGTGAAGATCATGCCCGACAACGTCTTCTACGTCCAGGTCACGCCCGAGGACGCGAAGGAAATCGTCGAGAAGCACGTCGTCGGCCACGAGGTCGTCGAGCGCCTGCTCTACGTGGAGCCGACGCTCAAGGAGAAGATCCACGACTACGCCAAGATGCCGTTCTACGCCAAGCAGGAGCGCATCGCGCTGCGCAACTGCGGCCTCATCGAGGCGGAGAACCTCGAGGAATACATCGCCAACGAGGGCTACCAGGGCCTCGCCAAGGCGCTCACGGAGATGAAGCCGATGGACGTCGTGCAGGAGGTGCTCGACTCGGGCATCTGCGGGCGCGGCGGCGCGGGCTTCCCGACGGGCCTCAAGTGGAAGATCGCCGCCGGCGTGAAGGCCGACGAGAAATACATCGTCTGCAACGCCGACGAGGGCGACCCGGGCGCGTTCATGGACCGCTCGATCATGGAGGGCGACCCCAGCAGCGTCGTCGAGGCCATGGCCATCGGCGCCTACGCGATCGGCGCGCAGAAGGGCCTCGTTTACATCCGCGCGGAGTATCCGCTCGCGGTGTCCCGCCTCCAGATGGCGATCGACCAGGCTCGCGCGTGCGGCCTGCTCGGCAAGAACATCCTCGGCACGGACTTCTGCTTCGACATCGAGATCAAACTCGGCGCGGGCGCGTTCGTCTGCGGCGAGGAGACCGCGCTCATCCACTCGATGGAGGGCCAGCGCGGCGAGCCGACGACGAAGCCGCCATTCCCCGCCAACATCGGCGGCGGCTACTGGGGCTGCTCCACCAACGTGAACAACGTCGAGACCTACGCCTCGATCCCCGTCATCATGCGCAAGGGCGCCGCCTGGTATTCCAAGATCGGCAACTGGGTGACCGAGCGCGACGAAAACGGCCACTGGGTCAAGACCGTCTCCGGCAACGCCGGCACGAAGGTCTTCGCGCTCGCGGGCCAGGTGAACAACGTCGGCCTCGTCGAAGTCCCGATGGGCACGACGCTGCGCGAGATCATCTACGAGATCGGCGGCGGAATCTCCGGCGGCCGCGAGTTCAAGGCGGTCCAGACCGGCGGCCCCTCCGGCGGGTGCATCACGAAGGAGAACCTCGACACGCCCATCGACTACGGCTCGCTGATGAAGATCGGCTCCATGATGGGCTCCGGCGGCATGATCGTCCTTTCCGACAAGGACTGCATGCCCGCGATGGCGAAGTTCTACCTCGGATTCACCAAGGACGAGTCGTGCGGCAAGTGCACGCCCTGCCGCATCGGAACCCGCCGCATGCTCGAAATGCTCGAGAAGATCTGCGACGGCAAGGGCACCGAGGAGATGCTCGTTGAGCTGGAGGACCTCGCCAACACGATCCGCGACACCGCGCTCTGCGGCCTCGGCCAGACGGCCCCGAACCCGATCCTCTCGACCCTGCGCTACTTCAAGGACGAATACATCGCCCACGTGCGCGACAAGAAGTGCCCGGCCGGCACCTGCACGAAGCTCTTCAAGCTCACGATCACCGACAAGTGCAAGGGCTGCACCAAGTGCGCCCGCAACTGCCCCGTCGGCGCGATCACGGGCAAGATCAAGGAGCGGCATGTCATCGACCAGCAGAAGTGCATCAAGTGCGGCGCCTGCATCGACAACTGCCCGTTCAAGGCCATCGTCAAGGAGTAGGAGGATTTAAAAATGGCCAACATCACAATCACGATCAACGGCAAAAAGGTAGAGGTGCCCCAGGGCTCCACGATTCTGGACGCCGCCAACAAGCTCAACATCCACATCCCGACCCTGTGCTACTGCCCGGACGTCGGCTGCGGAGTAGCCAACAAGCCGGCCAGCTGCCGCCTCTGCCTCGTCGAGGCCACCGGCATCCGCGGCCCGCGCAAGATCCTCGCGCCCGCTTGCGCCACGCCCGTCGCCCCCAACATGGAGGTCTGGACGAACAGCGCCCGCGCTATGAAGGCTCGCCGCACGGTTCTGGAGCTGCTCCTCTCGGACCACCCGCAGAACTGCCTCACCTGCGCCAAGAACCAGGAATGCGAGCTGCAGAAGCTCGCCGCCGAGTTCGGCATCCGCGAAATCTCCTACCAGGGCGAGCGCAACAGCTACCCGGTGGACGAGAGCGCCGCGATCATGCGCGACCTCTCCAAGTGCGTCATGTGCCGCCGCTGCGAAACGGTCTGCAACAAGGTCCAGACCGTCGGCGCGCTCACCGGCAACGGCCGCGGCTTCCCCGCCAAGGTCGGCACCGCCTCGATGATCCCTCTCGCGGATTCGTCCTGCACCTTCTGCGGCCAGTGCGTCAACGTCTGCCCCGTCGGGGCCATCGTCGGCGTCAGCTACACGAAGAAGGTCATGGCCGCGATCCACGACCCGAAGAAGACCGTCGTCGTCCAGACCGCCCCCGCGGTCCGCGTCGCGATCGGGCAGGAGTTCGGCTTCAAGCCGGGCGAGCCCGTGACCGGCAAGCTCGTCGCCGCGCTCCGCATGCTCGGCTTCGACAAGGTGTTCGACACGGACTTCTCCGCCGACCTCACCATCATGGAGGAAGGCAACGAGCTCGTCGGCCGCGTGAAGAAGTATCTCGAACTCACGAAGGCCGGCAAGTCCGCCGCCGACGCCCAGAAGGAGGCTCACCTGCCGATTCTCACCTCGTGCTGCCCCGGCTGGATCAACTTCCTCGAGCACCACTTCCCGGACCTGCTTGACATCCCGAGCTCCTGCAAGAGCCCTCAGCAGATGTTCGGCGCCGTGGCCAAGAGCTACTACGCCGAGAAGATCGGCGTGAAGCCCGAGGACCTGATCGTCGTCTCGGTCATGCCCTGCCAGGCGAAGAAATACGAGGCCGCGCGCCCCGAATTCGCCCCGGGCGGCGTGAAGGACGTCGATTACGTCATAACCACGCGCGAGCTGGTCCGCCTCCTGCGCGAGGCGGGGATCAACCTCGCGAACCGCGACGACGAGGACTACGACAGCCCGCTCGGCGAATCGACCGGCGCCGGCGTCATCTTCGGCGTCACGGGCGGCGTCCTCGAAGCGGCGCTTCGCAGCGTTTACACGATGCTCAACGACGGCAAGAACCTCTCCGGCGACGCTATCAACTTCCGCGCGGTCCGCGGGCTCGACGGCGTCAAGGAGGCGAAGGTCGAGGTCGCTCCCGGCCTCGCGGTGAACGTGGCGGTGTGCTCGGGCCTCGGCAACGCGCGCAAGGTGCTGGACATGGTCCGCGCCGACCGCACGCGCTTCCAGGCCATCGAGATCATGGCCTGCCCCGGCGGGTGCATCAACGGCGGCGGCCAGCCCTACATCAAGGGAGACCGCGCCGAAACGCTGCAGCGCCGCATGGAGGGCATCTACGCGGAGGACGCCGGCAAGCCGATCCGCCTCTCGCACGAGAACCCGGACATCAAGAAGCTCTACGCCGAATATCTCGGACAGCCCGGTTCGGAGAAGGCACACCACCTCCTCCACACCGTCTATCACGAGAACAAGCGCGACTGACTTCCGCGCCACGCGGCCCGGACGGCGCATCCCGCGCCTCCGGACTGCGCATCGCTCCGCGACACCCGGCCGGCCCCGCCGCCCGGGTGTCGCTTTTTCCTACTCTGCCACGGCGCGGCGGAGGGCGCCAAGGCGCTCGCGGTCGCGAATCGAAAAGGAGGACTTCCCCGCATCGATTTCCGGGATCAGCGCGGCGGCGGCCTTGTTTTCGCCAGTCGCCGCGAGCGCCTCGGCCAGGTGCAGAAGAATCTCCGGCTGGCGGCCGCCAGGCATGGAAGACGCCTTTCGGAAGGCGGCCAGCGCCTCGACCCAGCGCTTCTGGGCGGCAAGCGCCTCCCCAAGCGTGTCGTGCACGGCGGCGTAGCCATTGCCGCCGCCGGCAAGGGCGTCGCGCGCGATTCGCTCAGCCATGTCGGGTCTGCCCGTCTTCGACACCAGCGAGGCGAAGTCGTTGGCCGCCATCCAGTTGAAGCGCTCCGCAAGGCTGGCCTGGTAGCGGAACATGGCCTCGTCGCTTCGCCCCTGCTCCGCCGCGATGTTCGCCAGAACGAAGTTCGCGAAGCCGTGGCGCGGGCGAAGCTCGACGATCATCCGAGCCTTTGGCACCGCCGCCGCCTTGTCGCCCGTCGCGAAATCAGCCACCAGAGCCGCCGCCAGCACGGACCATGAATTTGTCGCGCCCTCCGCTAGCGCGGCCGCGAATTCGGACTTCGCCGCCGCGGCGTTGCCGGAAACGAGAGCAGATGCGCCGCGCGCCGCGGCCGCGACCCACGGAACGGCCGACGCCGCGCCGGCGGAAGTCGCTACCGCGCTCCAGTCCTTGGCCGCTCCGGCCCAGTCCTCGGCCTCGACCGACGCCGCCGCGAGCGCAAGATTGGCGGCGCGAAAAGTTTCGCCGCCAGGCATGGCGCGAAAAACGCCCCTGCATCCGGACAGAGCCTCCGAGTCGCCAAGCCGTCCAAGCAGATCCACGCGAAGAAGCGAGAGCGCCAGCATCCCTTCCGCGTCGGCGCCCTTTTCGGCGACGAGTCGTTCCGAAGTCCGGTCAATAAGCCTGATCGCGGACTTGCGGGAATTGGAATCGAAGAGCAGACGGGCGGCGACAGCGGCCGTCCTGGCCGTCCAACCTCCCTCATCGGCAACTTTCATGGCCGCGAACGCATCGACAGACTGCGCGGCAAAAGCGCTGCGGAGCGCCCGCTCCACGGTAAGAATCTGAGCGACGGCGCGTTTCGCGTCCTCTCCGCCGACCTTTTCCGCCGCCGCGAAAAGTTCCTCCGCCCGCTCCGGCGTCGGCTTGCGCAGACCGGATGCCGTCCAGAACCATCCGGCCGGGAAAAAGTCCTCTGGCGCCAAAACGTATCCTCCTCCGGCGGCAAGCGACGAACCGGCGACGTCGCCGGCACGAATGGCTCCGAGACGCCTGGCAAGGTCCTCGCGGGCGGCGGCGCCGACGCCGCGCTTGGCAAGCGTCGCCAGATTGAGGAGAGGAGACACCCCGGACGGATTCACGGCGTCTGCGGCCCGGAAGGCCGCGACGGCCTCCTCCGGCATCTGCGCGTCGGAAAGCAGGCACCCGAGATTGTTCCCGGCGCAGCCGGCAAGCTGCAGCCATGGCGCAAGCGCGGCGTCGGAGGCCGCTCCGCCTCGGACCCCCAGCAGAATTTCGCCAAACTCGTCGCGGACGTCCGAGAAGCGTTGCGACGCCCTGCGCAGAAAATCGGCAGTCGCATCCGACTCCGGAACCGGGGCGAAAAGCAGTCCGTCGGGAACGGAGCAGAATCCCGGCACAAGAGAATCGACGAGCGATGGAAACGCGGCGAATCGCACCGCCTTCGCCGCTTCCGGATCGGAGCGCAGCCAGACGGCGAAAAACGCCGCCGGGCCAAGGTCAAGCGCCGCGAGAACGCCCTTTGGCGCGCCAAGGGCTGAAGCCGCGTCGGCGATGCCCGCAAGCGCAGAGTCGTCGAGAGGTGCCGCGTCGCCAACCGCGACGATCCTGACGCCAAGCCCCAGCGCGGCGGCACGGCGGGCCAGGGCGTCCGCCTGCGCTCCTGCGCGGGCGACGACAAACTTGGCGCCGCCAAGAGACGACAGGGCAAGCTCGGCGGCGGCGTCGCCAGCCGCGGAACTTGGAGGCGGGGCCGCGCCGGACGCCTGGTCGGCAAACGCGATCGAGGCGGAACAAAGGAGATTCAGGAGGAAAAGGGCGGATCGGAAAAGGCGTTTTTTCATGGCAGCACCCGGAAAGAGAGGTGTTTGACGCCGCCAACCATACCACCAAACGCCTCTCGCCGCAACGCGATGCGCGCGACGTTTCGAGATCACATCTTGCCCCGAATGCGGCTTTTGTTCTATTCTTGCCCCCGCCGCGACCCCCTCCTGGCGCGGAGTTCAGCCCCGCGCCGTCTTTCGCGCGTTTTGACGCGCTCGTCGGGACTACGGCTGCAATTTCAGTTTTGCCATGTCCAATCTCGTCATCGTAGAATCCCCCGCCAAGGCCCACACCGTGGGTCGAATTCTTGGTCAGGGCTGGAAAGTCCTCCCATCCGTCGGTCACGTCCGGGACCTCCCGGAACGCGATCTCGGCATCTCAATCTCCCCGGATGGCCGGCATTTCGAGCCGCAATACGAAATCTCGCCGGAAAAGCAGCGCATCGTTTCCGACCTTGTTCGCGCCGCCAAGCAGGCCGACGAAATCTATCTCGCCTCCGACCCCGACCGCGAGGGGGAGGCCATCGCGTGGCACATCCGGGAAATCATTTCAGCCGCCCTGCGCAAGGCAGGCGTAACCAAGCCGTTCCACCGTGTCGAATACAACGAAATCACGCCGCGCGCCGTCCGAAACGCCATAGCGAACCCGCACGACGTGGACATGGATCGCGTGAACGCCCAGCAGGCCCGTCGCCTCCTCGACCGCCTGGTGGGATGGAAGGTCTCCCCTTCCCTGCGCCGAGCTGCCATTCCCGCCGCCAAGTCGCACTCGCTTTCCGCGGGGCGAGTCCAGTCCGTGGCGCTGCGCATGGTCTGCGAAAGGGAAAAGGCTATCCGCGACTTCAAACCCGTGCGCTACTGGCTCTTTTCGGCGATGCTCGCCAAGCGCGAGGGCGACCGCACTCCGTTCGCGGTCCAGCTGCGCGAGCTTGGCGGCAAAACCGCCGAAGTCCACGACGAGGCAACCGCCTCCGCCGTCATGGACATGCTCAAGACTGCGGCGTATTCCGTTGGCGACGTTGCCACGGGGCGCAAAAAGCGCACGCCTCCGCCCCCGTTCACCACTTCGACCCTCCAGCAGTCCGCCTCCACCGCTCTCGGCTTCGCGCCCGACCTTACGATGCGCCTGGCGCAGTCGCTCTACGAGAGTTCGCTCATAACCTACATGAGAACGGACTCCCAGGCTGTCTCCCGCGACGCGCAGGCCGCAGCCGGCGACTTCATCCGCGCGCAGTGGGGCGCGGAGTTCGCGAACCCCCACACCTACGCGAACAGGGCTGGGGCGCAGGCCGCGCACGAGTGCGTTCGCCCGACTGATCCGGCGCTCGTTCCGGACGAGGCGATCGCGCGACTCGCGTCGGAGCGCGACGGCGACCGCATGGCCCGCCTCTACGGGCTGATCTGGCGCCGTTTCGTCGCCTCGCAGATGTCAGCCGCCGAATACGAAACCCTCGAAGTTTCCGTCGAGGCGCGGAAACATGGCGCGTCGGCGTCTTCCGGCGCCACCGCCGCGCGGGACACCATCCCCGACGCCCTGCTGCGCGCATCCACGTCCCGCCTTGTCTTCCCCGGCTTTCTGCGCGCCAGCGGGGCTGCGGCCGCCGACGACGGCTACAACCCCAACGCCGCCCGCCGCCCTGACTCGGATGACGACAAGGGTGGCGCCGAGACGACGAGCGACGCCGTGTCGTCACTTCCCCCGCTTGCAAGCGGGGAGGAGCTAGATCTGCCGGCCCCCGCCGACGGATCGCCCAATCCGAAGGAGGAAAGCAAGGAGACAAAGCCGCCGCCGCGCTACAACGAGGCGTCACTAGTCCGGGCGCTCGAAAAGAACGGTATAGGGCGGCCATCGACATTCGCTTCAGTCATAGCCACGCTCAAGAACCGCGACTATGTCGCCAGCCAGCGCCGGGTCCTGTCGCCCACGGAACTGGGAGAGAAGGTGAACGACTATCTCGTGCCGCACTTCCCGGAGCTGATGGACATCGGATTCACGGCCGAGATGGAGAAAAAGCTCGACGAAGTCGAGGACCCGGAACGGAAACTTGACTGGCAGGCGATGCTCGCGGACTTCAACGCGAAGCTTCGCACCTGGCTTGAGCAGTCCCGCGGCCCGGCGGCCGATCCGGAGGCGCTACGGCGCATTCTCGCGGACTTCTCATCCGTGAAGAAATGGGCAGAACCGCGCGGCGGCGCGCGGCGATCGTTCTCCGATCTGGCGTTCGTCCAGGACGTCGCCAACGATTTTTGCGGCATAGGGCGTGGCAAGCGCAAGACTCGCGAAGGCGGCGAGGACGCTTCGGCCCCGCAGAGCTATTGCTTCGACCCCGCGCTCGGTCCCGCGCGCGAGTTTTCGGAGCGTCTTCTGCGCTCCGTCGCGTCGATTCTTCTGCGCTACCGCGAGCAGGTCCCGGATGCCGAGGACGCGGTGCGGGCGGCGGGACTTGGAGACATGCTTGACGACGAAAGCCTTCAGCCCCCGGATCCCAGGACACTGCGCCTCGTTGACATACTCTCGCAATGCGGCGTGGAGGAACGCTCCAGGGAGTTTTTCGAGTCGCTCTCCGCGCAGGTCCGCGGCGGCAGGCGCCTCAGCCCCAAGCAGTCGCACTGGCTCGGCGAAATGTTCCTTGAGGCGCGGGACCGAGTGCCGGGATTCTCCCCCGAGTTGTGCGCCGAGCTTGGCGTGCAGTGGCGCGAAAAGCCGGCCCCCGTCGATGCCGAGCGCGTCTCCGCCCTGATCGCCGGTCTAGCGCACGTCAAGGAGTGGAACAAGCCTGTCAAGCGCGGGCGCCGCACGTTCGACGACCGGGAGTTCGTGGCTTCCGTGACCGCCCAGTTCTCGTCGCGACACAGTCTCTCGGAAGCGCAGCTTGGAGTTCTTGACAGGATGTTCCTGCGCTACCGCGACCAGATACCGGACGCGGACGCGATCGTGGCGCGCTTCGGCGTCAAGGCCCCGGAACGCGCGCCGCGCCGGTCCTTCCCTCCTAGGAAAAAGGCATGAAACAATCCGCCTTCAGAACGTTTTTCCCCGCCGCCGCCGCCATTGCGACCGGCATGGCAATCATCGGCGCCGTCGCCCAGCAGCCGGACGACTCCGACCCGCCTCCTGCAGCGCTGCTGCGCGGCGCCGAGGATCGCGGCGAATACGACTTCGACATCAATCCCGACGCCGCGCTCGACGCGGCCGAGGAAGTGGAGGAGCGTGGCCGCCGCACTTCGCGCCTCGTTAGCGCCGTCGCTCCGGAACTGCACGTCTCCCACATGGTGTTCGACGAAGACGCGTCCCCGCGCGCCTGGACGAATTTTCTCGATTCGCTCGATCCCCAGCGGATGTATTTCACGGCCGAGGATGTCGAGGGCTTCGAACCCGCAAGGCACGGCTACGCCTCCATGCTGCGCGAGGGGGATCTCTCGTTCCCGCGCAGGGTGTTTGAAATCTTCCGGGATCGCGTTGAAGAGCGCAATGCCTTCATCGAGTCGATCGTCTCGAACAAGTTTGACTTTTCGGTTCAGGACGACTATCGCTGGCGCCGCAAAAACGCGCCATGGCTCCACTCCGGCGCCGAACGTGACGCCGTGTGGACTCAGCGCGTGAAGAACGCGTTTCTCGCGGCGAAAGTCTCCCGCACTGTTCGCGAGGAGGAAAAGGCCGCCAAGTCGGAGACCTCCAAGTCCGAAGCCCCAGCCACGGACGGCGCTCCGGGCTCCGCCTCGCAGGACGGCGCTTCGGAGTCCGCCTCGCAGGACGCCGAAGCCCCGGCGGCTCCGGCTGGGGAGGAGTCCGGACAGGAGACGCCCCCGCAGGACCCCGACGACAAGGTCAGGGAGGATCTTCTGAGGGCCGGCGAGGCTTTTCTCGGAATCCTGCGCGACTCGGACGAGCAGTTCTGGCTCGAAAAGTGGTTCGACGCAATGGCCACCAGCTACGATCCGCACTCCAACTACATGTCGCCCGCGACTTCGGAGGATTTTGGAATCGACATGCAGCTCTCGCTGCAGGGGATCGGCGCGCAGCTCCGCACGGACGACGGAGCCGCGAAGATCGTCGAAATCATTCCCGGATCGCCCGCCGAACGCGACGACTCTCCGGAGCGCCTCGTTCCCGGAGACAAGATAATCGGCGTGGCGCAGGAGGGCGACGAAGACTTCACCGACATTCGCCACTGGCCGCTCTACAAGGCCGTGCGCCTGATTCGCGGCCCCAAGGGGACCACGGTCCGTCTGCGCGTGATTCCGGCCAACGACCCGGATGGCACAAAGATCGTGACGCTCGTTCGCGACGAAATCAAACTCGAGGAACAGGCGGCGTTTTCTCGCGTCGAAACCGTCACCGACGATCTTGGCGTCGAACGCTCGCTCGGATATCTGCGCCTTCCTGCGTTCTACGCCTCATCCATCGGTTCGGGCACCGACGCCACTCCGCGCCGCGTCTCGCTCGACGCCGCCGAAGAGATCGCCTCGCTCAACGCCGCCGGCGTCGAGGGGCTTGTGCTCGACTTGCGCGGCAATGGCGGCGGATCGCTTCCCGAGGCCGTTTACGTGGCCGGGCTTTTCGTGCGCACCGGCCCGGTCGTGATAGTCCGCGAACGCCGTCGCGCAATGGTTCTCCCGGACAACGATCCCGCCATCGCGTTTCGCCGCCCCGTCGTGGTGCTGACCGACAGAATCAGCGCGTCGGCCTCCGAAATCGTCGCCGCCGCGCTTCAGGACTACGGTCGCGCGGTCGTCGTTGGCGACGTCCGCACCCACGGCAAGGGCACCGTGCAGACGCTCGTGCCGCTTGAAAACGGCGCCCTCGGATCGCTCAAGGCGACAACTGCCCTTTTCTACCGCATCTCGGGCTCGTCAACTCAGCGGCGCGGGGTCGAGAGCGACATTGTTCTGCCGTCGATTTTTTCAACCTACCCGGAATTGGGAGAGGACAAACTCCCCGGCGCCCTCCCGTGGACGCGCATTGCGCCGTCCTCCTACAGACCCGTCGACGACCTGTCCGACATAGTGCCGGTTCTTCGCGAACGCTCCGCGGCAAGGCTCGCCACAAACGCCGCCTGGCAGGCCCGCTCCAGACTCATCGAGCGCTTCACGTCACTCAACGCCGAGGACACCGTTCCCCTGGAGTGGGACGCGAGGCTTGAGCGTGCGCGCGAGGATTCCCGCCTAAACCGCGAACTCAAGCGTCTCGGCGGCGGCGAGGAGGACGACGAGGGCGACGACGATTCCGAGAACGACGACTCCGCAGACAACGCCCCCGGCTCCACCAACGCCGCCGACGCCGCAGCCAAGGCCGACGCGGCCGATCTCGACGAAGACGCCGAGCGCCGCCGCAAACGCCGCGACCCGAAGGTGCGCGATCCGCACGATCAGGTCCTGACGGAGTCGCTTTCTATCCTGGTCGATCTCATCGACCGGCACGGATCGCCCGCTTCGTTCGACGCCCCGGAGGAACCGTTTGACTTCCTTCGTTCGTTTTTCCGCTGATTTTTCCGCCAAATGACACTGAACCCGTTTCCAGACGCATCGGAACCAGATCCCGAAAACGGACGCCACCGTCTCCTCGCGCTTCCGCGCGCCCTGCGCCCGCGTCGATGGTGGTCCGTGTGCGCCGCCGCGTTCATCATCGGCGTTTGGGCCGGAGTTTCGCTTTGCGGACGCGAAAACGCCGTCGGATGCCTTGCCACGCCCCCGGTCGAGGGGCCGGAGCCGCCCGCGGCGCGCATACTGCAGGGGCTGAACTCCGAGGTGCGCCCCGCTCCCGACAAGCCATTCGGGCGCAACGGCCGTCTCCCATCGGCGCGCGAAAACGACGCCTCCGGCGCCCCTGCCCCCGGCGCGTTCTCCCCCGCCCGCGACCTCGTGTTCGTGGACGATCCGCGCTGCTGGTGGGAGAGCGACAACGATGGCGAGTCCGACGACGAGTGCGACCATTCCATGCACGCCGCCGCGGAGATTCCGTTTCGGCGTCTTGTGAATCTGCTTGCCTTGGAGGCCCCGCAGCTCCAGCTTCGCATTCAGGAGGCATACCGTCCGTGCGGGAGCATCCACTCGCCGAAGTCGCTGCATCTCGAAGGGCGCGCGTTGGACCTGACTCTCGGACTCCCCGGCGCGGCGGAAAGCTTTCGCGGCGACGAGATCATGCCATCCCTTGAACGCCTGGCCGCGCTCGCATGGCGAGCCGGATTCGACTGGGTCCTGCTCGAATGGCCGCGCGGCGGAGGCCCCCACGTCCACGCCTCTGTGCGCGCCGACGCCCCGCGGATGCGCGCGGCCCCGGACGGAATCATTCACGAATGAAACTCAAAGACCTGCGCGGCGGCGGCTCGCCGGTCCGAAAATACCTCGACGTCACCTACGGCCCGATGCCCGTCTGGAAGGCGCTGGCCATGGAGATCGTCACGGGCCTGCTCTCCGGGCTTCCCGGCGCGTTCGGAATCTTCCTGCGCGGAAAGCTCTACCGCCCGTTCTTCGGAGCGTTCGGGCGCGGAGTCGTCATCGGACGGCACGTCGCGTTCCGCCACCCCGGAAAGATATTCATCGGCGACGGCGTTGTCCTCGACGACCGCTCGGTCATAGACGCCAAGGGCGACGGCAACGCCGGAGTCCGCCTCGGCGACAGGGTGTTCGTCGGGCGTGGAACGACGGTGTATTGCAAGGGCGGCGACGTCGAGATCGGCGACGACGCGTCCCTCTCCGCCAATTGCATCGCATTCTCCTCAAACCGCCTCGTAATCGGGCGCGGCACAATGGTTGGCTCGTTTTCCTATCTGCTCTCCGGCGGAGAATACGATCCGGACGACGCCACGCCCTTCTGCCGTCAAAGCGGCATGATCACGCGCGGACCGCTTGAAATAGGCGACAACGTCTGGATCGCCGCCCATGTCACGGTCCTCGACGCGGCGTCGATCGGCGCCGGCGCCGTGATCGGCGCGGGCGCAGTGGTCGCTTCGCCCGTCCCGCCCGGAGTGGTGGCGGTCGGCGTTCCCGCGAAGACGCTTCGCCAGCGCAGAATCTGACCGGCTCCTGCAAAACAGATCTGGCGGCGCAGGCCATGCCAAAAAGAAAGCGGCCGCGCCATTGAGGCGCGGCCGCTCGTTCGAAGTCGGCGCGAACCAACACTAGTTCACGCGACGGCCGCCAACGCCGGCGGCGGTCTTGGCACCGGCCTTTTCCGGCTCATGCGGGCGAAGCTGGCGGCAGACGGCGCCGGCGGCCCAGCATTCGCTTTCGCGCATCTGCTTGAGCTGCTTTTCGAGCCACTGCTTGTAGTTCTTCTTGCCGCAGTCGCGAATAACCTCCTTGCACTCCGTGCGGTTGGTCACGCTCTTGTAGAGCTGCTGGAAGACGGGCTTGAGGGCCTTCTTGAAGATCTTGCGCCACTTGAGCGCGCCGTGCTGCGCCGTCGCGGAGCAGTTCTGATACATCCAGTCCATGCCGTTCTCGTCAACGAGGCGGATGAGGCTCTGCGTGAGCTCCTCGCAGCTCTCGTTGAACGCCTCGCTCGGGCTGTGCCCGTGGGCGCGGAGAACTTCGTATTGGGCCTCGATCATGGCGCAGAGCGCGCCCATGAGCGAACCGCGCTCGCCGGTGAGGTCGGAGGAGACCTCGTTGTGGAACGTCGTCGGGAAGAGGAAGCCGGAACCGATGGCGATGCCGATCGCGAGAGTGCGCTCAAGCGCCTTGCCTGTCGCGTCCTGGGCGACAGCGTAGGACGAATTGATGCCGGCGCCGGAAAGGAAGTTGCGGCGGACATTGAGGCCGGAGCCCTTGGGGGCGACCATGATCACGTCCACGTCCGGAGGCGGAATGATGCCGGTCTGCTCCTTGTATTCGTAACCGAAGCCGTGCGAGAAGTAGAGAGCCTTGCCCTTCGTGAGGAACGGCTTGATCTTGGGCCAGATTTCGCGCTGAGCCGCGTCCGAGACGAGGAACTGCACGATGTCGCCCTTCTCGGCCGCCTCTTCGTAGGAGAAGAGCGTCTTGCCGGGAACCCAGCCGTCCTTAATCGCGCGGGCCCAGGAGGAGCCGGGGCGGTCGCTCTTGCGCTGGCCGACGATGACCTTGAATCCGTTGTCGCGCATGTTGAGCGCCTGAGCGGGACCCTGGACGCCGTATCCGATCACGGCGATCGTCTGTCCCTTGAGGGCCTTGCGGGCCTTCGCCATCGAGAATTCCTTGCGAGTGACGACATCCTCGTCCACTCCGCCGAAGTTGATCTTGGCCATGGTGTTGCTCCCGGAAAAGGAGTTGGTTTGGTTGTTGTTGTTTGGGTAAAAAAATGGTTGCCTCTCCAGGATTCGAACCTGGACAAACTGATCCAGAGTCAGTTGTGCTACCGTTACACCAAGAGGCAATCGTGCGAACGGCGAGTGAGGATACGCCTACCCCCCGAAAAAAGCAAGCGTTTTTTTCATCCGCATCGCGCGAACGCGACAGCATGCGCTTTTCCGCTTGCGGCGCGCCGTTTTTTTTGTATGCTTCCGGTCTCGCGACACCATCTCGGAACGGAGCGGCGTCCCATGACGGGGCGCGGTCCGACGTCTGGCGATCGCGCAAAATCTTTTGGACAAAACAATGCGAGTTCTTACGGGAATCCAGCCTTCCGGGCGTCTGCACCTCGGCAACTACCTCGGCGCCATCCGTCAAAGTGTCGCGCTTCAGGCGAAAGCCGACGACTGCTTCTACTTCATCGCCGACTACCACGCGCTCACAACCGTCACCGATCCGCAGGCGCTGCGCGACGCCGTCCACGGCGTGGCGCTCGACTTCCTGGCCGCCGGCCTTGATCCGGAAAAGGTCGTCTTCTTCCGCCAGAGCGACGTGCCTCAGGTGCAGGAGCTCACATGGCTTCTCTCGATCGTGACGCCTGTTTCCAGGCTGGAACTGGCGCATTCATACAAGGACAAGATCGCGCACGGAAAGGAGGCCACGCACGGCCTCTTCTCCTACCCCGTGCTCATGGCCGCCGACATCCTCCTGTATCGCAGCAACCTGGTGCCGGTCGGCAAGGACCAAAAGCAGCACCTCGAAATCACCCGGGACCTCGCCGTGAAGTTCAACATGAAATTCGGCGAGACATTTGTCCTTCCAGAGGGATACATCCCCGACGAAGTCGCGACCGTCCCAGGCACCGACGGGCAGAAAATGTCAAAGAGCTACGGCAACACCATCCCCCTCTCGGGCACCGACAAGGAGGTCAAGAAGGCGATCATGGGCATCGTCACCGACAGCGCCCCGGTCGAAGCGCCGAAGGATCCGGAGACGAACACCGTTTACAAAATCTACAAGCTGCTCGCCCCCCCGGAGAAAGCGGCCGAAATGGCCGAGAAGTTCAGAGCCGGCGGCTACGGATACGGCGACGCCAAGAAGGAGCTCCTCCGCGCCTACCACGAAGCGCTGGATCCATTCCGCGAACGCCGCGCCGCGCTTGAGGCGCGTCCGGACGACGTGCGCGACATTCTCGCCGCCGGCGCGGCCAAGGCCCGCGTGGAGGCCGACAAGACGCTCCATGCGGCGCGCCGCGCCGTCGGGCTGGAATAACGCCGCGCCCGCCGCGCCCGCCGCGCGCTTCGCCGTTCCGCGCCGCGCGCCGCCGCGCGCCCCCGCGCGCAATTGGAACAACTCGCCCCGCTCCTGACATGAACGCATTTGCCCGGCTCCTCCGGTCCTCCGCCATCTCCAAGTCCGCCGCGTCCAGCGCGGCGGCTTTCCTCCTCTGTCTGTTCGCCGCCTCCTCCGCCGCAGGCGCCGCGCCGCTCCGGCGCGGAGCCGAGGCGCCGCAGCGCGATCCAGCCTCCGACCCGCGCCCGTGGGACCATCTGCGCGCGGCGCGCGCCGAACACGCCTCCGCGCCCGGACGGTCGCGGCTTGCCGTGGCGCTGGGCCTGGCCCCCGGCGTGCAGACTGGCGACGCCGGCGACGACGTGTCAGCGCTGCGAATCTCGCTCCTCGGAGCGCGCCACCACAACGTGTCCGGACTCGACCTGTCGCTGTTCTGCAACATCACGGAGGGCGACCAGTCAGGCGCGCAGTTCGGGGCGGTGAACGTCGTTGACGGCGATTTCCGAGCCGTGCAGCTCGCATGGCTCGCAAACGCCTCCGGAATGCGCAAAGGCGCCTCGGGGAGCGGTCTCCAGCTTGCCGCGCTGGGAAACTTCGCAAGATCCTTCTCGGGGCCGCAGGTCTCGCTTCTGTGGAACCGGAACACCTCGGGAGGACCGCTTCAGCTTGCGCTCGTCGCGAATCTTGCCGACGAATTCAGCGGCGTCCAGCTGGCGGCGCTGAATCTCGACGGAAAACGCATCCATGGAGCTCAGATCGGCCTGGCCAATGCCGGGGCGGAGTCCTTTTCCGGAACCCAGTTCGGATTGTTCAACGGCGTCGCCGGGTCACTTGACGGGACGCAAATCGGCATCTTCAACTCCGCGACCTCCTTTGCCGGACTTCAGGTTGGCGCGATAAACGTGGCGAAAAAGGCCACGGGCTGGCAAGTTGGCCTCTACAACGGCGCGCGGACGCTGGACGGCGTCCAGATCGGCCTCCTGAACCACGTGTCCGATGCCTCCGCCCCGTGGCTCCCACTTTTCCGCATGACGTTCTAAACAGACTCCCCTTCCCTTCCCAGGACTCCACCCGAAATGAAAACCCTGCGCGACTACATCCACGAAATCCCGGACTTTCCCGCTCCCGGAATCCTTTTCCGCGACATTACAGGAATCCTCGACTCAGGTGCCGGATTCAGCCTCTGCTGTTCAGACCTCGCCGATTCGCTCAAGGGAATCGATTTCGATCTAGTCGCCGGCGTGGAGAGTCGCGGGTTCATTTTCGGCGCTCCTCTGGCCGAACGGTTCCGCAAGCCGTTCATTCCCGTGCGCAAGAAGGGCAAGCTGCCGCGAAAGACGATTTCGGAGACATACAGCCTTGAATACGGCGAGGCGACGATCGAGATGCACGAAGACGCCGTGAAGCCCGGGCAGAAGGTCGTAATGGTTGACGACCTTCTGGCAACGGGAGGAACCATGGCGGCGGCGTGCAAGCTCGTCGAGCGTCTCGGCGGGCAGATCGCCAAGATTCTCTTCGTCGTTGAACTTGAGGGCTTCGGCGCGCGCGGCCCCGGCGGCAACCTTGCCGGCCGCCCGGTGACCACGCTTCTGCGCTATCCTGGCAAATAGCCCCACGCCCCTGCGAGCGCGGGCTTCCAGCCCGCGAACTGGAGGCGCGGCGCGGTTTGACATGGAAGACACTTTGCAGAATCTTGATCCGGAGCAGCTGGATGCGGTCACGGCCACGGAGGGCTTTGTCCGGGTCATAGCGGGCGCGGGCTCCGGAAAGACCCGCGCCCTCTCCAGACGCTTCGCATGGCTCGTCCGGGACCTCGGCATCCTCCCCGGCAACATTCTCTGCGCCACGTTCACCAACAAGGCCGCGGTGGAGATGCGGGAGCGGATACACCGTCTGGTCGGCGACTACGACACGGGATACATCAACACGTTTCACGGCTTCTGCGTGGGAATCCTGCGCGAAGACTCGCGCGTGATACGCTACCCGAAGAGCTTTGTCGTGCTGGACAACGCCGACATAGACGACATCCTCAAGGAAATATACGCCGAGCGCGGCCTGACGCTTCGCGACCGGACGTTCGCCGCCGCGCGCGACAGATTCGAATACCGCAAGTGCCTGGAGGAGCCTGGATACTGCGCCGACGTGGTGCAGATGTCCACGGAAGCGCTCAAGGCGAAATACGACGCCGCCTCGGAGCTGGACGACATCCTGTTCTACGGCTATCTCTGGAAGGCGAAAAAGGTGTTCGGACTCGACTACAACGACCTGATTCTGTTTTCGCTTCTGGCCTTCGACCTGGAACCGGCTGTCCGCCGCAAGTGGCAGGAACGTCTGGAATACGTCATGGTGGACGAGTTTCAGGACATCGACCCGCTGCAATACAAACTGCTGAAGGTCCTTGTCGCGCACCATCGCAATCTCTTCGTGGTCGGCGACCCGGACCAGACGATCTACACGTGGCGAGGTGCCGACGTGCGGTTCCTCCTCGACTTCGACAAGGAGTTCCCAGGCACCAGGACGGTGGCGATGAACCGCAACTACCGCTCCACGCCGCAGATCGTCGCCGTGGCCAACTCCCTCGTCGCGAAAAACCGCAACCGATTTCCAAAGGACCTCGCCGCCCAGCGCGGCGGCGGCCCCAAGGTCACGGTTCACCTTGCACCATCTCCAGCCGCGGAGGCGAGGAAAATCGCCGACTGGATCGAGAAGGCCCGCGCCGCCGGAACGCCGCTTCGCGACTGGGCGGTGCTCTACCGGGCGCACTACGTGACGCGACCGCTGGAGGAGGAGTTCGTGCGGCGCAAGGTTCCCTACGCGATCTACAGCGGAGTTCCGTTCTTCGGACGGCGCGAAGTGAAGGACGCTCTGGCATACATGCGCCTTGCGGTATGGCGCGACGACCTTTCGTTCGTCCGCGTCGCCAACACTCCGCGCCGCAACCTCGGCGAGAGGCGCATGGCCTTTCTTCGCGAAAGGGCGGAGGCGGAGCACGTCACGCTCTACGAGGCGCTCAGGAGCAATCTTGAGGACCCCGCGCTCAAGGGGACCGGAGCGCGCGCGCTGGTAGAACTTGTGGAATCCCTTGGTGAGGGCGCCGAATCGCGACAGGCATCCGACCTGCTGTCCGAGGCGCTCGACCGCAGCGGCTACGAGCGGATGCTGCGGACGGAAGGCGCGCAGGAACGCCTCGACAACCTAGCGGAACTCAAGCAGAGCGTCCACGACTACGAAACGACGTGCGGCGAGGAGGCCACCCCCGCGGACTACCTCTCCCGCGTGGCGCTGTTTTCAAACCGCGACGCCGATGACGAAAAGGCGGACCGCGTCCGGCTCATGACAGTCCACGCCGCCAAGGGACTTGAATTCCCGCGAGTTGTCCTCTGCTCTCTCTCCGAGGGCGTGTTTCCCACGCGCCGCGCCAGAACTGCGGCGGCGATGGAGGAGGAGCGCAGACTCTGCTTCGTCGCTCTCACGCGCGCCAGGGACCAGCTTTTTCTCACCCAGGCCGGAGGAAGCGACTTCGAGGGGACTCCGCGCATTGTCTCCCGTTTCCTTCTCGACATAGATCCTGCGCTTCTCGACTTTCGCCCCAGACCGGCCGAAGGACTTCTTGAAAAGTCCCGCTCGCGGATTTTTGAACCGCGAGACGCCGCCGCGAACAGCGTGGCGCAGAGCGGCATTGCCCCCGGCAGCCGCGTCCGGCATGCCGTATTCGGACCCGGGACGGTCCTCGCGCGCGATGACGACAAAGGCGCCTGGGTGGTCCAGTTCGACTCTCTTCCCACACCGCGCTCCATCGCGTTCCGCGTCGCCCTCGATCCAATCTAGAATTCGTTCCGGTTATGTTTTTCGATGGCTATGCGGTTTTGTTTGGGAAGGGGCGTTCTGGTAGCATAGCCCGCCGTCGCGGTTCTTCCATCTGGAATTCCGTTCAGTCGCCTGCAGCAAAAAGCCGGAGCGGCTCCCAGAAATGGGCTTTGAAATCATGAAACACGAAACCACCGACAGCTCAACCCGCCCTTCTGTGTTTTTCAGCCGCTCCGGCATCCGCCAAGCTCCCGATTCCGAAACGCTCGCCGCGCTTGCTCCATGGCGCGCGCCCGATCCGTCGCTTCGTCTAGTCGAGGAAAAGGTCGAGGACGCGGGAAACGGGGCTTTCGCGGTGACGCGCACGATTGAAAACACCGGGGCGGCCCCTGTTTCGTTCCGCGACGAACTGCGGGTGCGCGACCTGTTCAAGGCGTCGCACTACCTCGTGCCGTGTGTGAACTACAACGGCAACGGGTTCGGTGGTCGTGAAAACTTCTACAACGGACGCTCCATGGGGGCCGTGAAAATGCCGACCGGCCTTTCGCGGGACGGCGAGACCTGGTTCTACTCCTACGAGCGCACCGGCGTGCCGGGATGCACCCTCACGGAAAGCGACACCGCCGCGATAGCGGTGTTCGCCGCAAACGACACCCCGTCGTCGCTCGTGTGCTCGTGCGCTCTTGAACCATGCGGCGAACACGCGGCGCAGCCCGGCGAAGGCGAATCGGGGCAGACCCTCGAACACGTGCTTGCGCGCCCCGTGGTGGAGGCGCCGTTCACATACGAGAACAAGGGAGTGTTCGGACCCCGCTTCGAGACATCGATCACGCTCGCCCCGGGAGAAAGGTTCACGGCGAAGTCGTTCGTCTGCATCTGCGCGCCGAAGTGGAGGAACTACGCCGCCGTTTCGATGATGGAGCACGCGCTGCGCCTGCTCGACCCGAAACTTGAGCCATGCATGACCGATGACGAGGCATACGATCTCGGAACTCGCTACATCCGATCCCTGTTCTGTCTCGCCGGCGACGGCAAAACCTGGCTGCTGGCGACGAACCGCAAGCAGAGGATGTTCGGCGACCAGCACGCCGCCCGCATCACGCGCGAGGAGATGCGCGAGCGCCTGAAGTGGGAATACTGGACAGACATCGCCACCTTCAACAACGGCTTCGAGCTGGGATTCACCGGACAGAACTTCCTCAACGCCAGGCTGCTCGCCGCAAAGGCGCTGCGCGAAGGCGACAATTCGCTTCTGGAGAAGTGCATTGGAGTGTTCGACGCCTTTCTCGCGACACAGCACCCGAACGGTCTGCTGTTCCCGCGCTGGAACTGGAACTTCGACGGCGGAGACCCCAACAGGGGGTGCGACGCCTGCAACCTCGGCTGGGGCGCGGCCGAGGCGGTGCGCATGGCGCGGCTTCTGCGCGCGCACGGAATGGACCGCCCCGATCTGACGGAGTTTTCGCGCCGGCTCTGCGGCTTTTTCGTCGATCACTGGTCCGACGAGACGGGGTTCGGAAAATCATGGCGCCTTGACGGCACGGCCGCCTCCACGGACGGTTCCATCGGCGGGTTCATGATCCCGGCGCTCTGCGAACTGTTCGAGGAAACCGGCGAGCGCCGCTGGCTCGACGCCGCGCTAAGGGCGGAGGACTTCTACTTCGCGCGCGACCTCGACCGCTTCGAATGCACCGCCGGGGCGATCGACTGCCAGTGCATCGACAAGGAGACGGCCTACCCGTTCGTTGTCGGGGCGCTGGCGCTTCACCGCTTCACTGGCGACGCCCTGCACCTTGAGCGCGCCGAAAAGGCGGCGTGGTATTTCTTCTCCTGGATGTTCTTCTTCGACACCGTTGTCGGCCCCGAAACGGACTTTGCGCGCTACGGATACCACACCACGGGCGGCACGTCCGTGAGCATCGAGCATCAGGTAATCGACCCGTGGGGCGCAATGCTCGTGCCGGAGCTTCTTGATCTGGCCGACAAGACCGGGAACGACTCCCTCCGCCGCCTCGCGCGCCTGACATGGGCCAACGCCGTCCAGGGCATCACCCGCCGCCTCGGCGACTTCATCCACGACACGCAGAGGCCGATCGGCTCGCAGAACGAGGCGTTCTTCCAGGCGCGCTACAACAAATACCGTCCGGACGTGGAGCCAGGATACTTCAACGACCTGCTGGTCGCCTGGCCGAGCTCCTACCGCGTTTCGACGATCGAACGCCTCCGCGAGCGCGGAATCCGAATGCGCTGAGGATTTGCCGGGGGTGGCTCGGTGTGCTAGTATCGGCGGCGATCCTCTTCCCCGCCACGCGCACCCGCCACAGCAACATGAAAACCCCGGTTTCCCGCATTCGCTCCACAGCAACAGTCGCCGCCATCGCCGCAGTTCACGCGATCTGCCCGGCCATTGGCGCCACATCGCCGTCTTCTGAGACCAATCCGGCCACCGGCTGGGACTGCGATCCCGTAGCGTGGCGCGCCGAAGGATCCGCCCTGGTCGCGGTGGGTTCCGGATTCGCGCTGGCGCCAGTCGCGAAGGGAAGGACGGCTGAAATTTCCGCGCGCGTTACACCGGTTTCGACCGAATGCCCAGAATACGCCTCGATCGGGCTTTCGGTGTTCGACGACCTTGATCACCACTGGCGCCTTTCCGTCCTCAAGACGACGGAGGCAAAGGGCTCAAGGCACGTGTTCGAGTTCAAGCGCCAGGACGGCGGCGACTGGACCGACGGCGAAGGCCTCGACACCGTCGTGAACAGCCGCCCGGGCGACTGGAAATGGGGCGAGGCGCTCGACATGTCGCTGCATCTTTCTCCAACGGGCCTTGTCGGAGTCGTGCGCGACGCGGCTACCGGGCGGGAACTGTATCGTCGCCAATACGCGGTTCGCGGCGGCGGAAAGGACGCCGGTCTCGGCCGCCCCGCGGTGTTCGCGTCAGGCGACCTGCGCGGGCGCGTGGAGAACGTGTCGTTTTCAGTTTCCGGCGAAGTGCCCGAGGTCTGGCGCGAATTTCCAAAGTATCGCCCGGTGGGACCGGAGACAGGAGTTTACGGGGCCGCCACGGGGTTCTTTCACGTTGAGAACATCGACGGCACAGACTGGGCGATCGATCCGGCTGGACGCGGCGTCATTCTCGCCGGCACCGACTGGTGCAACCCGCGCGGGTCGTTCGACCAGAAACTCGGCTACCGCCCGTATGAGCGCTTTGTCAAAAAAACATACGGCACTCTAGATAACTGGGCCGAGGAAACAGCCGAACGGCTCGCCTCGTGGGGCTTCACTTTTCTCCCCTGCGGCGGGGACGAGCGCCTCTACTACAAAAACCTCGCGCACGCCAACGCCGCGGATCGCCTGTATTTCTCGCACCGGCTCTGCCTCGGCACGGCTGATCCGAACTGGCGCATAACCGAATACAGGCGCTCTCCGTGCACGGCACTGCCCGACGTCTTTCATCCTGATTTCGCCGCCGCATGCCAGTGGTGGGCCCGCCAGCGCTGCGCACCGCTTCGCGACGATCCGTGGCTCGTCGGATATTTCATCGACAACGAACTGGCGTGGTGGGGCGAAGTAAACGAAAACAAGGCCGGCGGCGTGTTTGACGCCGTAATGAAAAAGCCGGAGTCGCATCCAGCCAAGAAGGCGCTTCGCGACTACCTCGCGTCCATCGGCGAACCCGCCGGCAAGGTTTCGGGGGAGGCAAAACTCGGATTCCTGCGCCTCGTCGCGGAGCGCTATTTCTCGGTCACGACCGATGCCATCCGCCGCGCGGACCCGAACCACATGGTTCTTGGATGCCGCTTCGCGGGCGGGCCGAGCGGAGTCCATCCCGTTGTCATGGAGGCCGCCGGCAAATACTGCGACATAGTGTCGTTCAACCACTATCCGTGGGCGGACCTCGACCGAAATGTCGTTCTGAACTCCAAGTCCGCGCCGACGCCAGTCCTTGAACTTTACCGCGACGCCCACTCCGCCGCGAAAAAGCCTCTGCTGCTGACGGAATGGAGCTTCCCGGCTCTGGACACGGGGCGACCCTGCACCTACGGCGCCGGGCAGCGCTTCCGCACCCAGGCCGAACGCGTGCAGGCCACCGAACTCTACGCCAAGACGCTCCTTTCGCTCCCGTTCTTCGTCGGCTACTCGTATTTCCGCTGGCTCGACCAGCCAGCCGCCGGCATCAGCAAATACTTCCCGGAAAACACGAACTACGGCCTGGTGAGCGAAGAAGGCGTGCCCTACCGCGGTCTCGTCGAAATGTTCGCCCGCGTCCAGGGCGACGCCCTCCGCTGGCGGTCCGCCCCGCCGCCGGCCGAGCGGCCGGCCCCGCCTGCCGCCACAACCAGCGAACGCGACAGGTATTTCGCCGAGGCCGCGGCGGCCAAGGCCGCGGCGGAAAGCGCGCCGGCCCCGGTCGCCGTCGTCAGGAACGACGACGGCTCGTGGTGGATGTCCAACAGTCTCGTGCGAGTCGGAGGGCGAGTCGGCGGACGTTTCATGGCCGATGAAATCGCATACGGCGACGAGCCGCCGAAGGGACGCTGGGGCGCGCTTCTGCAGGGCAGGGAGGACGGCATCCCCTACTGGGTTGACGTTTCCCGCGTCACCGACGTGACGATTGAGCGCGACGCCGGAACTGGAATCGCGTCCGTCACGGTTCGCGCCGAGGGCGGCTCGACCGACGGCGTCGCCGGCGGGGCGGCCCCGGACGGGCTGCGCTTCGCGTTCACCCACCGCCTCTCGCTCGCGCCGGGTCGGGAAGACGTCCTGGCCGAAATTCTTTCGCTGGAAAATCTCGGCGCCCGGCCAATCGACGTGACAGTCCTCTTCATGCGACCGTTCGCCGTGGAGCCGAAACCGTCGGAGTTCAGGACTGTTCCAAACCTCTGGAAGGCTCCGGTCGAAGGCTGGTGGCAGCTCTCCGACGGATCGCGCTGGGGTGTTTCCTCCTATGATCCCGGAGTTATGAAGGCGTCGCTCTGGCGTAACGACGGCGAAACCGCCCAGCACCCTGACGTGCGCTGCATGGCGGGCGCGCCGTTCGAGCTTGCCCCCGGAGCCACATACGCGCCGCCGGTCCCGATTGGCGCGCTAATCAAAGTCGAACGCTAGATCGGCGGAGTCAACCTCCGCGCCAGTCTCGGCGGCGGCGGCGCTGTCGGCGGAGTTCGCGACAGCCGCGGCAGGCTGCGCCGCCGTCGCGGCGGCGATCGCGCGAGCCTCGCGCTCGCGCAGCGCGCGGCGGGCGCCTAGCGCGCGCCGCGCGCGAAGCGTCTCCCAGAAGCCGCGCCGGCGGGCCGGGGCCTGCGCGTGGGGCGCGGCGGCAGAGGAATCGTCCCAGACTAGAGTCACCACATGCTGGCCAAACCAGAAATACGCGCCGGGGAGGCACTCGCCGCCCGGAACCGTCGTTTCGCAGACGCCAGGCGCGGTCTCAACGCAGACAATGGACTTGAAGCCGCACGCCCAGCCGGTGCCGAGGAGTTTCGAAGTTGACTCCTTGAAGGACCAGAGCGCGGTCTCGTCGCCACTCTGATCGTCCTTGTCGAGCATTCTGTCGCCGGGGGCCATGAACTTGCGCCCCATTCGCGCCAGCCGCCACGTTCGGCGCTGTATGTCAACGCCGACGCGCGCCCCGCGCACGGGAAGCGCTGCGCAGAGGACGAACGGCGCGCAGTGCGAAATCGAGCAGGCCGTCTCGGCGTAGCGCAGCGTGTCGGGCTCCCAGACAACGGCGCGCGGGGCGCCGAGGGAGTCCTTGCGCACGGAGACCTCTCCCGGCGCGCGGGCGAAACCCGCCCGCACAAGCAGGTCCTTCATCGCGGCGCGGGCTGCTATCCACTCGCGCCGGCGCTTGTCATGCGTTATCGCGGCAAGTTCCGCGCGCTCGCAGGGGGAAAGCCAGGTGGAGGCGTCGAACCCTGTTTCCCGCACCGCGTCCTGATGCCACAGCGAAGCCAGCACCGGCCCGGCGCCCTGCAGGTCCGTGCGCAGAAACTTTGTCGGAGTCGAAGACGGACTCACTTGCGCGGCATCGTGGAGCGGGCGTTACGGTGGCGGAGCGTCGGGAAGGACTACAGCAACTCGGCGATCTGGACGGCGTTGTATGCCGCCCCCTTGAGAAGCTGGTCGCCGGCGACGAACATGTCAATGCCGGTGCCGTCGGGATTCGAGATGTCCTGCCGGATGCGCCCGGCGAGAACTTCGCCGTGACCGGAGGCGTCGATCGGGAGCGGATACTTGTTCGCGGCGGGATCGTCCACAAGAACCACGCCCGGGGCCTTGGCAAGGACTTCCCGGACCATTTCCGGCGTGACCGGACGCTCGAACTCCAGATTGAGAGACTCGGAGTGGGCGCGCAGAGACGGGACGCGGACGCTCGTGCACGAGACGCGCAGCGACGGGCAGTGCAGCATCTTGCGCGACTCGTTCACCATCTTCATCTCCTCCTTCGTGTAGCCGTTTGGCTGGAAGACGTCGATGTGCGGGAACACGTTGAACGCGATCGGATCGGAGAACGCCTTTGGCGGATCGGTTCTGGCGAGAACGTCGCGATAATGCTCCGCCAGCTCGTCCATGTCCGCGGCGGCGGAGAGCAGGGCGCGAGTCTGGGAGAGCAATTCAAGCATGCCCTTGGCGCCCGCCCCGGAGGCGGACTGATAGGTCGAGGCCACGATGCGACGAACGCCGAAGGCGCGGTGGAGCGGGGCGACCGCCACGAGCATGATGATGGTCGTGCAGTTGGGGTTGGCAATTACGCCATGGTGCCACTTGACATCCTCCGGATTGACCTCCGGCACGACGAGCGGCACGGCGTCGTCGAGACGGAACGCGCTGGAGTTGTCAACCATCACGGCCCCGGATTCCGTCACCGCCTTGCGGAACTGCTTCGAGACGCCGGCCCCGGCGCTGAAAAGCGCGATGTCAACGCCCTTGAACGACGATTCGGTCAGCTCCTCCACGGCGATTTCCTCGCCGCGGAACTTCATCCTGCGCCCGGCTGAACGCGCCGAAGCCAGAAGTTTGAGCGAGGCGACCGGGAAATTCCGGCGCTCAAGGGTCTTGATCATTTCGACGCCGACCGCACCGGTCGCGCCTGCAATTGCAACATGCTTCATGGCTGGATGCCCTGTAATCGAAAACGGCGCCCGTGAAATGAACGGAAATGGTGGGCGGGGCGGGGTTCGAACCCACGACATCCTGGGTGTAAACCAGGTGCTCTGACCAACTGAGCTACCCGCCCGTTCGGGCGTGGCGGACGATGCTAGCACACGCCCCCTTCCGCCGCAACGGAAAAAGTCCGCGCGGAAAAAACCAAAAAGGGCGTGACCAAAACCTGTCCGTGCAGCGGAACGCAAAGCGCGCAAGGAAAATGACGGCTGTGGCATCGGACGCCGCCGCTCAGCGGCTATGCCACAAGCCGCCATTTTCCATAAACTTTGTGCTCTTTGTGGCTAAAACAACTTCGCC
>DJYI01000034.1:0-3118 GCA_002448475.1 Verrucomicrobia bacterium UBA6982
CGGCCCCTCCTCGACAAGTTCGATTTCAAGCGCCTCGGGCGCGGGAGGCTCGCGTCCGAACATTTCGCGGGCGAAGACATCGAGGATTTCGCGCCGCCGGGCCGGCCAGTCCGAGGCGGATCGCACGTCCCGCCCGTCGGCGAAGCGGAGCAGTTCGGGAAGCTCATACGGCGGAATCGCGCTCTCGTCGTAGTTCGGTTCGGTCGGACCAGGAGTTGTGGCGGACTTGTTCATGGGTGTTTTCCAAAAGACGTCAGAACCTGAAGTAGATGAACGGCGAATACCCGCTTGTCATGGCAAAGGCGAAGGCGGCGGCGAACAGCGCGAAGGCGACGGCGCGCGACGCCGCGGAGGAGCCGTCGGGACAGAGCCGGCGCGCCGGCGCGCCGTAGCAGATGACGAGAGCCGCGGCCAGCACCACGAGCGTGAACGGCGCCGTAGCGCCAAGCGCCGGCCACCAGGAAAAGAACCCGTGCCCGGGGTTGCCGAGAAACATCGTCCTGAGATACCGGACCGCGTAGCCGACGCCGTAGCCCTCGGTTCCCGCCTTGAACGGAACCCATCCGACGAGGACGAAGAGCCAGAGCCGCGCGTTGCCGAGACAGCGCCGCCAGAGCGGCGCCTCATCCTCCGCCCGCCTGGCGCCGCCGGCAAGGCGCTCGAAAACGAGCCCCGCTCCGTGCCAGAGACCCCACAGAACGAAGCACCACGAGGCGCCGTGCCAGAGCCCGCACAGGGCGAACACCACGACCAGGTTGCGATACGTCCGCGCGGTGCCGCGCCGCGATCCGCCGAGCGGGATGTAAACGTAGTCGCGAAACCAGGAGGAGAGCGACATGTGCCAGCGCCGCCAGAATTCGCGCACGTCGCACGCGCAATACGGATGGTCGAAGTTTTCCGGGAACCGGAACCCGAACACCCGGCCCAGACCGATCGCCATGTCGGAATACCCGGAGAAGTCGTAGTATATCTGCATGGCGTAGCAGAGCACCCCGAACCACGCCATCGCCTGCGGCAGCGCGGAAATATCCGCCGGGAACGCGGCGTCAGCCGCGGCGGCGAGCGTGTCCGCGACGATGACCTTCTTCGCGAGCCCGCGCCCGAAGCGCGCCATTCCGTCGGCAAAGCCGGCGACGTCCTCCCGGCGTTGCGCGATTTCGTCGGCGATCTGGCGGTGCCTCACGATCGGACCGGCCACGAGCTGCGGAAACAGCGACACGTAGAGCGCGAAGTCGGCCAGCCCGCGCTCGGCGCGCGTGTCGCCGCGCGAAACGTCGGCGAGATACGAAATGCACTGGAACACGTAGAACGACACGCCAAGCGGCAGGGCGATGCCCGGATCCGGCGCGGGGATTCCGAGCGCGCGGAGATTCTCCGCCGCAAAGGAGGCGTATTTGAAAATCCCGAGAGCGGCCAGATTCGCCGCCACGCCCGCGAAAAGAATTCGCCGGGCCGCCGCCGCGCGACCCGCCCCGAGCGCGGAGGACATGGCCAGCCCGGCCCGCCAGTTCAGGATCGCCAGCGCGAGCAGGAGAAACACGGCCTTCGGCTCCCCCCAGGCGTAGAAGAACACGCTTCCGGCCAGCAGGACCGCGTTTCGCGCCCGGCGCGGGGCGCAGAAATACGCGGCGAGCAGGACAGGCAGGAAGCAGCCGAGGAACAGCGGGGAGGAAAAGACCATTGCGTCGCGGCGGTCGGGAGCGTGTCTTCTGGCGAGACACTAGAACCGGTGGACGAGCAGCCCGGAACGGAGCTTCGGCTCGAACCAGGTCGATTTGGGAGGCATCTGGCGCCCGGCAAGAGCCACGGCCATCATCTGGCCGATTGTCGCCGGCGCCATCGCGAAGGCGGCGGCGGCCTTGCCTGTCCGCACTGCCTCCTCAAGGGCTCCGGTGCCGCGAATTCCGCCGACGAAGAAAATCCTCGGATCGGTGCGCGGGTCGCCGACGCCCAGCACCGGCGCGAGAAGATCCTCCTGCAGCCGGGTGGGGTCCAGGCGCGCAACCGGGTCGGCGGCCTGCTCGTCCGTCACGGGCCACGACAGGCGATACCATCCGTCCTCCAGACGCAGGGCGCAGGAATGCGACGGCAGCGCCGCGTCCGGCGCGGGAATCGACGCGGCGGAGAACCCGCGCGCGAGCGCGGCCTTGAGAAACTCCTTCGGAGAAAGTCCGTTGAGGTCGCGGACGCAGCGGTGATACGGGAGAATCCGAAGCTGCGAGGCGGGAAAAAGGCAGGCCATGAAGCGCGACGACTCCAGGCTCGACGCCTTGTCCGGGGACGCGCCTGCGGCCTCGGCCGCCGCGCGCAGCGTCTCGGCCGCGCGGAACGACGCGGCGGAGCGGTGGTGCCCGTCGGCGATGAATGCGCGCGGCACCGCGGCAAAAGCCGCGACGAGCGCCGGAGTGTCGCGAACGCGCCAGACGGCGTGGCGAATGCCATCCTCGGCGGTGAAGTCGAAAAGCGGCTCCGCGCCAGACGTCTCGGCCTCGACGAGGGCGTCAACGGCGGCGACGTCCTCGTAGCAGAGAAACACCTGACCGGTGTGGGCGCGGGTGGCGAGGATGTGGTCCGTTCGGTCGTCCTCCTTGTCCTTGCGGGTCTTTTCGTGCCGGAGGATCGTGCCGTTGCCGTAGTCGGAGGCGTTGCAGCAGGCCACGACTGCGGTCTGCGAGCGCCCGTCCATTGTCTGGCGGTAGATGTAGGTCGCGGGTTCCGACTCGGTCACAAGCGCCCCGCGCGAGACAAGGGCGTCAAGCGCGGCGTTTGCCTTTTCGTAAACGGCGGGCGAGCGCGGGTCCGTGTTTTGCGGAAGGTCGATTTCGGACCTGACGACATGGAGGAACGAAAGCGGATTGCCGGCGGCAAGCGCCGCGGCCTCGGCCGCATCGACGACATCGTAGGGAAGAGACGCGACCTTCGCGGCGGTTGCGCAGTCTGCCGGCCGCAGCGCGGCGAACGGATGGATTTGCATGGCCGCAAGAATAC
Organism: Verrucomicrobia bacterium UBA6982; assembly: GCA_002448475.1. Taxonomy (GTDB): domain Bacteria; phylum Verrucomicrobiota; class Kiritimatiellia; order RFP12; family UBA3636; genus UBA3636. The sequence goes on from DJYI01000034.1 coordinate 2,989, forward strand.
CCCATCGCCGCGTCCGTGCCAAGCCCGCATGTCGCATGCCGCCTGTCGCATGCCGCAAGCCCCAGGTCGCGGGGGAATTCCAGCCAAACGGTCAAACGGTCAAACAGTCAAACGGTCAAACGATCAAACG
>DJYI01000034.1:3208-9179 GCA_002448475.1 Verrucomicrobia bacterium UBA6982
TCAAACGATCAAACGATCAAACGGATCGGCCGGCGTTTGCCAACAAGCGGGGGCGGTGGTATGATTCGGGGCATGGATGGTTTTCAGCGCGACAGCGACCGCTCCCGCGGTTTCGGACCTCTTTTCGAGGCCCTCGAAAAGGCGCGGCGCCCGGTGTTCTTCACGGGCGCCGGAGTTTCGACGCTCTGCGGCATCCCCGACTTTCGCGGACCCAACGGGACGTATCGCGATCCTGACGCGGCGCGGATGTTCGAAATCGAGCTGTTCGACCGCGATCCGTCGTTTTTCTACGAAAAGGCCGACTCTCTGGTTTACGGCGGCTCGGACGTGCGCCCCGGTCCCGTCCACGAGGCGCTTGTCGCCCTGCAGCGCGCGGGAAAGTGCGCGGGCGTGATAACGCAGAACATCGACGGTCTGCACGAGCGGGCCGGGTCGTCTCCAGTGTTTGCCGTGCACGGCAGCGCCGCCATCCACCACTGCCGGCGCTGCGGCGCGGCCAGGACGTTCGATGAAATCGCCGCGATGCGCGGCGGCGTTCCCGGCGCCGTTCCGCGCTGCCCGGAATGCGGCGGCGTCTTCAAGCCCGACATCACCTTTTTCGGCGAGGCCCTCCCCGAGGAGGCGTTTTCCGGAGCCGTCGATCTCGCCGGGCGCTGCGACCTCATGGTCGTGCTTGGCTCTTCGCTCGTCGTGCATCCCGCGGCGTCGATTCCGGCGCTTGCCGCGCGCCGTGGCGCCCCGCTGGCCATTGTCAACCGCGGGTCCACGCCGCTGGACGATCGCGCCTTCTTTCTGGCAGACGACCTGGCCGCGTTCGCGGACGCGGTTTCCATTTTTCTCCGTAAATCCGACAAGACCAAAGGCAATCCATGAAAACAGCACTCACAGCACTCCTCCTTGCCGCAGTCATGGCCGCTCCGTCGGCCGTCGCGCAGTTTCCCGCCATGCGCGGCGCGCCTGGCGCCGCGGCTCCTCAGATCGCGCCGCAGGACCTGCCATACACAAACAACATCGCCGAGAACCCCGGCTTCGAGAAGGGGCTTGCCTCCGATCCGGAAAAAGGATGGGTCGAGCGCATCAAGAACAACGCCGAGGCCAAGTGCGCGTTCGTTCCGCCAAACGCCGGGTTCAAGGCGTTCGAGGGCAAGAAGGCGCTGCACCTCAAGATCAAGTCCCCGGTCAAGTTCCAGCCAAAGTTCCTCAACGATCCCAACTGGGGCGCCTTCGTCGCCTCCGCCAACAACGGCAAGGGCGCCTCGCTCGCGGGCGTGTCGCAGAAGTTCCCGGTCGTCCCCGGCCGCCTCTACGCCCTGCGCCTGCGCTGGCGCAGCGATGGCCTTCACAAGACGAACGTCGATCCGGGCCCCGACCGCGGCATCTCCCAGTTTGAAATCGACGGCACGTGGCTTCCCGCCAAGGGCAAGAAGATGGAGACTTCGGGGCAGTTCAAGGCCAAGCCGTTCACGACGGACGCTTCCGAATGGACGACGTTCGCGATGCCCGATCTCGTCGCCGCGGCGGCGCAGGCGGCAAAGACCAAGAAGATGCCGAACGTCGCGTTCATCCGCCCGCCGAAGGACGCCGCGTTTCTCATGCTGAACCTCAAGCTGAACTGCTGCGCTCCAAACGTGAAGCCGGAAGTCTGGATCGACCAGTTCGAACTTGCCGAGATCGACCTCGACGAGCTCAAGGCCGCGCTTCTGCCGTCGCTCCCGGCCGCGGCGGCGCAGGCGGCCGCGGCGGCAGGCGCGGCAAAGGCCAGGTAGGGCCGCCGCCGCGGTGCCGCCGTCGTTGATTTTTTCCTGAAAAAAAGAAAGAAGGTTTGACATGGTCGTTTCGGCCGTTTTCTGCATTCGTCTCGTTGTCGCCGCAATTCTTGGCGGCGTGATCGGCTTTGAACGCGAGTGGCGCGCCAAGGAGGCTGGGCTTCGCACCCACTTTCTCGTGGCCATGGGCTCTGCGCTTGTGATGGTCGTCTCGAAATACGGCTTCATGGACATGCTCCAGCCGGACAATACGTTCTACGCCGGGGCGCGCGGCGCGGACCCCGCCCGCATCGCCGCCCAGGTGATAAGCGGGATCTCGTTTCTCGGTGCCGGTGTCATCGTGCTGCACAAGCGCTTCATCATGGGCCTTACGACGGCCGCCACGATCTGGACCACGGCGGCGATCGGTCTCGGCGTGGGCTGCGGAATGTATGTGATTTCGGCGGTGGCGACCGTGCTCGTGCTCATAGGCCTTGAGTCGGGGCGGCTGATCGACAAGCACCTCGGCCGCGCCAAGCGCGAGGTGCGGGTTGTCTTCACGGCTCCGGACGACGAGGCCGCGCAGCCAGTCTTCAAGGCGCTGCGCGACGCCGGCGCGACGCTTTCCTCGTATTCCTCGACTCCCAACGGCTCCGGCGTCCGCGTCCATGTGCTGCTGGAAGCCACAACGGCCGTGTCGCAGCCGGATTTCATCCTCCCGCTTCTCGCGGGAATTCCCGGCGTTCGCGCCGAGACGGTGGAGTAGGAACGAGGCGTCGGCGGCGTGAGCAAGGCGTTGCAGTGCAGTCCAGTCGGGCCGGAAATGGCGGCCCTCCTCCGCGCCCTCGCGGAAAAATACGAACGGGCGTCGTTCTGCGACGACGATCCGATCCGCTGTCTGCGCGGCGCCGGCAGCGGAGCCAATCTTGAAGCCACGGCGTTCGTGGCCGCTTCCCTGAGCTACGGCAGCCGCAAGCAGTTTCTGCCGAAGATCGACTGGATAATCCGACGCGCCGGAGGCAATGTCCGCGACTGGATTCTTTCGGGGGAGTTCGCCTCCGATTTCTCTCCTGACGACTCGTCAAGCTTCTACAGGCTTTTTTCGCGAGCGCTGATGTTCCGGTTCTTCTCGGCGCTTCGCGAAACGCTGCTGAAAGGCGGCCCCGATCGCTCGCTTGGCGGCTATCTGCAGGCGCGGGGTGTCTCGACGGGGAGAGAGGCCGTCCGCGCGATATGCGCCGCTTTCGGCGGGCGCGCCGCGCCAATGGTTCCGAAGGACGACACCTCCGCCTGCAAGCGCATCTGCATGTTCCTGCGCTGGATGGTTCGCGACAACTCCCCCGTGGACAAGGGCGAGTGGAGCGCATGGTTCGACAAGCGGACGCTGATCGTGCCGATGGATGTCCACGTGGCCCGCCAGGCGGAGAGATTCGGCCTTCTGCGCCAGGGCGCTCCGGCCTCCATGCGCTCGGCGCTCGCCCTCACCGCGCAACTTGCGGAGGTGTTTCCGGACGATCCGTGCAAGGGCGACTTCGCGCTCTACGGACTCGGAGTCGATCAATGCGCGGCTGCGCATCCTTAGCGCTGCCTGGGAGCGCGGGCATCTTGCCCGCGGAACTAGGGGGTGCGGCGTCTCGCCGCGTGTCGCGTGTCGAAGGTCCGTCCTACCTGACGACAATCACAAGCGGCTGACGCTGGCACCAGACGAGGCGCCGCCGGGCCGACGGCGAGGCGGAGGCGTCTATGACGCATGAGAGTCCGTCGGCGAATTCGTCGGTCCTCCATGCCCCGGCCGTCTCGTCCCAGGTCTGGAGCTTGTAGCCCGTCGGTCCGGGATCGGCCGTGAACTCGTATGATCCCTCCACGAAATATGCGCCCGGCGCGGGATCGCACGTATAGGACTCTCCTTCGGCGACTTCCACCATGAGGTTCGTCACGCCAAGCGCACCGAAGTAGCGCACGGCATCGACGTTCCGGTTGCGGACGATCTCCTCCTCGGTCAGCACGCGGTCGTAGTAGCGGAAACTCTTGATCTTGCCGACCATACCTTCCGTGCCATTGTTGTTGCGGTTGCCAAGGCCGTATCCAGTGGTCGAGACAGAGCTGACCGAACCAAACTCATTGTAAAGCCGCTGCTTCCCGTAAGTACCGTCCTTGTGATACTCAGTCGGAATTGTCGTATCAGGGAACATCATCGCCTTCTTGTTGTCGTAGTCCATCATGGCCGTCGCGAAACTGTACTTGTTGTCTTTCGCATGGAAATACATGAACGTTCCGCCCTGCGCCTTCCAGCAAAGCGAACTCGCGGCCGAACCATCGTAATCCGATGACACGAGACACATGTTGAAGTGGTTGTCGTAGGCGTTCATGATGTACGAGGCCTGAGACGACGAGGCCGTCTGGCTGGCGACATCTGCGTCAATAAGCGTCTGCAGCGTGAAGTTCTTCAAGGGGCCGACCTTGCCGCCTCCGCGGAAACGCGGACCGCCGCGGAATATGTAACCGTCATCCGCCCATTCGCCCGTGGTGGTCTCACCGCTCCTCCACGCGAGATCGTAGTCCGAACCGGCCGAGCCGAGGTTCTTCCAAGTCGAGGCCTCGGAGTAGTGGTCGGAATCCTTGTAGCCCCTATTCCGGATGCCGTCATAATTCCAGAGAAGCCCCGCCTGCGAATAGTCATCGAAGCTGTAGTCCGCCGCCGTGCGAAGGCCGTGCGTCGCCTTCCAGCGCCAGGTGAGGCGGACGCGACTTGGCGAGGAACCGCTGGTGTAAGTGTAGGAGTTGCCGGTTTGCGATGTTGCATTGGTCCATGTTGAGCCGTCCCAGGTCTCGACGGTGTAGCCTTCGCAGTCGTAGGCGATGCCCTTGGCCGTCACGGTCGCCGGCGCGGTGAAAGTGTGGCTGCCATCAACGGCGTAGGAGCCGTCGGGCTCTTCGCCGCGCAAATACGGAACGGTCGATTGCACGACGACATTCGGATCGTCTGGGATGCCGAAGTATCGCCAGTCGTCAACCTTTCGGTTCTGCGCGACCTCTGCAGCGGAGAGCGCATGGTCGTATTGGCGGAAGTTCTTGAGCGTCCCGACGAAGAGATCATCTACCTTCGTCTTACCGTAGCCGCCAAGGCAGAATCCGGTACCAGTGTAGTTGGTCGAATTATTGTCACATGTGCCCGTGCCGGACGTAGGCTCCGTCGTGCCGTCGAAAAACTTCTGCGTATTATTGTCCCGCGCGATTGCGGTCATGTAGTCATAAACGCCGCCTGTCATGTATGCATTTTTCGAGGGATTGTATTTCCAAAACAGGGTTCCGTCCGATTTCCGCAGCTGGAAAGCAAATAGTTGATACTCAGCTCCGAGCGGATAGCCATAGGCTGTTACTTGATCCGACGCCTTGGCATCAATCAACATCTGAAGCGAATAGTTCTTCCCGACGGTGAAGTTGCCAGGCGCATTGCAGCGGAAACGGCTTGTGCCTTTCATCGTGAACCCGTTCTCCGTCCAGTAGCCGGGATCGTTGACCTCTTTGGTATCGAGATTGGGAACATCGACCCAGCCACTGCCATTCAGCTTCAGGCGCTGAACGAATACGTCATTTGTGTATCCTATTGAGCCGAGGTTCACCCAGTTCGTTGCCGTGTAGGAGTGCGTCAGATTTGTGCCGACGTTACAGATGCCGTCGTAGAATGTTTCAAGGCCGTCCCAGACATAATCGTGTACGGTGTAACCAAGATTTTTGAGGCCGGCCGCCTTCGCCCACTGCCATGTCAGGCGGACGCAGTCCGTGTCCGTCACGACAACGGCCACGGGCTGGTAGAGCGCGGCTTTGCGGAAGACGGGTTCGGACCAGCCGTTTTCGCCAAGCGTTTCGAGCGTATAGCCCGTGCAGACGTATATGGTGCCGTCAACCGAGACGGTCGCGGGCGCGATGAAGACATGGCGACCATCGACGGCGTAGCATCCGGCAGTTTCCGCGCCCGTCGCGCCAGCGACGGCGGTTGCGACCACCACGTTCGTCACGGGCAGCGGCGCGGCGCGGTCGAAGAAGCGACGCTCGTCGATCACGCGGTTCCAGGCGAGTTCCTCCTCCGTGAGGACGCGCGTGTAGTAGCGGTATGAGTGCATCGTGCCCACGAACTGTCCGTCTAAGCCTGTATAACCGCAGATGCAGTAGCCGTTGTCAGTCTTTCCGGTGACCGAGGAGAAGGAGCGGAATCCGTCGCCGGA
>DJYI01000145.1 GCA_002448475.1 Verrucomicrobia bacterium UBA6982
TGGTAGTAGAGGTAGCAGGGCTGCGGCTCGGCGACCGTGTTCATCGTGAAGACCTGCAGGTTCCGCGTCGCGTCGGACTGCGCGACGTCGAGGAGCGTTTCAGCCGTAAACGACGTGCCGAGGCTGAACGCGGCGGTCGTGTTGAAGACGGCGTTCGCGTTGAAGCGGAAGCCGTCGTCCTCCCAGGCGCTGGAACCGTCGGTGTTGCCGGAAAGGGTGCCGTGGCGGCCGTTTCCGGAAAGGTCGGTCCACGCCGTCGCGGAAGCGTCGTGCGCGGCGGCGGCGCCGGCGTTGCGGATGCCGTCGAAGTGCAGTTCGAGGCCGCTGCGGACGTACCCGGAGGTCTCGCCGCCGATCGTGCCGGACGCCGCGGCCCACTGCCACGTGATGCGCTTGCAGTCGGCGGAGGCGACTTCGACGGCATACACGCCGTCACACTGGACGGGGGCGCCCCACGTGGCGCCTCCGTCGGCGGAGGTTTCAACCGTGCAACCCGTGCAGGCGTAGGTCGTGCCGCCGACGGTGGCGAACGGCGCGGCGCGGAACGTGTAGCCGTCGTCGTCAACGGCATACGCGCCGCTCGCGTCCGCGCCTTCCGCGCCGGCGAGCGACGTGGCGACGACCGCGTTCGTGACGGGCGGGGCGCCGAAGAACCGCGCCTCGTCGATGGCGCGGTTCGCGGCGATTTCGGCGTCGGTGAGGACGCGGTTGTAGAGGCGGAGCGCCTTGATCTTGCCCGTCAGGTAGCGCTTGTTGATGCCGTCGTTGGCCTCGACGTTGGCCGAGCCGATGAGCAGCGTTTTTGTGCCGATGGCGCCCGTTTTTCCAGTGTTGCCCCACGTGGCGGCGTTCGGGGCGGCGTTCTGGACGAGGACCTGTTTCGTTTCGTTGATGAGACCGACGGCGTACCGGCCGTCCCATCCTTCCAGCTTGAACGTCGTGCTGCCGCGCTTGAGGCAAAGCCCCTTGGGCGAGGCCGTGGTGTGGTAGAAGAGGTCGAACAGGTCGCCCGTCGCCTCGAAGCCGATGATGTGCGGCCACTGGCGGTAGTTGCCGCTGTAGGCGCTAATGAGGACGTTCGTGTCGATGTCGGAGACGACCTCGATCGTGACGGCGGTGTCGAGCGCGGTGGAGGGGACGCGGGCATACGTGAGGCCGCCGAAGTAGAAGCCGTCGGAATCCCAGCGGCTCTCGTCGGAGCCGAAATCGAAGACGGCGGGGCGCTCGGAATCGGCGAGGTTGATCCAGCTCGTCGCCGCCGCGCTGTGCGGCTCCGAGAGTCCCGCGTTGCGGATGCCGTCGAAGTGCAGGATCATGGCGTCCTGCGCCTGGTAGTCCGACGGCTCCCACGTGCGGAGGCCGGCTTGCGAGGCGGACGGCGCGGCCGCGAGGGCCGCGAAAAGAGTGGCGCGCAGCGCGCGCCGGAACGCTTCGGTTGCTGTCTTTCTGTTCATGGCAGTGCCTTTCTTCGGGTTTGCCGCGCCGGACGCGCGGCGTGGAAAAAGAGGGGTGGGACGGTAAAACGGAAACTAGTGGGCCTCGACGCGGCCGACCTTCTCCTGGACGACGATGCGCGGATCGGTGCATTCGTTCGAGACGTCGCGGACGAGGTGCTCCTCGTCGTGGCTCCAGACGTCGATCGCGCGCAGGGCGCCTTCCGGGGCGTCGGCCGGGATTTCGACGTTCCGGAAGACGACGCCGCGTAGCTGCCCCGAAATCTTGTCCTCCCGCCACTGGCTCTTCGCGATGAAGGTCTGGACTTTGGCGAGGCGGTCCCAGGCGTTGGGGAAGTCGAAGCGGAGCCCGTCGATCTCGATGTCCTCGAAGACGGTGCCGTTCGAGGACTGGATGTTCACGGCGCGCTGCCATTCGCGGTCGTTCTGGACGGCCTGGTGGATGACGTCGATGCCGCGGATGCGGATGCCGCGCAGGCGGTGCGGTGGGCCGTCCGTCTCGAAGCCGATGCGGAAGATGTTCGCCACGTCGGCCCAGAGCGTACAGCGCTCGACCGCCAGATTCTCGCACCAGTACTTGGCGCAGATGCAGTCGTCCTGCGTGCGGACGAAGCAGTCGCGGACCGTCACGTCGCGGGCGCGGCAGATGTCCATGCCGTCGTCGTTGAGAACGCGGCCGCCGAGGATCGTCACGCCTTCGATGAGCGCGCCGTCCACCTTGTTGAGGACGAGCGTCCAGCCGAAACTGCCGAGCAGGGCGACGTCGCGGACCGTGACGTCCGCGCCTTCGAGGTGGACGAGGTCGTGCTGCGGGCCGGCGGCGTGCTGCCACGAGAAGCCGGTGAGGACGCCGTGGCCGCGCACGGAGACGTTCGTCCCGCTGCCCCACACGGCGGCATCGACGAACGCGCCGGGGGCGAGGTAAAGCGTCTCGTTTGAGAAAAGCCGGATTGGCTTGTCGAAGTGGTAGTGGCCGGGGCCGAAGTACTTCACGAGCGGGTCGTCCGGACTCGGCGGGTCTGGGTCCGGGGCCTTGGCCGAAAGGACAAGCGCGCCGAGGCGGGGGCGCGGCTCCACGGAGACCGCGAAGGGCGGCGATGCCGTGAACTCGACGGCGTGGACGCCGTCGTGGCGCGGGACGATGCCGCGCGAGAGCGGAAGGATGCGCGTGGCGGAGAGGTCGGAGCGGGACTCGATGCGCACGGAGGCCTCGCCCTCGACGTCGAAGAGCGCAGCCCAGTAGGGGAGCGCGGCCTCGTCCGGCAGCTGCCAGTCGTGATGCGCCGGTTCGGGGATGTCGATGACGTCCACCTCGCGGCCGTTCACCCACACGCGGTATTCCGGCTCCTCTGCGGGGACGTCGCATAGTCTCTCCGCCGCGATGAACCCGTTCGCCCACGCGCGGTATTGCGCGATGCCGGGCGCGGGCACCCATCCGGCCGGGACGGCCGGCCCAGCACCGGCGGGGAGGACTGCGGCGGCGTGGAAAAGCGCCGCGGCGAAGAAGACGGTCGAATGTCTTGGAAGAACTGCTGCTTTCATGCGAAGATGCCCATGGGGCGGGACGGGAGGAATCATAGCCCGCCGACGGTGCCATGATCTTCACTTTTGAGAAATAATTTAATCAACGCGAAGGGCGCGCATTGCGGCGGCGCCATTCGGACATGGAGATTCCAAGCCGGGTGCGAAAGAGCCGGTCGAGCGTCCGGTAGCAGCCGAAGCCGCAGAAGTCCGAAACAATGCCCACGGGGATGTCGGTGGTGGAGAGCAGTTCGAACGCCCTCTCCATGCGAACATGGAGGATTTCGTCGAGGACGCTGTGTCCGGTGGCCTCGCGGAAGCGAATGTCGAAAAGGCGTCGGGTGCCGGGAAAGCGCGCCGCGAGATCTCGCGCCGTGAGGCCGTCGCAGGCTTCGCGGCGTATGACGGCGACCGCTTCCTCCATGCAGGGCACGTGACGCCCTCGGCCGCTCGTCGATTTGCGCCGGACGACCATCGACGGCCCGACGACCGCGTTGTCCGTCGAACGTCCTGCCATGGCGCTTTCGAGCATCTTCGCCGCGAGGAATCCGGCGTGGACGAAGTCGATCCGGACGCTGGAAAGCGGGTTTTCGTCGTGGTCGCGCGTGTCGGTGTCGTCGGCGCCGACGAGCGCGATGTCCTTGGGGATGTGGAGGCGCGCCTCGCGGCAGGCGCGGATGACGAAGGCTGCGGTTTCGTCGTTCACGGCGAAGGTGCCGCACGGGCGGCGACGGGCAAGAAGCCAGGCGCGAAGGCGTGAGAAATAGGCTTCGAAAGGCTCGCCGGGTTCTGCCGCGAAGACTGCGCATTGGAGGCCGCGGCTTCTCGCGGCTGAGCGGAATGCGCGGGCCCGGAACCGCGACCAGGGAGAATTGTCCGGGGCTTCGACCACGCCGAACGATTCCGGGTGCCAGATTTTGAGTTCCGTGAATGCTGTCCGCACCACGGCATTGTCGTCGCAGGATACGATTCGGCACGAAGATGTGCCCGGCGTTCTCGCCGGAAGGTCGAGATAGACGACCGGGACAGTGCCGAAAAGTCGCTTTCCAGGGAAGTAGTTTCCCCCGTTGCAGCCGACGATGCAACCGTCCGGCCGCATGCATTCCAGAACGGCTGGAATTTCCGCGTATGGCATGCCCACAGTCGAAACGGGTAACACCTCCCAGCCGCGACGGGTCGCGTAGCGGCGGACGCCGGCCAGTTTCGGCTTCCAGCCATCGACGGCGCCGAGATAGAGAATGCGGGGTGCCATCCCTGGTCCTTCGCAGGGCGGAACAAGGCTACAGGCCAACGACGTGAATCGTCTTGCCGTCGAATGTCTCGTCGCGGGCGTAGATTTTCTCGTCCCACGACTTCGCGGAATCGACGTCGAACACCGCCATCCAACCCGAAGAATTGTTCACAAATGACAATTGAGACAAATGATCACCAATGGAAAATGACAAATTCATCTTCTGTCCTGTTCGTTAAGAATTTTGATTTGTTATTTGTGAACAATTGTTTCAATTGAAAATTGTGAACATTCTATCGACCACTTCGTCTTTCCCATGAGGCTGCATATATCGGGTTTGAAAAAAACCATTTTGTGCCGTCTTTGCAAAAC
>DJYI01000071.1:0-3613 GCA_002448475.1 Verrucomicrobia bacterium UBA6982
GTCCCTGACCTTTCAACTTTTCAACTTGGTTTTCGCTTCGCGTTTTGCTAGGATTGAACCCGCAAACGACACGGGGCGCGCCATGGCAAAACGCAAAATCCAGGAACTCACCACCGGTGTCGTCGTCGAAACCGACAAGGAGTAAAAGATGGGAAAATACGATAAGGACAATCGCACAGTAGTTTTCGATATTGATGGCGTCATTGCCTCGGCCCCTGAACGCGGCGGCCACGAGAAAGAAGTTTGCGCATACGTCGAAGGGAGGTTCGGGAAGAACTTTCTCGCAGACCATTCAATCGAGGCCGCAGGGTACATCCATCTTGTCTATCCCGGAATTCCGGAGTTCATCCGCTGGCTAGTCCGCCGGAATGTCCGCATTCACTTCTGCAGTACGGGCGTCAAGCGCCGAAACGACGAACTCGTTCCCAAGGTGATGAACACGGCCCTCAAAGACGAATCGGACGAAACAAGGGCGAGAGTGCTCAAGGGCATGCGGGTCTTTTCGCGCGAAGATCTCGTTCGACAGCAGGCATGCAACGAAGCCCACGGTCTTGTCGGGGAGACGGTTTACGGTGGCGAGTATCACAAGATTCTGTGCCCATACATCGTCAATTACGACAATCTGCCAAACACGCTTCTGATTGACGATGACGTGTCCTATATGGCGTTCGGGGAGGAATACAACTTCGTTGGCGGCAAATACTATGGCTACTTCTACCGGCCCGATGGCCGAGAGAACGCCGAGAGGCGCAGAGAGGATTTTATCGAACTCTGCCGCGGTTTCCTGTTTGCCGGCGTTGTTAGCGAGATTTTCAAGCTTTCCGATTCGAGGGAGTTCTGCAGTTTGACAGAGTCATCGAAAATTGTGCAATACGGGGATGGCCCCGAGGCCTATGTCCCTGAAGATCGAACTTTTTTTCAAAACACCTACCAAGAACCAGCGTTCTATAAGGCTGGCCTTAAAGCGTTAAAGACGGTGAACCCAGAATTGGAGTTCCCGCTGCCACTGCCGAAATCCCTTCGGGACAAAGACGAAGAGCGCCCTGTCCGTCTTTCCGACGCCGAACGTCTGGAATTACGGCAAAACATAGACGAAAGGGCCGCAGAGTTCATGAAAGACGCCGCCGAGCGGTGGGCGCTGTCCACACACCATGGTGAAGAAGAGGAGGAGTGATGGTGGTATATTGTAACTACGCCGGCCCGTGGCTGGACGGCAAGCCGCCGGTCTTCCTCGTCGGCGTCAACTACGACCCGGAGAAGCGCGGCATCGACGACCCGCTCGTCGAGAAGGCGTAGCGGGCGGTTCGCGGGCACAGGGGGAGCCTGCCATGTCGGAAAAGGCGCTGACCATCGCGGTGTGCATGGACGTGCGGCAGAAAGCCGCGCGGGAGATTGTCTGCGGCGTGATGCGGGAGGCGCGGCGGCGCAGCCGCGTGGATGTCGTCCTTCTCGGCAATCATCCTGGCAACGACGGCTTCGACCGCATCTCCGGCGACACCCCCGACATTCTCGTGGCGAGTCCGAACATGCTTCGAAGCTTCCGGCCCGCGCTTCTGCGTTCGCGCAGCATACGTGCCGCGGTCTTTTTCGGGACGTGGGGAAGCGGAAATCTCCCGTATCCCCATGTGTCGCTCATCAGCGACGACCGCGAGATCGGGGAAGTGGCGGCGCGCGTGCTTGTGCGGAGCGGACTACGCGAATTCGCCTACCTGGGTTCTCCGCATGGAGAGCGCTGGAGCATGGCTCGAGGGGCCGCATTCGCCGAGGCGCTGGCGGAAAAGGGCTTCGGCCCGGTTGCCGACTACTGCCCGTCGGCCAAGCGCCCGAACTGGCGGCGCGAGCGGCGGCGGCTCACCGAATGGGTGGCGGGCCTCCCGAAGCCGGTGGGCATCTTCGCCGCGTTTGACCAGCGGGCGCGCCATCTGCTGTCCGTGTGCCGCGCCCTGGACATTCCCGTGCCGCGACAGGTGCAGATTCTCGGCGCCGACGACGAGGACTACCTTTGCGAGAACGAGATTCCTCCTCTCTCCTCTCTGGCGCTCGACTTCCGTGGCGCGGCGGAATCCGCCATGCGGGCCGTGTTCGCGCATTTGGCGGAGCGTTCGCCCTTGCCGGAAACGATTCTAGCGGGCGTTTCCAGTCTTACCGAACGTCTTTCGACCTGCGACAACAGCCGTACCGGCGAATGGGTCAACCGGGCGAGGGACGTGATCAGGCACCATGCCGCGGAAGGGATCGGCCCGGCGGAAGTCGCGCGTCGAACCGGTGCCTCGCTGCGCCTGATCGAGGATGCCTTCAAGACCGTTCTCGGACGAACCGTCGCCGCAGAACTGCGCGAAACCCGGCTCGCCGAGGCCGCGCGACTTCTTGGCGAAACCGAACTGCCGGCCGGGAAGATCGCCGCCCGCGTCGGCTTCGGCAATCCCCACAGCCTCATGAACGCCTTCCGCCGCCGCTACGGCTGTTCGATGCGGGACTGGTACAAGCGGTCTCGGCAAGTTCAGGAAAGGCCGTAGGGAATCAGCGGGCCGGACCGCACAAGGCGAGGAGGTCGTCCACGTTCGCCGTGGCAAGGCATTCCACGGTGTCGGCCGCGCCGTAGTAGATCTTCACTTCGCCGTCATCTTCGAGGATCATGCCACCAGGGAAGATGACGCTACCCCGGAAGCCGCGTGTCTCGTAGTCCGTTTCAGGTGCCATGAGCGGTTCGCGCGACATGCCGATTACCTTCGAGGGGTCTTCCAGGTCAAGGAGCATCAGCCCCGCGAGGTATTCCTTGCGCCAGCCCCCCTCCCATGAATAGAGGTCGCTTTCGCTGCGGCGCACGGCGTGGAAGGTCGCGAGCCAGCCGCGCGGGGTCTTCACCGGCGGCGCGGCGGGGCCGATCTTGCTGTTGGCGAACGGGACGCGCTCCGCGCCCAGCACAAGCCGCGACTCGCCCCAGAAGCGCAGGTCGGGCGACTCGGAGAGCCAGATGTCGAAGGCTTCCTTCCCGGTGCCGCGCGAATAGACCGGCATCGGACGCTCCAGGCGCACGTACCTGCCGCCGATCCTTTCAGGAAACATCGCCATGTTGCGGTCGTCGGGGACGGAGAGCGACAGGATGTCGAACTTCTCGAAGTCGTTTGTGGTGGCGACGCCGCCGCGTAGCCCGTGTTTTGTATCCATCGCAAAGCAGAGGACAGGCCGCCCCTCGACGATTGTGAGGCGGGGATCGTAAACGCGAAGGATTTCATCGTCGCGCATCTGGAAGACCGGCTTGGGCCCGACCTCCCAATGCACTCCGTCGGCGCTCGTGGCGATGCCGATGTTGGTGGAGAGGTGCGGCCACTGGCCGGTGGCGTGAATGTCGCGCCAGCTCTGCTCCGTCTGTCCGTAGTCGTTGCGGAAGAGCATGACGTAGCGACCCTGCCACTTGGCGACGCCGGCGTTGAAGACCAGGCTCGCGTCGTATGGAACGTCCTTCGCGGAGAGAACCGGATTGAGGGAATGTCGTTGGATGATGTTCATGGCCTTGTTATTTCGTAGTAGAGACGGGCTTTTCCATCCGATCCGCGGACAGAGGCGGTGAAGGAAAGTGTGCCGGATGTGGCGACGGCGCCATCGCCGTCGC
>DJYI01000071.1:3680-36834 GCA_002448475.1 Verrucomicrobia bacterium UBA6982
CGACGACGGGGGCGTCGTCGCCACATTCCACTCGCATGGCACCTCACCGAGGCGGCGGCCGTCGGTGGCGAGGGCGAAAACCTTGTAGGGATTGTTGCCAATGTTGCCATTATCCAAATCCAGATTGCATTTTCCAATTGGGAATTGGGAACTGGCAACTGGCAACACTTGCATATTGGCAACACTATTTGTGACATTGAAGATTTGTGAACAATTGTGGCATTTGCCATTTGTGGACAATCGAAGTGATATCTTCGCCGTGCCGTCGGCCACGAGCGGCGCGGCGCCTTTCTTGAGCGTGGTCTGGAAGGTTTCGTCCGAGAACTCGCTACCTTCGGATTGGAGGTCGGTGAGGTGCATGACGAGAATGCGGCGCGCGGTCGCGAGCGGGCGCATGTCCGGATCGACCGACGTGGCACAGACGGTGGCCCGGGAACCGGAGAGCGTGAACGCTAGTGGCCCGGATTCGACGCGGCCGCTTTCCGGAAAGGCGAAGCCGCCGCACGTTCGCGGCGTCACCACGGTGATGAGGCGGCGCACAGGGTCGCGACGGAAAACCGCGTCGGGGTCGGCGTCGATGTGGTAGGGGGTGTCCTCGCCTCGCGCCCGCAGGGCCTCGCCGTCCTCGTAGCGGATTTCGCGCCAGCCGGGAGGCGTTGGCGCGTCGGTCGACTGCGCGAAGCGCGTCTGCCATACGCCGCCGAAGGGGAAAGCTTTGTCGGAACGCGGCGAAAGACCGTCTGCGCGCTTGAAGGCGGCTTTAGTGAGGCGGAGGCACACGCCCGGCGCGGAGAATGCGGGCGCGTCGCCGCGCAGGAAGAGAAGCGTCGCCATCTTGTCTGTACCCAGCGCCACCGGGTCTGTGAGCGCGCTGAAAGGCCGCGCCGGGAAGGTGCATGCGTCCTTGAGTTCGTCGCAGCGCTTGGCGCGGCTACAGATCCAGCCGTAGCGCCATCCGGCGGCGAAATCCTGCTGGGCCATGAGAGATCCCATGATCAGCCCGGCGCAGGAGCGCGACCGCGCCGGATAGCAGTAGTCCCACTCGGAGACCGTCGTGGGCTTGCCGACGATGGCGGCGTTGGCGCGCGCGACGCCGCCCATCCAGTCGATGGCCGTCGGGTCGTTCTCGTCGAAGCGCACGATGGCCTCCATCCCGGTCGCCTCGGCACCGGCGACGCTGCGCGGGTGCGCCTCGTAGGTGTGGCCGTCGTTGTAGTCGTAGAGGCGTTCGCGGAGGCGCTGCAGCGGCGGCCGGTTCTGCCCGATGTTCTGGTTCGTGAGGAGCGCCTTCACGCCCAGCGCCTCGCGCAGATACTTTTTCGCCCGCTCGAAGAAGCGCGCTTCGAGGTGTTCCTCGAACTCGGCGAAGATGTCCGACTTGGAATTGTCCGGCGGCGGCTCGTCGGGGCCGCGCCACGCGCGCCACGCGGCGCGGAAGGCGGGCATGTCCCTGACGTTCTTCCACTGCGAGGCGAGGTTGCACTCGTTCACGAGGCAGAGAAAAGGCATTCCCGGCTCGTCGGCGTAGGCGCGCCCGGTGTATGGGTTCACATGCCTGAGGAACTTGGAGGCCTCGGCAAGCCAGTCCGCGTAGGCGACCTCATCGACGAGGACGAGCGCCTTGTAGATGTGGTTGGAAAGCGGTTCGTCGGGTGTGTGGCCCATGCGGTTGTCCTCGCCCACGTCGCCCCACGTTACCTCCCGCGAGACGAAGAGATCGGTCGTGACGTAGATGCCGCGCGCGAAAAGGGCGGCGCAGAGACGGTCCATTCGGTCGATCTTCTCCGGCGCCCACGTATGGGAGTCCCACTTTCGCCCCCATCCCTCGTCACCCATCGGGAGGCTGCAGTCCCAGCCGTGGAGACGCACGGAGTTGTAGCCCATGCGCACGAGGCGGTCGGCGAGCATTTCCGCGTCGTCGCCGACGGGACAGCAAGCGTCGAAGACGAGGTTCGGGCCGTAGAAGCGGCGCGGGACGTCCGGCGAGTCGGGGAAGACGAAATGCTCCCCGCGCGTCTCAAGCCAGCCGTGCTTCCCCGCCGGGGCGTCGGCGAGGCCGAAGACCGAAAAATCGAGCGCGCTGCCCGGCTCGATGCCCTTGCGGTAGTCGATGGGGACCCAGTCCGGGCCGGCGGAAACGCGATACGCGGCGGGGGCGGAACCGGCGGAAAGGACGCAAAGAAACATGAAAAGGATTCGCATCGTTTTCATTATCCGCAAATGCTCGATTTCAAGTTCCGAAGACGGACGCGACAGCGCGGAGGCGGGCGTCGCCGTCGGCGGCGTCGGGAAGGAGGAACGAGCCTTCGGTGTATTCGTTCCAGCCGTTGACGTAAACGGCACCGGGGTGTTTCGGGTCTCTCTCCGCAAAGGACCTGGCCTCGGCGAGGATCTCGCGGAACGCTTCCGGTGTGTTGTTCACGAACGTCATCAGGTAGGGGTAGTCGTTCTTCCTCCACGGATATGGCTCGTCGAGACGGCAGCGGGGCGTGACGTCCCAGCCTGTCGTGACGTTGGGGATGTAGGGGAGCGGTCCGGCGGACATCTCACGCCAGCGCTTTCGCACCGTCGGGAAGGAGTCGCGGTATTCGATCTCCCAGACGTCCTTCTCCCGCATGGCGGCCATCTCCTCCGCAGGCATGGATTCCGGGGTGATGTTGTAGTCTGTGAGCGAGTCGAAGCCGCAGTCGGCCATGAAGCCAACATCATCCGGCGCGGCCCCCTGCGCATTGAAGTGGATGTCGCCAAGTCCAGCCTCGCGGACAATCTGCCGCGCTTCGTCGAGTTCGGCACGGATGCGTCGGGTGTCGCGGTCGCGGTGTTCGCAGAAGTAGGGCGCGTTGAAGATTGAGAAGAAGAGCGCGCCGTCCTTGCGCCAGTATTCCGGATGCGGAAAGTAGCGCTCGCAGCAGAGGCGAATCAGGCCGTGAAACTCCTCCGGTGTCCGCGCGAGCGACATCAGCATCGGGCGCTCCCTGTCGATGTCGGGGCGGAACTGGTCGCGCCGTTCATGGTAGCACCACATGATTGCGAACTTCATGCGGCCACAGTTGTGCGCCTTCATGAAGCCCCGCTCCAACGCCTCCTCCTGCGTCACCTTGCCGCCGTAATAGTAGTAGTCGTAGAGGAACACGTCGATGCCGGCGTCTGCGGCAAGGTCGATCTCCTTGGCGACATCCTCTGGATTCGCGCCGTCCAGATAGCCGGGTAGCGGCACGAGTGGCTGCCTGTGGCCGGGGAAGCGTGGAACGGCCGTCTTGACGAACTCCCATTCGCCTTCGCGCCAGTTCTCGGCTCCGAACCACTCGTCGCCTTTCGGGTAGCGGTGCCAGTGAGGGTAATAGACGCAAACGAGTTCGGTTTTCTTTTCCATGGTGAGATCAGTGACCGTTTTCGGCAATTCGTCGGCGTCATCCTCTCCCGGCGGCAACCGGGATGTCGGCTGCGGCACGAATCCGCTCCATGACGGCGGCGCGGAGCCACGACTGCTCGAGCGAGACCGTCGGCGCGGCGGTTCCGGCGAGGACTCCACGCAAGTTGCGGTAGAACCTTTCCGTGGGGCCGGCCGGCGGCGCCGCACCCGCGCCGGCGTTGGCTTCCGACATCGGCGCGTCCCAGCTCCCGGTTTCCCATTCCAGCGTCTCGCTGTTGTAGCTGCGGTCGGGCGTGGAGGCGAGGTCGAGCGGGCGCGCCGGCATCTTCGAGAAGTCCGTCCATTTCCAGTCGAGCCGCTTTGTCGTGCCGTGCAGCCCGCCCAGAGTCCCGCATACGAGCCATCGCTCCTGCGCACAGGCGCAGACGCTCGTGAGTTCGACTTCGATGGTGGGACGGCCCTTGCCCTTGAGGATGAATTTTAGATCATCCTCGGCATCGCCGCTGCGCAGCCATCCGCCCGCTTCGGCCCAGACTTCGTCCGGCATCGCGTCGCCGAAGAGCGAAAGCGCGTGGTCGAGAGGGTGCGGCCCGTTGTTGTTGAGGTTCCCGCCCGCCATTGCGCGCGATGTCTGCCAGTCCCAGCGGCGCGAAAAACCATGCCAGCAGATGCGAACGCGCACGATGTCGCCCAGCACGCCGGATTCGCAGATTTCCTTCACTTTCAAGAAATCCGGCTCGTAGTGACGCTGCTGGAACGAGACGAGGACGCGGCCCGCCTCCTTCGCGGCGGCGACCATCGCGTCGACATCGACGACGGTCAGCCCGAAAGGCTTCTCGCAGACGACGTGCTTTCCGGCGTGGAGCGCCATTTCGGCGTATTTCGCGTGCGTAGGGTTGTAGGTCGCCACGATGACGAGGTCGATATCGGGGTCGGCGATCAGGCTTTCGGCATCTGGATACGCTTTGCAACCGAGGTCATTCGCCGCCTCCGCCACGCGCTCCGGGATGAGGTCGGCGACGGCCGCGATTTCATAGAGTTCCGGGACGGTGCGTAGCAACGCGGCGTGGATTCCCCAGCCGCTACGGCCCTGCCCGATGATTCCGACTTTGATTGGTTTGCTCATTTTTCAGTCTCCTTGAATGTTCCGGTTGGTCCCACGCAGAATACCTCTCATATACCCCAGTGCGAAGGCCATGCCGGTCTCCCACCAGTCCGCCGCCGTGAGGCGCGGCGTGTGGTCGGGGATGACCGTGCCGTTGAAGCCGCATTTCTCGTAGATCGCCATCGCGCGCTTCATGTCAACGTAGCCGTCGTCGATGAAAACCTCGTTGTAGCGCGGCCGCGTCCCGGAGGTGTTGCGGAAGTGGACGTAGCCGATGCGCCCGGACGAGGCGAACTCCTCGATGGCGGCGTAGATGTCCACGCCGGCCATGGTGGAGACTGTGCCCTGACAGAACTCCAGGCAGTTGCTGGAGCTTGGCGAGAGCGCCAGGAGTCGCCGCAGCCCCTCGATGGAGTGAAGCGCGCGGTAGGTGCCCTTCAGAAACGGGATCGGCGGGTCTTCGGGATGCGCGCAGAGCTTCACGCCCGCCTTTTCGGCGGTTGGCAGCACGGCGTCGAGGAAATACCGGATGCGTCCCCAGAACTCGTCCTCGCCGACAGGCGGGATGAAGCCCTCCGGGGAGCGGCGCGTGATTTCGTCCTTGAACCAGAACTTGCGGTTGGGCTGCGGGGAGTGGTCCACCTTCGCCTCGTCGAAGCACTTGAGCGAGGCAAGGCCCCGCCCGGACGTGTTGCCGACCTCGGCGTAGTAGCCCTGGACGCCGCAGACGCTGAAGTTGTAGCCGAAGCAGGGGATGCCGCAGCGCCCGGCGTTCTCGATGGTGCGGCAGAGGTTTTCAAGTTGTTCGTCGCGCCCCTCCTCACCGAGGACGATGTGGTCGATGTGCTCCCAGTGGAAGTTCTCGACGGCCGCGATTTCTAGCCCGTGGCGCTTCGCCTGCGCTTTCAGCGCGGCGAACTGCTCCTCGTGCCACACGCCGTCGCCGGGGCCGAACGGCACCCACGGCACCACAGTTTCGCAACCCAGCTGCCGCGCCATCGCGAGATGCGCGTCGCTCCACCGCTCGGGGTGCATGCCAAGTCCAAGTTTCATTGCTTGCTTCCGTTCCCGTTTGATTTCAACGCAGGGACGCAGAGTCGCAGAGCGTTTTTGGGGACAGGATTTTCAGGATGAGCAGGATTGACTTTGATATTTGTGTCATTGATGCTCAGTTGGAGTTTGTGTCATTCGCGTCGAGCGACACCGCGCCGGAAAAGGCCTCCGCCCCCTTCCATTCCGCCGGCAGCGGGACGGAGTCCTCGGCGTAGGCGGGGTAAAGCGCCACCGTCGCGCCGGCATCCATTTTCAGGATGGCGCCCTGGAAGGCGCGGGCTTCGTCGGAGAGGAGGAACGCTGCGGCGGCAGCCACGTCGCCGCCGGTCGCCTCGCGTCCGGTGAGCGTGTTGGCGCGGCGCTTGCGGCGAACCGCTTCCGGAAGGTCGTTCCAACGCTCCGTCCAAATGTAGCCGGGTTCCAGCAGGTTCACGCGGACGCCACGCGGCCCCAGATCGAGCGCGAGGCACTGCACGAGAGACTCAAGCCCGCCCTTGGAGGTGCAGTAGGAGACGTGGCGGCGCTGGACGTGGTGCGCCGTGTTCGAGCCGATGCAGACGACCACGCCGCGCTGGCCCGTAGCCGCGTTCGGCTCCTGCCGCAGGAAGAAGCGGCGCGCCGCCTCCTGCACGATGCGGAGCGTCCCGCCGAGGTTCACGTTCAGGACTTCGAGGAAGTCGGCTTCCGGGACGTCCGGAGCCGGGTTCTCGCCCTGCCCGAGGTGCGCGGCGTTCGACACCACGGCGTCGAGACGGCCTGCCTCGGCCGCGATGGCGTCCATCATGGCCGTCACGTCGGCGGACTTCCCCACGTCGCAGACGATGCTGCGGAAGCCGGTGCGGCCGCGTCGCGCAAGCTCCGCCTCGCCGGCCGCGACCGACGCTTCGGACGTGCCGCAGAAGAAGACACGCGCCCCTTCGCGCAGGAAAAGATCGACGATTTCCAGCCCTGTGTTCCGGCTCCCGCCGGTGACGAGGACAACTTGTCCGGAAAAACGATTCACCATGCCTCCTTCTCCTCAACTGCGAGGTACAATGGTTCGGTCTTCGTGCCGACGACAACCATGTCGGCGCGAATGATGAGCCGGTTGCGTCCTTGGCGCGCTTCAATGTCCAGCGACGGCCCTGAATAGGGGACGCCTTCGCCGTTGACCCAGAGCGCGACGTTCCGCCGCGAGGCCGGGACATTGGTGCGAAGCCGCATCGGACCGGCATCCGCCGCGTCGAAGTCGTACACGACGAAGCGCCCCTGCTTCGGATCGTTGGCGAGCGCCCTGACGTGCTCATTGGCCGCCCCTTTCACGACCCGCATCTTTTCGACGAGGCACCAGAGGGAATCAGGGCCACCGGACTCCGGCGCACGCCAGTTCGCGGCGTCCGGAAGCGCGGCCCCTGGAATGGATGCGGCCGCCCAGTCGGCGCCGTCGAGCGCTGTCGCGTCGGCAGGTCCCCAGACACGGGCGGCGCGCGCCGGTGCCGTCTCCGGGACTTCGACGCGCGGCATGGTCTTTTCGGCCCAGATGCGGAACAGTCCGCCGCCGTCCGAGAAATCGACGGAGACGGGATAGTACGCCGAGCCGAAGGCATAGTCCTTGCGCCCGACGCTCCCCATTTCGAATTCGCATCCCCATGTGTCGCCATCCGGCAGGGCGCCAGCCGCCGTCCGTGCGTTGCGGGTCGTCCACTTGGGCGGGAATGCGGCCGCGACGTGGATGCGCCGCAAGTCGCGACCCGTCCGGTTCTCGACGCGGACGCGGAGCCGCCCCATCTCTTCGTCAGGCTCGACGATGACGCGCAGTCCGGGAAACGTCGGGCATAAACCGTCCGCATCCGCCCTTGCGATGCGGCCGTGAAGGCGTCCTGCATCTTTTGCATGCGGGAGAGTCCAGGTCCCGCGTTCGCCTTTCGCGAGAGCGCCATCGGCCGTCTTGGCGGCAATCGGCTCCGCACCGGAGAACGTCAGCGAGAGCGGAATGTCGTCGCCGAGGAATGCCGGGAGGAATCGCGTCGCCTCGAAGGTCGCATGGTTGCCGCTCACCGAAACCTTGCGGACGCCGCCATGCACGGCCTCGTAGCGGTATGCGCCGTATTCCCAGTCGTTGAGTTGCGCCCAGTCGGGATTGAGGCAATGCTCCTTGAGCAAGGTTTCCTGAAGGGCGTTGCCCTGCTCGTCGCACCACGAATGTGTCCCAAGGCCGAAGCGCGGGATGTCGGGCGCCTCGAGCGCCTTGGCGAGCATTTCCCCGAACCCCTTCTCGAAGAGTTCGCGCGACGGCTTGGCGTCATTGGCGGAAAAACGCCAGCACGGCATGAGTTCCGTGGCGGAGGGGGCGTCGCCCCACGAGCCGGGATTGTCCTGAGTCACGAAGTGGCCGGTCGCCACGACGGACTCCGCCAACGCTGGCCTGTGCTGCGGGTCGAACGGGTTTTTGCCCCAGCCGTAGGGGCTGACGTAAGAGACAACCGGGCGCTGGATGGCCGTTTCGAGGGCGACGCGGTTTTCGGCGATCTCGCGGAATCCGGCGTTGGGGTTCAGCTCAAAGAGCTGCGGATGGCTGAACGTGTGGTTGCCGATGGCGTGGCCGCCTTCCATGAGCTTGCTGAGGATGCCGGATCCCATGAACTCCGTCCGATTGGCGCTGACATAGAACGTGCCCTTCACGCCGGCGCGCCCCATCATGGCGGCCTTGGCGAGGTGGGCGGGATTGGAGTCGTCCCAGCGGCAGCCGAAGGCGATCGACGCCCCACCCGGAAGCGGCGCGACGGCGCACTCCGCCCGCGCCGCCTCCTCGGCCGTGGCGAACGTCGCCTCAAACGCCAGGCGGTAGGAGGGGAAGTCGGTTTCGGCGGGGGCATTCTTTCCAACGCAGAGAGCGCAAAGCGAAACGCAAAGAGGAGAAATCGCGCGGAGACACGGAGTCGCGGAGATTTTCATTTGCGATTTTTGAACAATTGTGGCAATTGTCATTTGTGAACAATCACTCACTTCCCCTCGTTGTTCCAGCGGTCAACGGAAACGACGCGGAAATCGCCTGCCGTGGCGGCATCGTCGACGCCCTTTGCCGCGGGGTCGAGAGCCGAGGCGACCGTCGAGGCGATCTGGCGTCCCTTGTGGAAGACGCGGAAATAGCGGTGGTCTGGATCGTCCGGGATGCGCCAGCGCAGCGTGCCGCCGTCAAGCCGCACATCGCGAACAGGCGCCGGAACGCGGTCTTCGTAGTCGGTCGTGAGGAGGACCATCGACTTCGCCGCGAGCGGGACGCGCACGACGCTTTCGCCGCCCGCGCCCTTGTCCGCCTCCACCAGGCATTTGACGCCCTGAAGGTCGTTGAAGGGGCTGAACGGAATGTTGGCGCTGTCGTATTCGTAGAGACGCATCGGCTTCGCGACAGGGTGCGGGATACGGAGCGCAATCTCCTTGGCGTCTCCCCAGTTGAGGAGCGCGATGGAGAGCGAGCCGTCGGCATTGGTGATTGCGCCGGCGCGGAGCGTTTCGTCGGCGGTCGTCCACGGCAGGACGCGCCCGCCGCGCCGGAAGAGCTTGGCGAGCCAGCCCATCGTGTAGAGGTCGGGGTAGGAGGAGTAGTCGTGCCCCTCGTCATCCCAGCGGAAGAGACCCCACTTGTTGTAGCGCAGGTCGCGGCCCACGCCGCCGTATTTCTTCAGCTCCTGCTCTGCGCGTTCTCGCGGCGTCTCGCCGCCCGGCCAGCCGAGGGTTGGGTCGGGATAGTCGCAGAACGTCCAGCTCACGGCCGTCACGAAACCAGCGTTCATGGCGGCGAGCCCCATTTCCGCGCGGGCCATTGCGGAAATGGCGGCCTCGGCGGGATGGCGGGCCGTGTAGCTGCGGTCGTCGTCCATCACGCCATCGCATCCGCTCTCGGCGCGCGCCGTCGCGCGTCCCTTGAGGCCGAACTCGCCAAGGGACATGCGGCGGTGCTGGAACTTGCGTTCCACCATGCCCACCACGTCCCCGAAGAGCGCGCTCCATCGACCGTAGTTGCCGGGATCGCCTGCGGCAGACTCCCAGTCGTAGAAATGCCAGCACCAGGTGTCGGTGATGTCGTCCAGCGTCCCCATCGCCGCCTCGATGTCCTTCAGGCGCTGGGGACCGCTCTGGTCGGTGTTCATCAGCCCGATGTCGAGGCCGTGGCGGCGGAAAGCGCGGAACATCGCGCGGTTGAGGTCGCGGAAAATCTTCCAGCGGTCGCGGCCGTCAAGGTCTGGCTTGCCGAACCAGTCGTAAACCGGTCCCACCGAACACTCGTTCGTCACGGCGAAGTGAGCGATGCGCGAGCAGCCGCGCCCCTTCACGACGTATTCGAGGTTGCGGGCCGTCGCCTCGGCGTAGGATTCGCAGTCGAAGTCCTCCATAATCGTCGGCATCCGGCCCGGGACGGCGTAAATGGCGGTGCCGCACTTGCGGAAGGAGGCGTCATACCAGTTGGCGAAGCGGTCCATCGACTCCTTCGGCCAGTCGGCGAAGCCCGCGAAGACGCGGGAATAGGAGGGCGAGATTTCGAGAAAGCTCTTCAGCGCCCGCTCGTCGCGGAACTCCTCGGACATGAGGCCCGTCATCTGGGCCTCGGAGTTGTGGAAGCCGAAGCCCCCCCACAGCCACCGTAGCGGCGGCTTGGCAAAGACGATTTCGTTCATTGGCAATCCTTTGTTGACTACCGTATACAGAGAACCGTGGCCGACGGAACACGCTCTACGCAAAGGAGGCGCGAGCCGTCGCCATCCGTTCTGAATACCAGCTTCGTATTGTCGGAAACCTTTGCGGGAACTGTCTGGGCAATGCGGATGTTGTTCACGAAGCCGTCGAGTGATATCTTCGACTGGTCGAATGCTCCGGCGCAGCCCGCCGCAAGGCGCAAAATTGGATATGTGCCGATTTGCGGCATCCCGCCGCGCAACTGGACTTTGATGGCGCCAACGCTTCCCGCCGTCGCCTCCTGCGTAAACGAGTTGGTGACCGTCAGGCATCCGGCGGACGAACCGTCATCGGAAAACGGGACAATCAGCACGATCCCATCGCTATTGATGTTAAGGATATTAATCGACACTCGCGATGTGGCGCGTTCCGCGCCAATCGCCGAACCATTCCACGGGGCGACCGTTCCGTTGAAAACAGAGCACCCGAATGTTGTCCACCCATTGGCTTGATTCGGATTCATGAGTCCGGTGAAATCCACCGCTTCCGCCTCAATGACGACGCGGGCGCCTTTCGTCTGGGTCTTCGTGCTAAGCCGCCCTGTGCCATGAAGAGTGCCTGCCAGTCGAAGAATGTTGGCCTTGTCCACTCCGTCATTTTTCCCGGCAGTCATCACGGCGGCATACGAAGTTGGCGAGATTCTCGTATCGATGACGATTTTCCCCTCGTATGTCACGTCGCCGTAGTATCCGCTTTTGTTCGCGGCCGTGAAGCCGCCTTGCTCGCCGATGACAAGGCCTTCATTTTCGAAGCGGTTGGTCACCACGACGGTTCCGGTCCTGTTCTCTTGCCAGGTCTTCGCCTTGATTGTGAACTTGTGACTGTGGAAAACGTTGAGGGGTTTGAGCGGCCCGTTCAGGGCATGGACGAGCTCGTAGTCGAACGCCGATGCCCCTTCTTCGCTCGGCGGGACGACCGTGACGCCCGCGTCGGCGCATGTCCAGTTTTCGTCGCGGTCGAAAAACGTCTCGTAATCGACGCCTACCGTTCCGCCGGTCGTTCCTGTGGAAGTGAGGACCGGAAATGACGCTGCCATCGCCGTCGTGGCCGCGCCGATTGTGGCCGCAAGCGCCGCAGCGGCGGCCATGGTGGAGGTGTGCGCGTTGCGCATGAGGATGAATTTGTTCATGGTGAGGTTCCTCGGTTTCGGGGTTGTTTTTCAATGCGTC
The DNA here is from genome assembly GCA_002448475.1 of Verrucomicrobia bacterium UBA6982. GTDB lineage: Bacteria > Verrucomicrobiota > Kiritimatiellia > RFP12 > UBA3636 > UBA3636. Next base: position 15,094 of record DJYI01000071.1, read on the forward strand.
CCATTCTCCCCGACCCGGCAGGAAAAGTCAATCTTCATATGGTATTGAAATCGCATGAGAAAGGAATTGAAAACGAAAGTCCGGATTCCATGGACGAACTCGAAATGCCTGAGGTGGCTTATCTTGCTTCGGCCCAATTTTGCATTCCGCTCCGCGTTTTGCTAGACTTGAAGCCGCAAACGCAAAGGGGCGCGACATGGCAAGACGCAAAATTCAGGAACTCACCACCGGTGTCCACGATTTTCCGACCCTGATAGGGGACAGGGAGAACAAATACGTGGACAAGACGGGCCTGCTCTACAAACTGGCCCGGCGCAAGACAAACGCGCAGTATTTCATCTCGCGTCCACGCCGCTTTGGCAAGTCGCTCATGCTCTCCACGCTCCAGGCCATGTTCGAGGGGGAAAAGTCCCTTTTCAAGGGGTTGGCGATCTACGACAAGCCGTGGGAGGGGTGGACGGCCAAGAAACGCCACCCCGTCTACAACTTCTCCATGATGCGCGCCAACGGCGCGACCATCGACAAGTTCCTCGCCGCGCTGGAGAATCTGGTGCGCGACTTGTGCGAGGATGCCGGCGTTCCGTACAAGGACAAGGTCGACGCGACGGTCAATTTCGGCGAGTTCCTGAAGGCGGCCGCGGCGAAGTCGCCGACGAAGAAGATCGTCGTCCTGATCGACGAATACGACGAACCGATCGCCGGCTTTCTCGATGACCTTGAAGCGCTGAAGCTCGTTCGCAAGACGCTCCACGACTTCTACGAGAAGCTGAAGGACAACTCGAAGTCCATTCGCTTCCTGATGCTCACCGGCGTGACGAAGCTCACGAAGCTTTCCGTCTTCTCCGGCCTCAACCACTTGACGGACCTTTCGATGGACAAGCGCTTCGCGACGCTGCTCGGCTTCACGCCGGAGGAGCTGGACGGGACGCTGCGCGAAAACGTCAAGGCGTTCGGCGCGAAAAACGGGTGTGATTTCGCGACGGCGAAGGCGAAGTTGCTCGAATGGTACGACGGCTACCGCTTTTCGCCGGGATCGGAAAAGAAGGTCTGCAACCCCGTTTCCATCGGGAAGGCGTTTGCAAGCGGCGAACTCCTGAATTACTGGGAATCGACCGGCGGGGCGACGCTTGTCATCGAGCGGCTGAAGCAGATTGGCAAGGCGCTCTACGATTTCGAGGACCTGATCGTTTCGCAGACGCAGCTTGATGTCTGCGACGCGGAGACGCTGCCCGTTGAGGCTCTTCTCTACCAGTCCGGCTACCTCACGCTCAAGGAGACCTTCGACTCCACGACATATTCGCTTGGCGTTCCGAACAACGAAGTGCGCGATTCGCTCACGAAGGGCTATGTCGGCAGTCTCATGGGCGCGGCGTTCTCTTCATGGAACGACCGTGCGCAGCGGGCTCGGCTGGAATTGCGCGCGAAAGGAGTCGAAACGCTTCTCTCGAAAAACCTCCGCGCCGCGTTCGCGGCCGTTCCTCATGACTGGCGGCTCGAAAACGAGGCCGAGGCCAAGCGGTACTTCCTGCTGTTTCTGCGCATGATCGGGGCGGACGTTTCCGGCGAAGTGCAGAGTGCCAACGGCCGTGCCGACGCGATTCTGAAGGACAAGGGCGGCGTCTATGTCTTCGAGTTCAAATACGGCAAGACGCCTCAGGAGGCGATCAACCAGGCGCGCACGAAGGACTACGCCGGCCCGTGGCTGGACGGCAAGCCGCCCGTCTTCCTCGTCGGCGTCAACTACGACCCCAAGAAGCGCGGCATCGACGACCCGCTCGTGGAGCCATTGTGATTAGGGGCGGCTCCTGATTTTTGCATTCCGCTCCGCGCTTGTCAGAAGGCCGACATACCTCGTCCCATGTCAACGAGACTTCCAACCAGGACCGTTTTGGCGGTTCTTCCAAAGTTGGACGAAAAGAGCCGCGTCGAGGCGGAATGTATCCGGAGGATTGGCACGGCGCGCCGATGGAATGTCTTTCTGGCGGAATTCCACCGCGCCAACGACGGCGGCCTGGTTCTCGATCGCTCGCCCTGCCCGGCGGAATCCCCTTCGGATCTGGTCGAGACGATCCGCCCCGACGGCATCGTTTTCCTGAGCGACACCATTCCGTTCGACGAGGCGCGCCAGTTGTCCGGCAACGGCCCCCCGCTTCTTTTCCTCGGACGGACGCCGGACCCGGGGGCGGAGAAGGCGGCGCCCGCCGGTTTCGTCTTCGCCGACCAGACCGACATCGCCATGCGGGCCTCGCGCGTTCTGCTCTCCTCCGGTTACGGGAATTTCGCCTTCGTCCCGTTTTCCCCGTTGGAAACGGTCTGGAGCCGCGAGCGCGGAGAGGCGTTCGGGCGTTTCGTCCGCGAATCTGGAAAGCGTTTCCACGTTTTCCAGATGGCGGCGGACCGACGGGGGCGCGCCGATGCGCTGGACCGATGGCTTGAGGCGCTTCCCAAGCCATGCGGCGTCTTCGCGGCGAACGACCTCACGGGGGAGGAGGTGCTGCGCGCCTGTGCGCGAACCGGACTCCGGGTCCCGGACGACATCGCGATCGTGGGGGTGGACAATCTCGAACACATCTGCGAGGCGACCTCTCCGGCGCTCTCCAGCGTGGCCAAGGATTCCATGTCCGAATGTTCGGCGGCAGTCTCCCTCCTCGCCAAACTAATGGACACACGGGCGCGGCGCGAACTTGCATCCCGCGCCGTCCCGGCGTTGGGAGTTGTCCTGCGCGCTTCCGCTCGTTTCTGCCGCGACCGCCGCGTGGCGCTGGCGCAGGAGTTCATCCGGCTAAACGCCTGCCGCGAGAAGTTCGGTCCGCGCGACGTGGTGAAGGCAATGGGAATCTCGAGAACCCAGTCGGACGTCGTGTTCCGCGCCGCCACCGGCCATACGATCCTCGACGAGATCCATGCCGTCCGCCTCGCCCGCGCCAAGGAGCTGCTGTTGCGGGGACGTCGCGCGGACTTCGTCGCCTCCGAGTGCGGCTACGCCTCCACCGACGATTTTCGCCGCGACTTCCGCAGTCGCCTCGGCACCACTCCGCGCAAGTGGGTGCTGAAAAACTACGGGCCGTGACCGCAGGGACAAGGGGCGGGATGCATACCGTTTGATTTGTCTGAAAATAGCCGTTCCATTTGTCCGCAATTATTACGGGCAATCCTGTACAATTGATGCCGTTCGCGCGGTTTGTGCCCTTCGTCGGGGCGCGACATCTCGCGACGCAAACACAAGCAAAGGAATTCATCATGCACGTGCCATTCATCTGGCGAAGCATTCACCATTCGTCTATCGCCACAGTCATGGCCGCCCCGCGGGCGACCTCGATTCTGGTGGCATTGTCCGCCGCCACGATTTCCGCCTCTGCGATTGCATCGGAATACTACGTCGCCACCGACGGCGTGGACGCTGCTGGGCGCGGCTCGGAGGCAAGTCCGTTCCATACAATCCAATACGCCATCGACCAGGCTGCGGCCGGCGACACGATCTGGGTCAAGCCCGGAATCTACGACCAAGGCGGCGCCGAGAACAGCAACGGCACGACTCACATGAACCGCGTTTCGCTCACGAAGAGGGTCAACCTCAAATCGACGGGCGGTGCGGCCGTGACGCACATCGTCGGCGCACCGGATCCGAGTACCGGCGGCATCGGGCCGGATGCCGTCCGTTGCATGGTGTCGCCAAATGACAATTCGCGGGGTTCCACGATCACGGGCTTCACGTTGCGCGACGGCTATGGCAGCACATCGACCCATCACGCCGGCGGATTCCTTCAGCTCACAGGCCAGCGCTGGATATATTTTTCCGACTGCGTGGTCTCAAACTGCGCGGCGTTCTCACAGGGTGGAGCGCGCGGCGGCACGTGGGCGAGATGCCTCTTCACGCGAAACAGAACGACGCGCGGCAAGACCGACGGCACCGCCCCGGCCGCCGTTGGAGCCGCAAACCTGATCCACTGCGTAATCGCCGGCAACGGTGACAGCGATTCCGACTACGCCGTGAGCCAGTCAACGCTCGTGAACTGCACGATTGTGTGCAACAGAGGGCGGGGCAGTTCCCGCGAAAGCTACGCCAACAACACCTACTACAACACGATTTCTTGCGGAAACACCCACTATGACTACTACAGCGACGACAGATACTACAACTGTGCAACCGGTGGCTATCCCGTCTTTTCGCCGCTTGAGGGCGACTGGCGCGTCGTCGCGGGGAGCGCAGCCGATTCGGCGGGCGACATTTCGCGCCTGACATCCGTGTCGTTCGCCAATGCGACTCTGATGGCAGAACTCTATCCCGGCATGGCCAGCAAGGACTTTGCCGGACACGACATCGACCTCACAGCGGCAAGCGTCCATGCTGGAGCCATCCAGGAAACAGTCTCGACCGACGGCGGCGTCCTGCGCCTCGCCGGCCCTTTTTCCCTGAACGGAATCTCCGTGCCGGACGGTATGCCGACCTATCTCCAGACGACGAATCTTCTCACGCAGTATCGCGTGGCGTTCGGCCGCAGTAGGACATCAGGCTCGTCCACGACGTATCTGCGGACCGTCCGGCGCCGTTCCGGCAATGAACTATTTCTCACTCCGGCATTCGACGACTCGCTCATGATGATGGTGCCGCCCAAGTCGGGCGTTGCCTCGACCAACGAACCGCTCTACTCCAAGGCTCTTTGGGTCGATGCCAAGGCCGGCGACGACACGAGCAACAGTGGCGCGGAAGCCTCGCCGTTCGCCACGATTCAGAAGGCCGTTGATGTCGGCGGAAGCGACACGGTCGTTTACGTCGCTCCCGGCATTTACAATCAGGGCGGCGTTGTCTCGACCGACCGGGAGACCGCACCATACGTGAACACCCGCGTGTGGATAACGAACTCGAATGTCCGCGTCGTTGGCGTCTCCGGCGCGGAGCGGACCGTCATCGTCGGCGCACCGGATCCCGGCACCGGTGGCCTGGGCGATCGCGCATGGCGTTGCGTCGGGTCGAGCAAGTCGGCATTCTTCGCCGGCTTCACGCTCTCCAACGGATGGACGCGCGCCTGTTCCTCCGACCGGGACGATGCCGGCTTCGGAGCGGCGGCGTTCGGCACCGTCGATCAATACATTTTCCTCCAAGACTGCATCGTGACGGCATGCCACGCCTACGGCGACATCTGCCACAAGGCGGCCGCATACCGGTGCCTGGTTTTCGGCAACATCGCCGAACACGAATCTCTCTTCTCCGGCGAATGGGGTCGCCTCGTCTGCACATGGGTGGGGCCGAACACTACCCGCAGCAGCGACTACTTCGGATATGTCGGGCAAAATTGCGAGGCGTGGTTCTCGACGCTCGTGGCGCAGGACGGCCGCAGCGCCTTTGCCAAGACCGCCCAGCGCATCTACAACTCCATCGCCGTCGGCGGCAGCGCAGTCAGGTCTTCGATGGTCTCGAAGGGCAATATCTTCTGGAACTTTACGACGGTCGATGACGGTGCGGCGGGGACGTTCGCCAATCCGCGTCTCTGGACGGATAAAATGCACGTGAAGGACGACTCGCCGGCGATTACGGCCGGAGTCGCGCCAAGCGCGGCGGGATACGATTCCGGCGACCCGATTTCGACAATGTGGCCGATTTACTGCTCCGCCGACGTAGAAGGCAATCCGCTTCTCTTCAACGCCGGCGGCACGGTTCTCGCCGGTGCTGCGCACACGCTCTTCCCAAGCCAACTGCCGACAACCATGATCGTCAGGTAGCGGATTGCACGGGTGGCGGCGCCAAGCCGCCGGCAAAGGAGAACATGTAAATGATTCGGTCGTCTTTGTGTTTGTCGGCGGCGTTTTCCGCCGTGTTGGCCGTCTCCTCGACGGCCCATGGCGGGAGCGCGCCGCCTCCCGATCCGGCCAGCTGCGGTCCTCTCACGGAAGGATGGGCGTTGCCGCCGCGCGAGATCGCCAACATGCCGGACCCGTCGAAGGCGTGGTTCGCGCCAATCGGCGAAGGGGCGGCCGCTTTCGACGTGGTGAAGGCCCGCGGCTCGGAAGGGGTCGTGTCGTTTTCCAATGGCACGATCCGCATTGAAAAGACCAACGACAAGGGCACCATCTGGGTGGTGGCGCACAGGCCGTTTGCAAAAGTGTCGCCGGCGAGCCGCTACCGGCTTTCGGCGGAAATGGAGGCCTTTTCGGGCTATCCTCGCGACGCCTTCGCCAACGTCCGCGCCGTCCGCTGGTGGGGTGCGGACGCCCCGGCCGCACCGGGCCTCGACCAGTCCCTCAAGCAGGACAAGTTGATTTGCACGGCACCGGGGCGGCCTCTTTTGAAGGCCATTTCCTTCCGGCTTCCCAAGGAGGACGACGGCAACTGGAGGGCCGCGATTTGCGTGGAGGGCGGGCCAAGCTCCACCATTTGGCAGAATCTCCGGGTAGATTCCATGGAGGAAGTCGAAAAATCGGAGGCGAAGGCCCGCATAGGCCACGAGGCGCGCGATTTTGTAGGCGACCTTACCGACCCGGCGGCTTTCGACGCCTTTCTCACCTCCGACTTCGAGCACACGGCGCAAATCGTGAAGGACGGCGACTACGCGCGCTTCCTGGTAGATGGCAAGCCTACGCCTCCGATCTTCTTCAAGGGCGGCCACGCCCGCGCCAAGGACCTCCAGTTCGGCGGAAAGCGGATGCACGAGGCGGGCATCCCGGTTCTCGTCGCGCAGGTGTGGCCCGGATCCAGGCGCAACCAGGCCGGATTCTGGAAAAGCTACTGGACGACCAACGGTTTCGACGCCGCCGCGGCCGCAGCCGACGTGAAGCGCTCCATGCTCACCGCTCCCGGCGCGCTCTATGTCCTCACTATCCACCTCAACGCCCCGGCCTATTGGTGCGACGTCCACACCAACGAAATCTGGCGCACGGAGAAGGGTGAGCCGGTCTATGGCCACGACGCCCACGCCTTCGGCCCCGTCCCGCCATCCGACTGGCCGTGCTGGCGGTGGCCGTCCTACCACTCGCGCGTACTGCGCGACGAGACCAAGGCGATGCTTGTCGAACTCATTGCGGAACTCAAGCGTACTGGGCTTTCGAAGCGAATCGTCGGCATCCATCTTGGCGGATATCACGACGCGCAATTCACCCCGGCCATTCCAGACTGGTCTGAACCTGCGCGGCATGCCTTCGAGGAATCGGGCGAAAGCGACTACGCCGCTTTCCTCAAGCGTCAGCCCATGGCTCTTCTAGATGATTACGCGCGTCTTGCGCGAGAGGCTTTCGGGAAGGACATAGCGGTCTTCCGCTGGTGCATGTGCGCCTTCAGCCCGCGCAAGCAGTCCTCGCACGACATTCGCGAGTTCGCCGACTCGAAGGAAATCGACGCCATCGTGCCGCAGGTCGGCTACCACAACCGCACTCCCGGCTGCATCCTCGGCGTGAAGACGCCGTTCTCTTCGTTCCACCTTAATGGCAAACTCCTCGTCCATGAGCATGACCTCCGAACTTACGCCACATGGCCACCACACGAGGAACCGTGGCGGCGGCCCGATTTGAGCCAGGCGGAGGACATCGACGAGTGGCGATCCATTGACCGCAAGACCGCCGGGCAGATGATCGCGCGCCGGACGGGCTTCTGGTGGTACGACTTCGACAAGGGGTCGTTCGACCTGCCCGAAATCGCGGAAGACATGGGGGCCGTCGTCGAGGCGTCGCGCCCGATCTATCTCGAAGAGCCCGACCCGTGGCGGCCGACGGCGGCGTTCGTCATCGACGAAGCGGACCTCCTGGCGCTCCAGAAAGCGAGCGGCGAAAACGAAATGCCGGCGTCCGACATCGACGCCAACGTCCTGCAAGTCGCCCTCTCCGGCGTGCCGTTCGACTCCTACATGAAGAGCGATCTGGAACGCCATCCGGAAATCGCCGCCCGCTATGCCTATCTGCTGTGCTACGACCGGAACACGCCATTCATGGACGCACGACGGATCAACGCCGAGGCCCGCGCCGCAGGAGCCTACGTGCCGCTCCCGCCAGGCGTCCTCCAGGTTGACATGAACGGCGATTTCGTTTCGCTCCACTGCCTCGTTCCTGGGCGCTACGACTTCCTTCTCCCGCGCGAGTGCGAGGTCGTGAACATGAAAAGCGGCGAAAGGGAGCGCACGGATGGCATGGTCCTGCCCGTCGAGATGACCGCCGGGGAGACGTGCTGGTTCCGGCTCTTGAAATAGGAGCGCATTTGTGATGAAAAACGTTGCGCATTTTTTCGTGGCAGTTTGCGTGTTTTGCGTTGGAAATCCCGCAGCCATGGGTCAGGAGGTAAATTACGACGAGACGGCGATTCCGCCATACGATCTTCCCGAACTTCTGCGCTTTGCGGACGGGCGCTCCGTGCGTTCCGTTTCCGAATGGCCGGAGCGCCGGCGCGAAATCCTCGGTGTTTTCGCCAGAGAGATGTATGGCCGGGAGCCGCCCGCGCCGGAGGCGCTTGAATGCGAACTCGTCGAGGAGGGACCGACCGCCGCCGGACTCGGCATCCGGCGCCAATACCGAATGTGGTTCCGCGCGGACCGCTCCGGACCGTGGCTTGACTGGCTCGTGGTCATACCGAACCGCATCTGCGGCGAGAAGCCGGAGGATCGGAACGGACGCATCGTCTGCGAGAACACAGAAAAAGTTCCTGTCGCACTCTTCCTCAACTACGGCGGTAACCACACGCTTATGGATGACCCGGAAATCGTCATTCCGACGAACGTCTGGTATTGCTCGTCCGCCTCCCGCAGGAATGGGACGTTCGCCCTGCATCCCGACCGCCGCGCATCTCTCAGAAAAACAACTGCGCGCTACTCCTTTCCGCTTGAAATGTTCCTTGCGCGCGGCTTTGCCGTGATGGGCTGCTGCTACTGCCAGATTTCTCCTGACATAGAAGTCGGCGCCGGCGATCCGCTTGCCCTCGCGTGGACGGGCGTGTTCGACTTGTGGGGGCCTCGCGACCCGGAGGACGAAAGCGCGCCAGGTTCGCTTGGCGCGTGGGCGTGGGCCCTTTCACGCGGATTGGACTTGGCCGAACGCATTGCGGAAATCGACGCCTCTCGGTCGCTTGTCACAGGCTGTTCTCGCCTCGGAAAGGCGGCGCTTCTCGCGGCCGCACGGGACGAACGCTTCGCCGTGTGCGTCCCGTGCCAGACCGGCGGCGGGGGTGCGCCGCTCGCCAAGCGCTTCTTCGGAGAGAACCCGGCCACCGAAATGAAGATGTTCCCTCATTGGTATTGCCGCGCCTACGCGAAATACGCCGGCAAGGAGTCGACGATGTCTTTCGACCAGCACTGGCTGCTTGCCGCTGTTGCGCCGCGTGCCCTGCTCGTGGAAGGATTCGGCCAGCCATGGTTCGACACCAAGGGCGAGTTCCTCGCCTGCCGTGCCGCGTCGCCAGCATGGGAACTTCATGGCATTCCGGGGCTTCCCGACGGGGATTTTCCAGAACCCTACGACCTGTCGCTCGTCGGCCCGAACCTCGGCTATGTCCGACGCGGCGGCGCACATGGCCTCTCCGGCATCGATTGGGCCTGGGCGCTTGCTTTCGCCGAGCGGGCGTTTGAGAACGCTTCTCGATAAGAATGGACTTGTCTTTTCTAAAACTCGGCGGCCCGAAGTGGATCTCCGGCGGGACGAAGGAGGCGGAGAAGCCTGCGCCATTCCTCGAACGGCGCTTCACGCTCGGATCCGTTCCGGCGCGCGCCACGCTGACGCTTGCCGTCGCCGGGTGGCACGAGGTCTTCGTGAACGGCGTCCGCGCCGGAGACGAGGTCCTGCACCCTGCGACCTGCCATCCGATGCGGCGGATTTCCTCGGTTTCCCGCGACATCGCCCCGCTCTTGAAGCCGGGCGAAAACGTCGTTTCCGTGCTGCTCGGGAACGGCTGGTTCAACTACATCACGCGTGAGGGCGCCGACTTCGCCCATGCGCCCTGGTCCGCTGCCCCCGCGATTTGCGGGGCGCTTGAAATCCCCGGCGGGGAAGCCGTCTTCGTCACCGACGGCCGTTGGACGGCCTACGATTCGCCCATCGTCTTCAACGCCTTCCGCAACGGCGAATGGTACGACGCCCGCAGGGAGGGGATGCGCGAGAACGAGCGGCCCGTCGAGGTCGTGAAGTACCCGCCCTTCGCGGAAGTGTCGCCCGACGACGCGCCGCCCTGCCGTGCCTTCGAGCCCGTCGTCCCCGTCGCCGCGCTGCCTCATCCCGACGGCGGTACAATTTACGATTTCGGCACGAACCGCGCCGGATGGTGCGAAATCGAGGTTGCGGGCGAAGCCGGGGCGAAGGTGACGCTCGACTACGACGAGGCGCTTTCCGCGGACGGCCGCCTCCTCGGCTACGCCACGGCGTTCGTCCGGGCGAACGGCGATCCACGTCCGGCGCAGCACGACGAATACACGCTGGCGGGGCGTCCCGGCGGCGAACGCTGGCATCCGCGCTTCGCCTACCACGGCTTCCGCTACGCCCTCGTCCGGGTCGAGGGGAAGGCTTCGCTTACGTCCATCCGCAGCGTCTTCGTCCATTCGGCCTTGCCTTCCGCCGGTTCCGTCGAGATTTCCGATCCCGTCTTTTCGCGCCTCCAGGACGCGGCGCGGCGCAGCTACCTCTCGAACTTCACCGGCATCCCCACCGACTGCCCGACCCGCGAGAAAAACGGCTGGACGGGCGACGCCCAGCTCGCCGTCGAGACCGGTCTCTGGAATTTCGACGCCTGCGACGGCTATGTCCACTTCCTGCGCATGATCCTCGACGCGCAGCGCCCGAACGGGCAACTTCCAAGCATGGTCCCGTGCACGGAGGTCTTCGGCTATGGCTGGAGTTCCGGGCCGGCGTGGGACGCCGCCCTCTTTGAGATCCCGTGGCAGATATTCCGCTTCTACGGCGACGATGCGCCGGCGCGCGAGGCATACCCAGCCATGCTCCGGTATTTGGCGTTCATTCTGTCAAGGACGCGCGACGACGGCCTCGTCGAGCACGGACTCGGCGACTGGAGCGCGCCGGAAGGCATCGCGACCGCGCCGGTCCTGCTCACGGACAGCGCCTACCTCTGGAACGATCTCCGCCAGACCGCGTTCTGGGCCGATCGCTTCGGCGACAAGTCCATCGCGGCGCGTTGCATGGTGCTTGCCGCGACGGTCCGGGCCGCCTTCAACCGGGAGTTCCACAAGGGCTGCGGCCTCTACGCCGGCGGGGAGCCGACCTCGCTCGCGGCGCCGCTCTTCTTCCGTGGACTTTGCGCCGACGGCGCGGAACACGCCGTCGCGGAAGCGCTGGCGCGGCGCGTCCGGGAAGAGCGGCACCATGTCTGTTTCGGCATCCTCGGCTCGAAGTGGATTCCACGGGCGCTGTCCATGCATGGTTTCATCGACGACGCCTGGCGCATCTTCACGCAGCCGGAGGCGCCCGGATTCGCCTCCTGGATGCGCGATGGCGACACGCTGCGCGAGGCGTTCGACGACGTCGGCCCCGGCCGCGGGTCGCGCAACCACGTCATGTTCGGCGACTTCTCCGCGTGGGCCTTCGAATTCCTGGCCGGCATCAGAATCGTCGAGCCGGGATTCGCCAAGGTGGAAATCAGGCCCCATCTGCCGGAAGGCGTCGAATCCTTCGACATCCGCCACCGCACGCCTCTTGGCGAAATCCGCGTCCGCGCCGAGCGCCGCCCCGGATCCGCTCCCGTTTTCTCCCTGTCGGTTCCCACTGGCGTCGTCCAAGCCGAATCTGCCATGCCGTGGTAGGCAATGGTTGTATCAGTTTTGAAGCCACAGAGAACGCAACGACTTTGTGAACTCTGTGTCCTTTGTGGCTAAAAGCAATCCCTGCGACTTAGCGCGAGGCGGCGACTTATAGGACCTGCGGCACGGGCGGAAAATCAATTTTGCAGCCACAGAGAACACAAAGGAACACAAAGACTTTGTGAACTCTGTGTCCTTTGTGGCTAAAAGCAATTGGCAGCTGGCATTGGCAATTGGCAACATTTTCACATTGGCAACACTTTTCAACTTGGATTTCGCTCCGCGTTTTGCTAGAATTGAAGCCGCAAACGCAAAGGGGCGCGAGATGGCAAGACGCAAAATCCAGGAACTGACCACAGGAGTCCACGACTTCCCGACCACCATCAGCGAGAGGGCGGCGAAATGCGTGGACAGGCTCCACCTCGTCGCCAATCCGCCGGCCTTCCTCGTCGGCGCCAACTACGATCCCGCGAGGCGCGGGATCGACGACTCGCTCGTGGAGAAGGCGTGACGGTTGCATCGGTGAATGGTCGAACGACATCCGCGAAGAGGCGAAGAACCGTCCTCTACTTCATGGCGTCGTTCTGCGCCGGCAATCTGCAGCAGCGATTCGGATTTGACGGTTTCGCCCGCGCGGCAGGATGGCTCGTCCATGTCATCGAATACGGGGATCATGTCGCCGACGGACTGAAGCCGGTGACGGCCGAACTGTTCAGGTTCTGGAACCCGGACGGCTGCATTGCGGAATGCGGGGGGACGGACGACATGCTGTCGCTGGCGGATTTCCGATCCGTTCCGACGGTGTTTCTCGACCGGCATCCCTCGACCATCGAAAAGGGCGCCGTATGCGTCACGCACGATTCCGCCGCGATCGTGCGGCTTGCCGCGCGCGAGCTGCTGAGTCTCGGATTCTCCGCCTACGCCTTCGTCGATTGGTTCCGCCCGGTCGTCTGGAGCGACGAGCGCGGAGACGCCTTCCGGCGCAGGTGGCGGCCAACATCGCGGCTGGGCGTCAGGTCGTGCCTTCGCCCGACGCCGTCTGCGACATCCTCATTGAGAACAACGTCTTCGTGAACCCGCGCGGCTACGTCCTCCTCGGCGAAAACGCCAGCCGCGTCACCTTCCGCGACAACCAGATCCTCTCCGACGGCTCGGAATGGAATCCGTTCCCCTTCGCGGGGAAAATCCGCCTCTGAGGAACGACGGGCCGAAGGCCCATCCGATCCGGCTCGAGGACATGGCGTTTCTGGCATGCCGGGGCGGTTGGCCGGTGGCGGCGTTGACGGAATTGAGACGAAGGGCGCTCAAATCCGCGCACGAATACTACGTTTCCGTCACGGAGTCCGACGACTCGCGCGTGGATGGCGTTCCCCGCGATCCGGAGCGCGTGCGACACCGGGCGCATGAAGGCCCCGGCGTTCAAGATGGTTCTGACGGCCGTGGGGGACTATGCCTACCGCCGGCCGTACGGCATCGTTGTCTGCCCGCTCGGCTGCCTGCGCCCATGAGAACACGCTAAGCAACGGCCGAATCCATGAAGAACGCGGGAAACGGCAGAGCCCTCCCTCTACGGAGGAGGAGGCGCGAGGATCCCTACGGAGGACGCGAAAGCCTCGGCGTCGAAAGGCAGCGACGAGTCCGCGCCGCCGGGCCGGTGGACAATGACCCGGTGCCTGCCCGTGCCGTGGCAGCGGATGCTGCCGTCCGCCGCGACCTCAAGGTGGAGGTCGCTCGAGTCCGGTTCCAGCACCATGCCCGGAAGGATCGTCAGGATCTTCGCCTCGCGCTCGACCACGACGGTCTCGAACACGACGCCCCCGGCGTCGATGCGAACGGTCTTGCGGTTTCCGGCGCTCGTCCAATCGGTGTTGAGAAGCATCAACCGGCGGACGCCGCCGTCCTCGATCCACTCGTTCCAGAACACCTCGCGCGACGGATCCTCCACGCGCGAATCCGGCAGGTGCCGCGACGCGAGCCGCGCGACGAGCGCGGCCATGGCCTCGCGCAGCGCCTCGTGGCCCGGATAGGCATAGGCGGTCACCGTGTAGACGGTACCCTTGCCCTTGCGGAATCGGCAGACGAGCGTTTCGCCCGTCGCGGCGTCCCGGACCACCGGTTCGGCGCCGGCGAGTTCCAGCGCCGCCAGACGGCAGGGTCCGTCTTCATCGGGCGATTTCGAGGGAATGCCGGAAAGTTCGGGAGCAACGAAGCCCTCGAGTTCTGCGGCATTCCACCGACCGGAGTAACGCTGACCGGGCCCCTTAACCCGGATGCCGCAGAGGTCCGAGAGGTCTCCCCCGTTCCACAGGTCGAGGTTCTCCATGTCCGCCAGGAAGTCGCGCCGGACGTGACGGCTGAACTGCGGAAGTCCGACGAGGAGCGTCCCGCCGTTTTCGACGAACGCCGAGAGCTTGTCGTAGTCCTCCCGGATCATGGTGTTCCAGCCGAGGTGCAACAGTAGCGAATAGCGCCGGAGGTAGTCCGTGGACGCCTCGACCGGCACTTCGTCGAAGTCGCCGTAGGGGGTACCGGAGAAGAAGAAGCGGCGCTTGGCGAAGTCCTGGCGCAGAGGCTGGGTGCTCGCGCCGGGCATAAGGACGTCCAGAAGCTGGCGGCACTTTTCGGGCTGCCGGTGGCCCCAGAGCGGGTCGTTCCTGCCGAACGCCCCCCAAACGGCGTAGTCGGGGCCCTGTTCGGCGCCGCAGATGAAGCCGTTGAACGGCGCGGCGTAGCGCCCCTCGACGAAGGCGATCCGGCGCGTGGGCTCGCCTTTGCGCGGATGCGTCTTGGCGAAGCGCAGGAAGGCGCGCGTCATGTCGCGCTTCCCCTTGGTCAGCCGGTCGTCCCACGCCTGGCGTTCCTCCTTGAAGAGCAGGAAGAGACTGTCCTCCTCGTAGATCATCGACGCGCCCATCATCCACGGCTGCAGGAGCGCGAGGTAATAGAGGCCGAGGTGGTTCTCGAAATAGGGCTGGAAGGCGTGCTGGATGGCGATGTGGACGCCCCATGCTCCGCTCCCCAGCGTCTCGGCGGCCGGGCGCGCCTGGGCGCACAGGTGCTGGGTGTGTGCCACCAGGATTTCCGTGCGGATGAAATCCGCTCCCGCAAGGTAGGCGTAGCGCTGGCCGCCGGAGGCGTCTCCGACCGCCACGCGCGGGCAGGTCGCCCGGACGCGTTCGATGCCCTTTCCGAGGTGCCGGAGAAAACGCTCGCAGGCCGCCTTCATGTCCTCCGCGCATTTGTCCGGCGCTGGGTCGGCGGCATAGACCGGACCGGACCATTCGTGGGGGCCGGCGCCGTGCATCCACTCCCCGGCGCCGCGCAGAAGGGCGCCGCTCCGGTAGCCATTTGCGGCCTCGACATGGATCCGATGTTCACGGCAGAACCGCCCCCAGCGCTCCAGCAGTTCGTCAGGGACGTCCATTTCGCGGTGCGCGTCCCGCGGCGCGCGGCGGAAGTTGCGGAAGACGACGAGGTTGCCGAGTCGCGTCCGTGCGACGTAGTCGAGCAGCCAGTCCATGGCTCCGCTGTCGTCATGCGGCACGGTGGTCATGTCGAAGCCGATCATGACCTCCGGTGTCTCGTCGCCGAGCGCGTAAACCGCCGGAACGACGCCGGTCGTTGAGTCGGTCGAGACAGAGACGTCGATTCCGGGCGCGTCGAGGGAAAACCCAAATTCGTTCCAGCCGGGGCGCAAGTCGAGTTTGCGGATCTTTCCCTCCCAGCGGACGGTCGTTTTTTCGGCACGGGCGGCGAACACTTTTCCGACGAGCGGTTCGCCGACGAGCGCCCAGGGCGGCAGCGACAGTTCCAGATGACGCCGTCCGGACTGCCGTAGGGTCAGTCGCGCGACCAGCAGGAAGAACCGGGCGTGGCCGTTCTTCACGGCGAACCGGCACCGCCCCGAGACGGCCGGGAACCGCAGCCAGACGTCCTCGAGCATCTGCATGACGCCGTCGTGCTCGCGGAAATGGCGGACCGTCTTCGCGACGGTCCGCCCGTCGCAGAAGACGACGATCGGGAAGTCGTCATGGACCTGGCGCTCCGCGCCCGGGGTGTATGCGGGTGCGGCCATGGCGACGACGTGGAGGACCGTCTCGCACACGTCCCCGCGCGGTTCGGGAAGGTCCGCCTCGAACTCCGCCGCTTCGCCCGGAGCGATCCAGGCGGCCCGCGTCCGCGCCCATTCGCGGACGGGCGCGGATGCCGTCAGGGCATCGGCCTCGACGACGATCTCCCCCGGCCTCGCGGGCGGCCGGAACCAGTAGTGTCCGGTGCGCGTCACGACGACGTGGCAGCCGAGATACTTCGGGCCGACGGGAAACTCGATACGCCCCTTGGCGAGGATGTCCCGCGCCGCGAACGCGAACGAGCCGGAGCGCGTGACGAGCGTGAACACGGCCTCCTCCGAGACCTCCGCCTCGACCCGGATGCCGGCGAGCCCGCGCCGCGTGCGGCTTTCCCAGCGCGGCGCCGGGAGCGCCGTCTCCCTCGCGCTGTGTCCCGGACCGTACCACAGCACCGGGTAGTCCAGCAGGAAGGTCCTCTCGATGTCTCCGCCCGCGCACTCCAGATGGCCGTCCCAGAGGAATTCGGGATGGTAGTGACGGCGAGAGTAGAGATACTGGTAGCCCCAGTCGATGCGGAAATCAAGCTTCATTTTGCCGTTTCCCGTTCGCCGTCGACGCGGGCGGTTTCGGCAGCGTCGGAGAGGGACACGGGCCCCTCCACGCGACCGTCGTCGAGCGCGTCGGGGCCGCCGCCGGCGCGCTCCCGCGCTTCGAGATCGCGGAAGAGACGGAGGAGATCGCGCGTCCCGCAGATGCCGAACCAGAATGTCGAGACGACGCCGATCAGGCACGCGACGCAGAAGTTGACGAGGAAGAAATACACGCCCCACCAGGAGTCGGGCTGCTCCGGCAGGATTCCCCTCGCACCCAGCACGTGCCACAGCACGTTGGCGACGAAGCAGAGGCAGAAGCACCAGCCGAAGGAGTAGGCGAACACCGACCACGCGAGCGCCCGGTCTCCCCGCGTGTAGTTGGCGTCGATCCCCACAAGACGGGCAAGCAGCCCCTCCCGCCTACCGCCGTCCGCTCTCGCCGTCCCCCTTCCGATGCCTTCCACGGCGTATCTGCCCCGATGCAGCATCCGCTCCATGTCGAAGGGCCGGCGGCAGGTCGCAAGCGAAACGACAACGTAGAGCAGCAGCGTAAAAAGCTGGTTGAGGACGCCGACCTCGACGGAGTTGATCGGGAACTTGTCTGCCGTCAGTTCCCAGTGCACCCAGGGCTCCAGCGGCGCGGACAGCGCGCGCAGAAGCGAATCGACCGCCGGCCCCCAGCCGTGCGAGACGATCCATGGGTAGAGCGACGGCACCCAGAGTTTCTGCGCAACGATCGCGGAGACGGCGGAGGCGGCACCAAGGATCATTGAGACGAACGCGGCGGCCGTCGTGCCTCGCTTCCAATAGAGCCCGAGCGTGATCACCGGACCGGACGCCATCCAGAGCGCCCCCGTGATGGAGAAGAACATGAAGACGAAATCAACCTGCCCGAAGAAATAGCTGAAGAGGAAGGCGGAGAGCGCCACGCAGCAAATCGCCAGACGAAGCCGGTTGATCTGCTGCCGGGGCGTCCACGGGCGTCTCTTCAGCGGCAGAATGCAGTCCTGGACGATGACGCTCGCCCAGCCGTGCAGGTAGGTGGTGTCTGTGGTGAGCATCAGAAAGAGCGCGAGGGCGCAGAAGAGGCCCACAAGCCCGACGGGAAGGATGGCGCGGAGCGTGGAGGGCACGCGCTGTTGCCTGTAGATGGTGGCGAAGGTCTGGTTGCGGGCGCGCCTGGCCTTCCAGCCGGCCTTCTCCGCGGCAGGCATGTCCCTGATTTCCGCCTCGCTTCTCTCTCCCCCGAGCGCCCCGGATGCGGCCCGCAGGAACGGGTCGGCCGTCTCGGCCTTGAAGCGGGCCTCCTGCGCCTCGCGGGTTCCCAGCGCGAGGTATTCCTCGCGCGTCGTGAAGGCCGTGCGCGGCTCGGCGGCCGCGAACGCCCCCGCGACGGCGTCCGCTTCGCCGTCTGGAATCGTGCCGAGCGGCGCGGCGAGCGCCACGTCCGCATAAGCCCTGGCGGCGAGGTTCCTGCGGACCTCGTGGGACGCTTCCGAGAACTTCGGATGGTTGTGGAATGCGTAGGCGGAGACGGCGATGAGGACGAACATCATCCCGCTGAAGCCGACGCGCCAATTTCCTAGGACGGAGCCCATCTTCGCCTCGTGCGCGTCGCGGGCGGCGCTGTCATAGCTCCGGCTGCCCCAGGAGAGGCGCCGGAGGAACATCCCCAGAACGCCGGAGAGGACGTAGAAGAGGTTGAAGTCGCGCAGCCCCGCCGTGTCGAAGGGGTTGAGGAAACTCGCCCCCTCGGGACGGGCGGAAAGGGCCGGCAGCAGTTCGGTCGACCACGAGAACCTCCACAGCAGCCAGACCACGATCGCCAGATAGATCGGATAGCTGAGGATCCCCTGGATGCAATCCGTCGCCATGATCGTGATCTGCCCGCCGGCGCAGGCGATGAAGCATGCCAGCGAAAGCCCTGCGAGCATCAGTGCCGCGAAGGTGGGAATCCGGAGCCCGAAGAGGGGGAACGACACGGGCAGCCGCATGAAGTACATCAGGAAGCGCGCGCTCACCGCGGGGAAGATCGCGTAGTTGAGAACGCCGTATGTCGCCTGGACGAGCGAGGCCGTGGTGCGGAAGGAACGGCTGTAGCGCATCTCAAAGAACTGACCGAGCGTCATGGCGCGCGTCTCGCGGAAACGGTAGTTGCAGAAGCCGACGAGCCCCAGAACCATGCCGAGCGGGGCGAGGACGGACCCCCAGAAGCCGTAGGCGAAGCCGCTGTTGTAGTAGGCTTCGAATGTTCCCACAAGGGTGATGAGCCCCACCCCGGCCTCTCCGTCCGCGACGCAGAGCAGGTAGCGCCGCGCGATGCGTCCTGCGGAGAGGAAATCGGCGACGCCGTGGACGTAGCGCTGCGCCCTGGCAGCGGCGGCAACCACGACGGCCACGGGTATGGCGAAGAGCATCCAGTCGATCCAGTGCATGTTGGTTCCTTCAGTCGAACGAAATCGAGTGGCACAGCGTCGTTTCGGCACCGGGGGCGAGGCGTGTCATGTTCGGGCGGACGGCGAGATCGTCGGGCACGCCGACAGTGGAGGGCAGCCCGCTCCAAGGTTCCACGCAGAGGAACCGGGCGTTTTCGCCGGGCTCGTGCCAGAATCCGACATTCGTCATGTCGGGAAAGGTCATGGTGACGGACCGTGGCGAAGTCGGGGAACGCAACGAGACCCGGTTTCCGGCGTCGGCGAGGAAGAGACCCGTGGTGTTGAACCGTTCATGGCGAAGCGGCAGGCGACGGCCGGATTCGAGCGGGACATCGTGCTTGCGCCCGTTGAGCAGACCCCCTTCCCCGAATTCGAAGGCTTGCGGATGGCTTCCCGGCTCGAATTCGAGGAACCAGTCCTCAAATTGTCCATTTCCTCCCAGCGGCACGTTGAACCCCGGATGGGCGCCGTAGGCGAACGGCATGTCCGTGAGGCCGTTGTTGCGCACCGTGGCCTCGACATGGAGCGTCCTGCCCTCCAGCCGGAACGCAATGGAGAGGGAGAATTCGAACGGATACATCGCACGAGTGGCGTCATCGCTCTTCAGCGTGAACCTGGCGGCGGCGCCGTCGGCCGAGCGTTCGGCTCGGAAGATCTTCTTTCGGGCGAAACCATGGTTCGGCATGGCGTATTCTCTTCCCTGGAAGGTGTAGCGCCCCTGGAAGAGACTTCCGCAAATCGGAAAGAGGACCGGTGCGATGCCTGACGGACGTCCGGCCTCCTTCTGCCACAGGTATTCGAAGCCGCCCGCGCGCAGGGAGCGAAGCTCGGCGCCCATCGTCGAGATCGTGGCGGAGACGTCGCCGTCGGAAATCTCCACGTCCGTTATGCCTGCGCCGCCCCCCGGGGCCGGCCCCAGCCGCGCGAATGTCACCCCGCACGGCGGCAGATCGACCTCGAATGCGCCGTCGGGCGCACGCCCGGGCGTTTTGCCGATCAGCGCTTCGACCGCCCCGGCGGGTGCCTCGACCGAAACTCGCCCCGCTGTTCGTTCGTGGCGCTTGTTGACGATGGCAACATACACGTCGCCATTGCGTTTCCAGGTGCGGACGCCGATCCACGGCGAATCGGTCTCGACGGGGACGCTCTCCGTCGCAAGCAGGACGTCTTCGAAGCGCTTGATCTCCTCCGCCACCTTGCAAACGTCGGCGAACGCCACGTCGAAGGATGCCCCGACGCGCCTGCATTCGTCCTTCAGGTCGAAAAGCGAGTAGAAGAAGAGTCCGTTCGCGCCGGCCGCAAGGGCCTGCCATGCGAAGGACCGCATTTCGTCGACGCCGGGACGGCGGGTTCCGTCGTCGCGGGGCTCCCAGCCCATGCGCCCGGAGTTGGCGCCGCAACAGCATTCGACGGCCTGCCAGACCGGACGCCTGCCAAAGGTGTCTCGGCGCTGCCGCGAAGTCATGCGCGACGGCCCGCTCCACCGGATGGCTTCCGTCACGCCGTTCGGGTACGGGTCGGTTCCGGTGATGTCGAACGACGGCAGGAAATCGCGCGTCTGGGTGAACTGGTAGAGCATCGACCAGGCCGGGTGGTTCGGGTCGAGCGCCTGTATCTGTTGGTAGCGCGCTGTCATCTCGTCGATGTGCTGCAGACCGATCTCGTCGTTGTGATACCAGGCAAGAAGCGCCGGATGGTCCCTGAGTTCCAGAATGAACTTCTCCGCTTGTGCATCCGCCTCGGCGCGCGTCTTGTTGCCCTCCTTCGCCCATCTCGTGAAGGAATACCAGTCCTTGAGGTTGCAGTTCGCGCGGAGGCCGCGCTCGGCGCAGAGGTCGAGCTGCTCCCGTGTGAGGAGAGGGTCGTAGGGCATGAGACAGTTGAACGGCCCTTTCGCGTAAAGGTCGAGGTCCTCCCTGCTGATTCCGCCCCAGTACATCCCCAGCGGGAAGAAGGGCTTGCCGTCGATGATCGTCCGCCCGTTCCGGTCGATCCACACGCCCTTCGTTGGCTCGGCGTCGAGCTTCGTGAATACGAGGCTCTTGCTTTCGTCCATTTGCGGTTCTCCGCCGATGTCTCGCGACAGCAGGCGTACAACAGCAAGGCCGCTCTCCAGCGCGGCGGCATCGACCGTCACGCTCGTCCAGTCGTTCTCCAGGATGTCGGCGGGCACCGTGCGGCGACCGTCCGCGAACGGCAGCGAGAATTCGGCGCGGACGTCCTCCGGGCGGAGGTCGGCCGCGTCGAGATTGAGGTCGGCGAAGAACGTCACCGGCCCGCTGGCGGCGCGGTTGCGGTAGGCGTCGGAATATAGACCCTCCACGGCATGCGTCGGAATCTCCACGACTTCCACGTCGTCGAAGAACACGCGGCCTATGGCGCCCTTTTCGACGTAGGCGGCGACGCGCAGGAACACCGCCTCCTTCGGGAGTCTCGACGCGACGACCTCGACCTTGCGCCAGTACTCCGAGGGGCCGCGCATTCCCTCGACGAGGTAGGAGCCATCAATGTAGCCTCCCTTGGCGTCGTACCATTCGAGGCAGATCTTCGCTTGGGCGCCGCGGAGATTCTCCGCCTTGCACCATGCCGACGCCTTGTAGCTTCGTCCCGGCTTCACGGAGAAGCCCTGGTTCGGCACGAAGTAGGGCGGCGGCGTCTCGGCCTCGTACACAAGCGCCGCGCCGCCGTTGCGACCGGCGCCTTCGCGCACCGCGTAGGGTGACGCAATCTGCCATCCGACGGCCGATTCCCCCATCCCGCGCTCCTCGAAGCCGGGGTTCCGGAGGAGAACGGCGCGTTCTTGCCGTTGTTCGCTTGCCGTCGCGACAGCCGTCGCAAGCAGGAACAGGAGGCATGGTAGCGCCGTGCTCATCCCTATTTCGCGATGGCCGGCGCCCAGAGGCGGAAGCCGCACTCGCCGAATTCG
>DJYI01000024.1 GCA_002448475.1 Verrucomicrobia bacterium UBA6982
CGGCTCGGAGAGGATGAAGTACACGATCGTGAACTCCATCACGTCGAAGACCGTCTGCGGCGGCCCGGCGCGGAGACGCTCCAGCGAGGCGATCTCCTTGGCGAGGTGATTCTCACACAGAGGCACAGAGCCACAGAGTTTTCCTCCCCTCTGTGCCTCTGTGTCTCTGTGTGAGCTTTTCTCCAACTCCCTCTTCCCCTCGGCGATGAGCCGGTCGAGGAAGCGCATCATAGCGGCGGCGGCGCGCTTTTCGGCGCGGTAGAATGGCGTGTTCTGCGCGTATGCATCGACGCGCGCCTTCATGCCGGGGAATCCGAGGCTGAGGATGTCGGCCCAGTCCGGCGCGGAGTGGTCGAAGTCCTTGCCGATGGAGGCGCGGCCCTCGCGCCTCATCTTCGCGATGGCCTCGCGGAGCCCTGGCGAATACTTCTCGTCCACGAGGCGGGCATGTTCCCAGAGAATCGCCTTCATCGGGCGCGCGTGGCGGTCCCAGGCGGAAATGGCCGGGAAGCAGTCGTAGCGCGAGAAGCCGATGGCGACGTTGTCAACGAGAAAGTCGAAGCAGCGGGCGGCGACGTCATACCAGTCCTCCGTGCCGTTCTCCCACCCTGATTCGGCGACAATCTCCGCGACGCCCGCGCGAAGGGCGTCGTTGTCGAGGCCCGTCGCGGGGTTGGCGAGGTTCATGCGCCATTTCCACTTGAGATAGGTCGCCTCGTCGTCAATCGTTTCCGGACGTTTTTCAGTCCGCGTGGTGAACTGGTGTCCGCCGTCGTTCACGGGAACGCCGTCCTCGGGGATTTCGACCCCGGTCGAAAGCATCTTTGGCGAGGCTAGAGTCTCGTTAGCGCGATTCACGTCGAGTATCAAAATTCGATGTCGGGAAGGATGCCGGCGTCGACGTATTTTTTGAGCCAGCGAATCTCCCAATTCACTTTTTCGGTCCAGAATTCGCTCCGAAACCACTCCTTCGCGCCGCCGCCGGCGTTTCCGGCGGGACGAGACAGGATGCGGGCCGTCCTCGGAAGGTAGACGTCGGCGAGAGCCAGGCTGCGGCGCATGTGCGCGTCGGACGTCACGACATAGACGGAAAACGGCCCGCGGGGATGGAATTCGCGTTCGATCACGGCCATGCCGAAGACCATGTTGGCGATGGTGGTGGTCGCCTGGTCTTCGAGAACGACGGCCGCGTCGGGCACGCCGGATTCGCGGAGTTTCCTCGCCATGTATCCGGCTTCGGAGAGGTCGCCGAGCTCCGTCGGATGGACGACTCCGCCCGTGGGAACGACGTGCGGCACCAACCCCTCTTCGAATAGACCGGCGGCGGCCGCCGCGCGTTCTGCCATTTCCGGCGGCGTTCCGCATCCGAGCAGGAGGGCGGCGACGCCGGGTCCGCCGGTCTTGCGTTCCCCGCCGAAAACGATGCGCGTCTTTTCGTCGTTCGAAAGGGAGGAAAGGCGCTCCTCCGGAATCCGGCCCAGTTTCATGGTGTCATGCGAACGCTTTGCGCAAGGCCCCGACGGATTGCGCCGGGGTGAAGGGGTTTTCGAGCTTCGGAACGGCCTCGCACTGGATCTGGCGCAGGCGCGGCGCGGAAAGGAGAAGCGGGACGGCCCGCGCCCAATCCACCGTGCCGCGCGGGTCGCCGGGAAGCCAGTGGCGGTCGCGCGCGCCGTCGTTGTCGTGGACGTGGCAGGTCGCAACGTGCGGCAGCATCTGCTCCAGGACGCGGTCGTTGCGCTCGCGGTCGAGTCCGACCTTGGCCGCCTCGCGGCAGGCCGTCTGCTCCGGACCGTCCGGCGCGCCCGTCCGCACGAGGTTGTCGTGCCCGGCGTCCCAGCAGAGGCCGAGCCACGGCGAGGGGAAGCGCCGGACGGCCTCCAGCAGGACGGCGACGGCGCACGTGGGGTAGAAGATGTTTTCGAGGCAGACGACGACCTTGGCTTCTTCCGCGGCGGGCAGGATGGCGTCGAGCGCCCGGAGGAGCCGGGCCGTGGCCGCCGCAACGCCGGCGGGGCCGGGCTCCTCCGCGCGCGGGACGCCGGGATGGACCGTGATCGTCTCCACGCCGAACGCGGCGCAGAGGTCGAGTTGCGCGCGGTAGCGGTCGATCATCGGGCGCCACAGCGCCGGATCGGCGCACTCCGGGTCGTCGAGGCTCCCGATGTACGTGGCGTGCGCGTCGCGGAAGCGAAGCCCCGCGTCGGCGAGCAGCGTCCGCCACTTCGCCGCGGCGGAGAGGGAGCCGAGCATTTCGCCGAGGACGCAGTCCGTCATCGCGACGGCGTCTGCGCCGGCTTCGGAAAAAGCGCGCAGGCACAGTACGCGGTGGCGGTCGGAAAGGTCTTCCCAGGGCCAATACCAGGTGAACGGGGGCGTTTTCACTAGCGGATGACGAGCGTGAACGGAGTCGGCACCGAAAGGCGCAGGTTGTCGATGAGGACGTGCGCCGGATCGACGCCAAGCGAGCCGACGGCACCGGAAAGGCCGTCGCCCTCGATGAGGATGGTCGAGACGCCCTCGCCCGCCGCGAGCGCGTTTTCGAAGGTGATGTCGGTCGCCGTGGCGACGAGCGTGCCGCCCTTCGTCTCCGCCGTCGGGTGCGCCGCGCCCATGTCGTAGAGCTTGGCGTCGTAGGTGCCGCCTTCGGGATCCACATCCAGGCGGAAGCGGTACCAGTGCGTCTCGTCGATGTCGGCGTCAAGCGTCGTGTCGCCGACCTTGGCCGTGCAGCCCGCGAAGTAGTAGGGGCATGCCGTGCTGTTCGCCACATTCGTGCCGCTGAAGCCGAACGAGACGAGCCGGTGCGCGCCGTAGACGCTTTCCGGTGCCTCGGTCTGGAGCATCTGCGAGTCGCCGAGGGAAATCGTGGCGAAGCCGCCCGCGGCGGACCACTGGCGCGGCGGGCGGATGTCGGCCTCGAAGCGGAATGGCTTCGTCTGCGAGAGGCCGAGGCCGTTCACGAGCGTGATGGTGCGGCCCGCTTCCGCGGAGCGGCCGAGGGCGAGGAATTTGTTGCCGCCCTCGTCGCGCACCCAGGCGCGGGCGTCGAAGCCGGCGGGGCCGGTGTAGTCGCGGCGCACCCAGTGGTCCTGGCCGCCGTCGAGGTTGTACTGGAGCGCCGCAAGATCGCCCGTTTCGCGCGTCACGCCGGCGAGGGTGCGGGTACGCGACGTGAAGTCGTTCTCATAGACGAGGTCGGAATCGTGCCAGACACGGATGTTGTCGAAGCAGACGCGATTCAGCTTGCGATAGTTTTCGTTGGAGGAAGCCCACCCGTAGCCCTGAATGTAGAACGATCCAATGTCGGAAACATCCGCCGCAAGGTCGAGGCCGGATTCCGAGAAAATGGCAGGATCGGACAGGGTGTCAGACGCCGTGACGCTTGTCGCACCGATTGGCGTCACCGTGACGCCGTATTTCCGGGTGTCGAGGTTGGCTGAAACCTCGACGCGATACCACAAGTTGCTTTCCGGGGCGGTGTGGAATGCGGGGAAAACGCGCATGGGTTCATTGCCGGAGCCGCCGGAGGCGATGGTGTATGGCTGGTGGGAACTCGCGCCCGCGGCGGCGAGACGCTCGTAGCCGAAGCCGGCGGCGAGATTGTCGGGAATTGCGTCCGCATTGGCATTGTAGAGAGAGGCGGCACCCAGTCCAAGACCCACGCGACGCGTGAACGCCTGCGATGCCAGTTCGGCTCCTTCCGGGAGCCAGACGTCGGCCGCGATTCGCACCGTTCCGGACGAGAACGAGGTCCCGAGCGTCTGGACGAGGCGCGCGTAGCCGTCCTGGTATCCGAAGGAGAGCATGTTTCCGCCCGTGCCGCCCGCGTCGTATGTCGTGTTTCCGCCGTAAGCGAAGACCGCCGGACGGCCATTCGAATAGGTGTGAGGAAGACGCCGCCATCCGTCGATGCCGATCGGATTCGCGTCCGTCAGGCTTGTGCGATTCGGGACGATCTGATTGTCCGTGCCGGTCTCGTAGTGGGAGAACGTGTCGGTCTCCGTCACGGTTCCGGTCGATTGCACGTATGCGCCAGCTGTTGCCGCAGGGGGCGGTGGGCAGAGCGTCTTGTAGCGCCGCGTCTCGAAATCGTTTTCGTAGAACACTTCGAAGTCCGTTGCCCCCGGCGCCTTCCACGAAAGGCGGACGTTGTCGACGAACGGCTTGCTTTTGGCGGTGGAAACGGCGGTGCCGTTGAAGTTGCCGTTTGCGGCTATCGCGAAGCCGGCGATGCCGCCGGTAGCGGCGGACAGCGAAGTCCGCGCCGCCTTGTCGGAGACGCTCTGCCAAGGCGAGGCGTCGCTTGGTTCAGTGTCGAACGACGGGTGCCCCTTGGCCTTAGAAAAGCGGTAGAGGTCTGCGCCGAATGTATTGTTGTCCAGGTTGTAGGTGACGATGTAGCGGAACCAGTAGTTTGTCTTGCCGTTGCTGCCGTCATCGGAAAAGGAACCCTGGACGTTGGAACTGGAACCAAATCTGGTGCCGTTGCCCGACGACTCATTAGACCAGATCGGGTATGTCGGCATCAACGTGGCCACATCGGTGACATTATTGCCGGCATCTCCGCGAATGCCAACGCGCCCCGGCGACACGTCGTTCAGAGTTTCGTGTGTTTTTGCATCCCAGGCGAGGATGTCCAAGTACTTGCGATACACTGGGAACACGAGGACTCTACAGTGGTCGGCATTCCAGACGACAGGAGCCTTCATGTCAACTTGGATGCGGAGCATCCCGTTCGTGAATTCGTTGTGCAGGGAATGAATCACCGTTCCCGCCTGTTTCGTCGTACTTCCGTAGGCCCACGTGAACACCGGATTGTCGGACAGACTTCCGGTTGTCGGATACCAGTAGTACGGAATCAGTTTGTACACGCCCAAATATGGAATGAACCACCCATCGACGGAGGGACGTCCATAACCCGAATTTCTGGCGTCCGTTGAAAAATACGTTTGCAGAGTCGAATGGTCGAAATTTGCGCCATTGGAATAGGAACAGAGATATGAACTCTGCGTCGGGTACGGCGTTTCCGTCTGCCAGACCCCGGTGGCGGGGATGGGCTCCTTCGACGTTCGCGTGGCGAAGTCGTTGAGGTAGAGGTCATTGGCGAGTGTGGGCGCCGCGATGGTTGCCGCAAAGGCAGCGAGGACGGTGCTGTGTGGTTTCATGTTTTTTTTCTTTTGGGGGTGAGAGTTGAGAATTCTCGATTGCAGTCGATTGCCGTCGGTCGATTGCAGTCGATTGCTATCGGCAACCGACGGCTTTCAATTGCGATCACTGGCGGCTTTGCGCTCGACGAGCGCGAAGGGGTGTGCGCGGCACTGTGGGCCGTCGGGCAATTCGCCGGCAAGGCGGGCGGCGAGGAGGGCGGCCATGGCCTCGGCCTTGGTCTCGTTGTGCTTGTCGATCGTGGCGTCGGGGCCTTCGGCCTCGAATTCGCCGAATTCGGCGCCGGGCGCGATGTTGTCGTGGCCGGTCGTGAGAATGTCCTCGTGCGGCTTCAGCCCTAGGTCGCGCATCGCGGCGTTGGCGACGCGCGCCCAGTTGTCGGAGAGGCAGAGAAGGGCGTCCACGCCGCCCGCGTCGTGGACGGCGTTGGAGTTGAAAGGTTGAAAGGTTGAAAAGTTGAAAGGTTTCTTGGGGGTGCCGTGGAACAGCTCCAGCAGGGCGGTGGTGGCGAGGCCCTTGCGGATGCGGAAGCACTCCGGCGGCGGGAGGTCGTCGGGCAGGTCGGTGCCGAAGATCTTGCACGGCTGCGGCGCGAGGCCCGCCTCCTTCATGGCCTCCTCGTAGCCGGCGAGACGTTCGCGCGCCCAGAAGGTCTGCGGCATGTACGGGAAGAACGGCACGATGCGCCTGCGCCCGCGCGCGAGAAGCCAGCGCGTCAGGGCGCGTCCGGTCTCGCGGTGGTCTGTGTAGATGCGGTCGAAGGTGCGCAGCGCCGGCGCGTTGCCGTGGACCACCACGGGGACTCCGGCGGCGCGGCACTTCTCCAGCGCGCGCATGGCGGTGGGATTGCCCGAAACCGTGGCGAGGATCAGCATCGCCGCAGGCGGGGCGCGGAAGAGGTCGTCGACCGCGGCGGACGAAAGCGCGTCCGCGTTGAGCATCATTACGTGCCGTCCCGTGGCCGAGAGGCGCGACACCGCCTCCAGCGAAAGATACCGATCCGTCCATCGCGGGGCCTGTGAACCGTCGAATGCGAGACCGAGGTCGCCGAGTACGTAGATTGTGGAGCCGGCCACCGCGCCATTTGCGGCGACCTCGGGAACATAGCGCTTCTTCGCCGCCGGATCGCGCCGCAGCAGGATGCCGCGCCTTTCCGCCTCCTCCAGCGCGGCGGCGGCGGTGCCGCGCGCGACGCCGAGCTCGGCCGCCAGCTCGCGCGACGAAGGGGCCGCCGCACCGCGACGCAATTCGCCGCCCGCGATCGACTCCTCAATCCACTTCAACACGCGCCCGCGTGGATCGATGCCACGACTTTTTCCGATGCCAGTTCTCATTTTGCAAGTCGCCCTTACGCGAGGAATTCTCCCACAATAAATGTGCCATGTCAAGGACAAAATTATTTTTATGCCAAAATTCAATTTTGGCACATTATTCAACACGGCGCGGACGGTCCTGGGAGCGCGGGCATCCTGCCCGCGGACACGGCGTGGCGGGACGCCGCACCCCCTGGTAAGGATGGTCCTGGGAGCGCGGGCATCCTGCCCGCGGATACGTCGCGGCGGGACGCCGCACCTCCCAGCCTCTGCGCGCCGCCTTGTTGCATCCCGGCCAAATGGGCGAATTCTCTGAGTCTCCGCGTGAGGAGCAATCTTCGCGGACGTCGCGGACTTCGCGCGAGACATTCCGGGGAAATTTCAACCTAAAAAAACGCAGTTGACACGAACAGACTTTCTCACACAGAGGCACGGAGGCACTGAGATTGATGGTTTTATGGATGCACATG
>DJYI01000083.1 GCA_002448475.1 Verrucomicrobia bacterium UBA6982
AACGGTCAAACGATCAAACGATCAAACGATCAAACGATCAAACGAGTTCGCTGGCTGCGGGGTGGGGGAGTGCGGCGTGGAGCATTATTTCGCCGAGCGTTCGCGCCAGCGGAAGCGGAATTCGCTTGGAGACACTCCCTCCACGCGGCGGAACATTCGCGCGAAGTAGTTCGGATCCGGGACTCCGCAGCGCGCGCAGATCGATTCGACGGTGTCGTCGGAGAAGCGAAGCATCGCCTTGGCGCGGTCGGCGCGCGCCTTGGAGAGAGCGCGCTTGGGCGTCATGCCGTAGCGGGCGCGGAAGTCGCGGACGAGAGTGAACTTGTTCACGCGCGCCACGGCGGCGATGTCGTCCAGCGAAATGTCCGGCTTGGCGCAGTTCGCCTCGATCCATTCCCGGACGCGCGCCAGCCGCGCCTGCCGGCGGCTTTCAAACACCCCGTCCCCGCCTCCGAATCCTGCTTCGGCGAGAAGGGTCAGAAGCGCCGCCAGCCTGTCGTTTATCCTGAAGTCCCGCAGCGGATCCGCCGATCCGGCGTTCGACCATATCTCCTCCCACAGTCGCTTGAAGCGCTCCGGCTTTTCAGTGTGGACGACATCCGCGCCCGAGCGTCGGACCCATTCCGCGGAGAAGTCGCTCAGATTTGGTCCGGAGAAGTGTATCCACGAGAGCCGCCAGGGTTCGTCGCCCGTTTCGTGCGAATACGGCCCACGGCAGTCAACGAGGGCGACGTCGCCCGCCGAGAGCTCGCGCCGCCCCCCGCCGGTCTCAAGCGAGCCGCGCCCGCTCTCCACAAGCAGCAGGAGGTGCGAGGATAGCCCGCTGCGCGAACTCGCGTATGGTCCGCCCGGAGCCAGTTCGCCGATTTCCTGCAGGTGCAGAAGGGAGCGCTTCGCGAAGTCGTCTGGCGTGTGGATTATGCGGCGGGTGCCGCCGGGCGAAGCGTCCTTGGTGATTGACTTTGTCTCCATGGCTCGCGGACGATACGGCAGGAGCCGGGAAAAAGCAAGGTCAAAATTGTGCTTGAATTGGTCAAGGAATTGGCTTTATGTCCCGGAATGCTTCTGATATTATCCGGCCCCGTTCCGTCAAAAAAACACCTAGGCGGTCGTTTGCGGCCCAAAAAAAGACATGGACAAAGACTCGAAGATTTACGTTGCCGGGCATCGCGGCATGGTTGGCTCGGCCATTGTGAGGGCGCTCCGCGCCCGCGGTTTCGACAATCTCGTGTTCCGCACTCACGCGGAGCTTGATCTGCGCGACCAGCGCGCTACGGACGACTTTTTCGCCAGCGAGCGCCCCGAATACGTGTTTCTGGCCGCATCGAAGGTCGGCGGAATAGCCGCCAACGCCGCGGCGCCGGCCGATTTTCTCTACGACAACGCGATGCTGGAGATGAACGCGATCCACGCCGCGTGGAAAAACGGATGCCGCAAGCTTCTGTTTCTCGGCTCGTCCTGCATTTATCCCAAGTTCGCCCCGCAGCCGATGCCGGAGTCCTGTCTGCTCACCAGCGCGCTTGAGCCGACGAACGAGGGCTACGCCCTGGCGAAGATCGCGGGCCTGAAATACTGCGCCTACCTCAACCGGCAATACGGGGCGGACTTCGTGTCCGTCATGCCGACGAACCTCTACGGCCCGGCCGACAACTACCATCCGGAGCACAGTCACGTCCTGCCTGCCCTGATTCGCCGCTTCCACGAGGCGAAGGAGTCCGGCGCGCCGTCCGTGACGTGCTGGGGCGACGGTTCTCCGCTGCGGGAGTTCCTCTACGTTGACGACCTTGCGCAGCTGTGCCTTGTCGTGATGGAGCGCTACAGCGGCGACGAGCCCGTCAACGCCGGCTCCGGCGTGGAGCTTCCGATTCGCGACCTTGCGGCTCTTGTCGCGAAGACCGTCGGATACAGTGGCGAAATCAAGTGGGACACGTCGCGCCCGAACGGGACGCCGCGCAAGCTGCTTGACATCTCCCGCGCCAAGGCGCTCGGCTGGGCGCCCACCGTTCCGCTTGAAAAGGGCCTCGCCCTTGCGTATCGCGACTTTCTCGACAATCCGGTTCGCACGGAGCGCTGAGCGCCCGCGCGGGCCGGGCTACTGGACGAACGCGTGCCGCCAGTCCTCCTTGTCGGGAACGAGATACTCGCAGTCCCAGCCGCCATCCGGCCGCTCGAAGAACGCGCAGCCCTGAAGAAACGCGACCCAGTGCTCGCAGGTGGGGCTGGCCGCGCCAGTTCCGCGCAGCAGCATGGCGGCGAAGACGTCGTGCGTTGCGATGAACGCGCAGCGTGAGCCGAAGCCGCGGTTCAGCCACTTCATGGCCAGAGGCGTCGTCTCGGCGATCGGGCGGTAGCCCTCGGCGCGTCCGTCGCGCATGAAGCGGTCGGTGAACGGCACGGCTCCCTCCGCGTGGTAGTGGCGGAAAAGTCTCGCCTGATCCTCAATCCAGATGCCCGGGATGCTCGCCTCGGCGCTTGTTCTGACGGAGTTCTCGTCTGCTCCCATCGCGGAGGCGACGCATCCGGCCGTAATGCGCGTGCGGAGCAGGACTGAAGCCAGAAACGACCATTCGCCAAGGGGCGGTCCGGCCTTGGCAAGGGCCTGTCCGCACTCCCGCGCCATGCGCCGCCCAGCCTCCGAAAGTGGCAGGTTCGCGCCGAATGTGGGATCGGTCGGATCTATCGGCGGTCTTTCGCCGTGGCGCACCAGAGCAACGCACCTGAGTGGCGTCGCCTTTGCCCGCGCGCCGAATTCCTCGTAGTCTATCATTGTCGTTCCTCGTCTGTTCTTGCTGCTATTCTTCCGGCGGATCTTCGAGCGCCTCGTCTGGCACTTCGTATCCGGCCTCGCGCAGAGTTGCCGCCTCCTGCGCCGAGAGTTCGAAGTCCACCTCGACGTCGTATCCCGCCTGAAGCGCGGCCACGACTCCCGCGCGGCGCCGCATCTCCTTTTCCCGCTCAAGGAGCTTTGCCTCGTTTTCGGCCGCCTGGCGCGCTTCCTTTTCCTCGAGAAGCTCGCGGGCGCGCTCCGCGGCGGCGGCCAGCGCGACTTCGCGCGCGGCGTCGGCCTTTTTGCGCAGTGCCTCGGCGCGGAGACTTTGCAGCAGTCGATACGAGAGACGCGGCTCGCCTCCCTCCGGCGGCGAGACTGTCGCGCGGCGGCGCAGCTCAGCCTCCTCCTGCCGCGTCAGGCGCGTGGTGTCGCCGGACTCGACCGCCATTGCGGCCTTTGTCCTTGGCGGAATTTCCACTGCCGCGCCGTCGCTTTCGGCGACGGCCTTTGTCCCAGTTCCGGAGGATCCCGCTTCTGATTCGGAATCGGCGCGGGGGCGCAACACCTCTTCTGGAAGCACCGTCCAGTAGGCGGAATTTGGAGACGGGCGGATGGATGACGGCTGACCGGGCGCGGTGTTTATTCGCAGCAGGACTTCAGCCTCCTCCGCCTCTTCGCCCTCTCCGACCCTTCCCGAAACGATGGCGCAGCCGGACTCCGGGTCAAGATCGACCAGCTTCCACCCGGACTCCACGTCGCCCGGACGGAGCATGACGGAGCGTCCGCTCGCCGTGTTCGCGAAGCCCGCGGCGCACGCCCCCTCGAAGCGCGTTAGCGCCACGAGGCGGAGCGGGCACTCGCTTGCCGCGCGTTCGGCCAGTTCTTCGGCCTTCTTCGCGGCGGAATCGGATGCTGCCGCCGTGTCCGCGGCTCCAGACGACGGGGGAGGTGGCCCGAATGGGGCGCGGTCGATCACCGCCGCGTAGCGCGGCGTCACCGCCGGCGCGCTAGAAGCAAGCGCGATCGCCGCCACGGCGCGAAGCGTGGCGACCAAAACCGCTTTCTGACGAAATCCACCGATCATTTTCCGAGTCGCCCGGAGTGACTCGTGGCCAATCCTGCCCCCGCGCTTTTCAGGTGTCAAGACATTTTCCGGGTTCCAGGTCCCGAGATGTCCGGTTGACGGATTTGAACTCGATTTTTGTCCGTTCTGCCATTGATTCCGGAGGGCTGTGCGACTACCATCGAACCCGGAGCATGAAAGGCAACTGCACAGTCTCAAAAAAAACGCCGCGGAGGCGCGCGACACGCGCCGCCGGCCCAAGGCGCGTCCTTCTCAGCCTCTGGATGAACGGGGTGTTCGGGGCGGACGTCATAGACGGCGTTCACTCCTGGCTCCACGACAGCGGCGCCAACTGGCGCATTAGGTTCGCCGACAGCGACAAGCACTACGCCAAGTCGCTTCTGTGGATGCTCGACGGCAAGGCGCTCGACGGCGTGATTTCCTTCTACCAGGACGAGTTCCAGGACGCCGCGCTGCTCGCCGCCGGCGTTCCCTACGTGCATTTTGGCGAATGCCTTGCCGGGGAAGCTGTCGCCGAGCCTCCTTCGCTTGCCGCGAGCGTGGACGTCGATCTCGGCGCCATTGCGAGCGCGGCGGCAGATCACCTGTTCACACGCGCCGGGTTCCGCAGCGCCGGGTTCGCCGAGAACTACTTCGACCATGGCTGGTCGCGCCGCCGCGGTGATGCCGTCGTGGCGGAGTTCCGGAGACGCGGCGTCGCAGTCCATCGCTTCCGGCATTACGGGCGCCCTTCCGGTCTCAACGCGGTGACCGGGCCTGATTTCGAGGGCATGACAGAATGGCTGCGCGCCCTTGAAAAGCCGTCTGCCGTTGTGGCCGCTAACGACCAGACAGCGGATGACATCATCCGCATCTGCGAGGCCGAGGGCATTGCGGTGCCGCGCGACGTGGCGGTTCTGGGAATGGATGACAATCCCGTCTTCTGCCGTCACAGCGAACCCAATATTTCCAGCATCCACTTTGACGGACGCGCCGCCGGGCGCAACGCCGCCGCCGCCCTTGCCGAAATGATGGCGGGCCGTCCCCCGCCGCCGCGCGAGGCTCTGCTCTACTCCTGCACGGCGATAGCCAATCGCGGCTCGACCGCCGCGACTCCGTCGATCGGCGACATCGTTCAGCGGGCCGCAGATTTCATTGACGCCAACGCGTGCCGCGGCGCGTCGCTTGTCGATGTCGTCAGGCACTGCCATTATTCCCGCACTCTTGTCACGCTGCGGTTCCGTCAGATGACAGGCAAGAGCGTCGCCCAGGCGTTGCGGGAGCGCCGCCTTGCCGAGGCACGCCGTCTCTTGCGGGAGACTTCGATGACGGTCGAGGAGATCGCACCTCTCTGCGGATACGAGTCCCCGCGCGCTCTCAGCCGCGCTTTCGTGAGTCTTGTCGGCCTCACTATCGGCGAGTGGCGGAGAAAGGAGTCCGAATCGCGGCGCTCCGATCCGAAGAGCCGATAATAAGCTTCCCACGATAATAAGCTTCCCACATTTTTTCCATGACTTCCTCCATTTCCTTTTCAGTTTTCTCCGACTTGCACTGGCGCGAGGGCGACTGGGCGTCCTGCGAGGCCCGTCTTTCCGCAATCATCGACCGCGCCGTGCGCTCGAAGGCCGAATTTCTGATCCATTGCGGCGACTTCTGCCATGACGTCGCCGCCGCGCGCGCCATGATTGCCAAATACGCCGCCGCGCCGATTCCCGCACACCACGTCATGGGCAACCACGAGTTCGAGCGCTCTAATTCCCTGCGGGAGGTCCTGGACGCCTTTTCGATGGCGCGCAACTACTACTCCTTCGACGTGCGCGGCTTCCGCTTCGTCGCCCTGGACAACAACTACCACCACGGGCCGGACGGAAAGTTGAAGCACTACGCCGACGAGTCGGAGTGGGAGAAATGCCATCAGAAGGAGGTCGTCCTTCCGCCGGAACAGGTCGATTTCCTGCGCGAGGCCGTGGCTACAGCGCCCGGCCCGGTCTGCGTCTTTTCCCACGCGAGTTTCCTCTTCTCGCAAGAGCGCGGCGGCGTCGCCAACGGACGCGAGATCATCGACATGGTCGATCGCGAGCGCAAGGGCCGCCCCGTCGTTTTCTTCAACGGCCACTACCACCGTAACGAGCTCACGGTGCGCGGCGGCATGGCCTTCTTCGACGTGAACTCCGCCTCGTCCCTCACCTGGGTCGATGGCGAGCACCACGCCTACCCGGCGGAAATAATGGCCAAATGCCCGGTTTCGAACCACTCGTTCCTCAATTCCGAGCCAGTGAGCGCAATCGTGCGCATGACGATGGATGGCGAGGTGGAGATCAATGGCATGAAGGGAGGCTACTTCTGCGGGGTCGATCCTGAGGCGCTTGGATTCGACACCCACGACCGCGCCGGACGCAAGGTCGATCCGGACATCCTGTCTGGGCAGTTCCGTCTTGCCACATCCACACTTCCGCCTTGTCGCTCCGCAAGATAGTCCGATAGCAATCCACTCCAAGGAAAAGAAACATGAAACACACAGCGCAACAGGCATTATGCCGCGCCGTCCTCGGCGCGTCCGCACTCGTGATCGCCGCCCTTCCGGCGCGCGCCACGCTCAAGTACCAGCCCGGCGACTATGCCGCGCAGGATGCCCTCGTCGTCCACCTCGACGGCATCGCCAACGCCGGCGTCGGCAAGCCACACGACCCCACGGCCGCGCAGTGGGCCAACCTCGCCGACCCCGCGAACCCAGCCGCGATTACCGCCAACGCCTCCTCCGGATGGCGCAACGACGGCTACTACTTCTGCTGGGCCTCCTCAAAGCCAAGTCACGCTCAGCTCGTCTCCGCCGCACCCTCCATGACCCAGGCGACGTTCGAGTTCGCCGTGGACGCACAGGCTGCAACCCAGCCGACCGTGAACGGCTCGAAAGCTTGGGCTTCCACGATTTTCAGCGCCACGAACGACCAGAAGGTGTGCTTTAACGACACGGCGGCCGCGAACTTGGTTTTCAAGGCCGACCAGTGGACCGGCGGCAACAACCGCCCGACCGTCTCTGCGTGGGGGTGGAAGCAGGCGTCCTTCACGCTCGCCTCTTCAGGAGCGGGCAATTTCAAATCCTACGATTCCGGCACGTTCAAAACCTCCGCATCGGCCGGTTCGACCGGCGTGAACACCATTCCGGCCACGCGCTGGATGCTCGCCACCAACATCAGGCAAATCGACTGGGGACGGCAATTTGTCGGTGTCATCCGAGCCTTCCGCATCTACAACCGGGCGCTCACGGCGGAAGAGGTGGCGCAGAACGCGGCCATCGACGCCGCGCGCTTCGAGGGCATGATGCCCGTCACGAACGCCGTTGTCGCCACGTCCGTAGTCGGCGCGAACGGCAATGAGGTCCCCGGCGTCTATGCCGTCGACGGCTCGCATGTCTTCACCGCGCCAGCCTCCCGCACCGTCTCCGGCACCACCTACGCCCTCACGGGCTGCACGGTCGAGACATGGAAGAACGGCGCATGGGGCGCGCCTGACGTGCGCGACGGCGTTTTCGCCGTCGAAGTCTCCGAATCGGAGAAGGTGAAAATCACCTGGAACTGGGCCGCAGCCACCGGCACCCTCACCTCCTACGCGACGGACGGCCTCGTCGTCTGGCTCGACGGCATCTGGAACGCCGGCAAGGGAGTCCACAACGCCTCCGCCACGCAGTGGGCCAACCTCGCAAACCCCGCCAACAACGCCGCGATTACGGCCAACGCCTCCTCCGGCTGGCGCGACGACGGCTACTACTTTTGCTACGACTCCGCGTCCAGTTACGCGCAGCTCGCCAACGCCACGCCCGCGATGACGCGGGCCACGTTCGAATTCGCCTTCGACGGCAAACTGTCGGATCAGTCCGGCTTCGACTGGGGATCCTACTTCGTCAGCCGCGGCGCCAACAACGGAATCTGCGGATTGAACACGTCCGGGACGCTCTGCCTGAACGCGACCGGCTGGACCGGCGGCACCGGAAACGACTACCGCCCGACGATCGTCGGATGGGGATGGAAACAGGCTTCTTTCTCGCTCGGCGAAGCCGTCTCCGACGGCCTGCGGGCATACGAGGGCGGAACACTGAAGAACACCCGGGCCCGCGCAAGCGTGGTCGAGATTCCCGCGACCCGGTGGTACGTCGCCAACTACAGCACGGCCCAGAAATACCAGGCCGTCGGTACGATGAAGTCCGTCCGCATCTACAACCGCGCGCTGTCGCCGGGCGAGGTCGCGCAGAACGCCGCAGCCGACGCCGCCCGCTTCGAGGGCTCCGCCGCAACGGCCGTCGAGGTGGTCGCCGACCCGCGCGGCTTCTCCGGACGCGAACCTGCGGGAATGTATTTCCCCGAGGGGTGGACCTTCTCCTCCGGAGTCTCCACGAAGACCGTCGGTTCCGTCGAATACGCCCCCGCAGGCTACGTCGTCGAAACCTACGATTCGACGCTTTCCTCATGGGTCGTTTCGGAGCGCGTCCTGCGCAACGGCGATGGCGCCGTCGAATGGACCGCCCCCGCAGCGCCCTACGAGACCTACCGCCTCACGTGGCTCTGGGAGCCGGTTTCCGGCATCCGCCGCGCCGCCGACTACACCATCGCCGACTACGCGCCGGGCGGCATGGTCGTCTGGTACGACGGCATCTGCAACGACGGCATCGGCGCGGCCCACGTCGACAGCGCTTCGCACCCCTGGCGCGAACTCGTCTCCGGCGAACAGGCGAACATGGGCGTCAACGACAACAGCCACTGGACGAAAGATGGCTACTACTTCGCAGTTGGCCCAGAGAACGAAAAGAGCTACTTCTACCTGAACACGGACAAGAACAAGCTCAAGTCGCTCGGCACCGTCGGCACGATGGAAATCGCCTGCGACGTCAAAGGCTCGGATCAGGTCGGCGACTGGCCCTGCCTCCTGAGCTTCGGCCACACGAACGTCGCCTGGGCGGCGCACGACAACGACATGAGCATTCACACCTACAAAACGGACGGTTCGTGCCGTTGGAAGACCGACACCTGGAGCGGCGGAGGCGACCGCGCAAACATCACTCAGCCATGGGACGGAAAACATGCGGCCTTCGTCATGGATACGGCGACCTTCCGCTCCTACAGGCGCGGCACCGTTGACCAGACACGGAACCGCGTAACCGTGAAGAGCATGCCGCCAGCATTCTTCTTCGTCGGCAACAAGTTTTACCAAAACGGCAAGGACAACAACAATGCGTATTCACAGCTGGTCGGCACGATGAAGGCCGTGCGCGCCTACAACCGCGTCCTCTCGGACGCCGAGATCGCGCACAACTACAAGGTCGACGTCGCGCGGTTTGACGGCGCGCTCGCCGCGACGAACGTCGTCGTCGCGGCTTCGGACTACAACGGCGCGCTCGCCGCCGACGCCTACGAGGTCTTCGGCACCCACGTCTTCGAGGGCGCCGCTTCCGCCGTGGACGGCTCCATGCCGAACCGCGTGAAGGTCTGGACGCTCGAAAACGGGGCGTGGATCCTTTCCGAAACCATCGACGGGCCCGCCTACACCTACACCGCCGGCACCTCGCCCGCCACGGTGAAGATCGAGTTCGGCAAGACTAACCCCTTCGTGCTAATCGTGCGGTAGGACGCTCCACGCCGCGTCGCCGGCACTAGGCGAACTGGCGCTTCCCCTCCGCCTACCCTGCGTGTGATGTAGATTGTTCTATTGAATAATTCCGAACTTTCCGAGGATCGCGGCCTTGCTCGCCGCCGCGTCCGCAAGCGTCTCCCTCGCCGCCGCGATCGCCGTCTCCTGCGCCTCCACCGCCGCGACTACCTTCTCCTGCTCGGCAAGGGAGGGGAGCGCAACCATCACGGATTTCAAATACTTGAAGTGCCTTTCGTATTTCTCGGCATTTTGGATGTCGGCAGAACGCAGAAAGGCAAATAAGTACTTCGGGTTTACGATGGATGGGTCGGACTTGATGAGTTGCGTCCCGTCAGCGCCGCGAACAAATGGCTTGTCCATGAACTTGAACGAGCACGAGTGATCGCCAAAAACGATGAGCGGAAGATCCGTTATTGGTGTCGCGTTGTCCGTATAGCCGGAAATCGTCTTGCCTGTTTCCTGTGTCACAACGGGAATCGAACCGGACTCCCGAATCTGGTTTTCGGGAATCTTCGTGGTCGCGCCAGATACTTTTACAAGGAGCGATTCGAGTTTTCGGGTTTCTCCCTTCACCCCCGCCATGATGGCCGCGATTTTCGCCTTGGCGTCCGCGATTGCCTTTTCCGCCCTGGCGCAGTCGGCATCCACCGCCGCGCATTCCTCCACCACCTGCCGCTGGACGAAAAGCGGAGGAAGAGGGAATGGGAACGACGGTATCGCCTGCTTGTCGCCGCGCGGCATTTTCATCCCCTTCTTTCCCGACATCATGTAATCGAAAAAGGCGTCCTGCTTGAGCAGAATGGTCGCGAAGGACGGAATGACCGTCTTCGCATCGGTGACGCGGAACACGAGAACGTCCGGCGAGCATCCGCCTTCCCGGTCCGCAAGCCAGGTTTTCCTGAGATACGGGCGGATGTTGGAAACGAGGATGTCGTCCGCCTTGTAGTGAATGACGCTATCGACATCGGGAGTCCCGTCGTAGGGTACGACACCGCCGCATTGCGGAAGCATGTTGTCGGTTGACACGTAGGAGTCGGCCGCGATGCTGTCGTAGGAAATGCGCTCGGTGACGTAGGGCGCCACGTCGCCGAGGCGGACGAGGGGAAACTTGCTGCTGACGGCGGGGGCGGAGGCGGTGGCGCCGGTACGGATCTGGAGGTCGAAGTCGGTCGCGTCGAAGTCGAGTAGATCGACGAGCGGAACGGTCCGTGCGAAGGGGCGGAGGCTTTCGGGAACCGCGCCGAGCGTCCCCCGGAAGTTCCGGCGGATAAGGGAGTTGAGTTTTTCCGCCTCCTCGTTCGCGAGATGCGCGTTGTCGAAGAGGGGCGTGCGGATGGACTCGATGCCCTTGTTGCGGGCGAGCGCGTCGTCGTCGTCGCCCGACGGGGACGCGGCGTCCTGCGCGCCGAGGTACTTGATGCCCTCGCTGCCCTTGCGGGCGCTCCATTCGTAGCCGAGGAACGCCTTTGCGGCCTTCGTCTCGGACGGCATTCTGACGAGCAGGACGGAGACCGGGTTGGAATCGGCAAGGAGAAACACGCGCAGGCGTTCGCGCTCCTCGGCGTGGATGAACTTCAGATCCTCGGCAGCACGTTCGTCCGCCGTCCACTTCTGTTTGGCGGTGCGCTTTGCGAAACCGGCAAGCAGTGAGCGGACGGCGTCGTGGGCGAAAATCTGCGTTTTCTTTGCGTCCTCCGCGTTCTTTGCGGCTAAAAACTCCCGGTACGCGGCGGGGTCGAAGCCGCGTTTGGCGCAGTAGCGGTCGAGCGCGGCGGCGTCCTGGAAAACCTCGTCGCCGGCGTGGTTCGCGGCGAGCCAGGCGTCGGCGCGGTTGGCGCAGTGGGCGGCGAAGTCCGGCGGCGCGTCCTTCTTGCGCAGGAATAGCGTGACGGTGTTCGTGCCGGTCTTGCCGAATGTGCCGGAGCCGAATTCGGCGATGGCGACGACGTCGAACATCCTGAGGAGGATGTCGCGGCAGCGGCGGTAGGCGGCCGCGCCGTTGGAGAGAATGCTGGAGGGCAGGATGACGGCGGCGAGGCCGCAGGGCTTCAGGAGCTGCGCGGCGCGTTCGACGAAAAACGTCTCAATGCCGTTGAAGCTTTCGAGCGAGCCGGAGGGAACGGCGCCGGAGAGCTCGAAGCGGGCGCGGTCCTCCTCGGAGAGCGTGGCGAGGAATCCGCGCACGGAATACGGGGGATTGGCGACGAGCAGGTCGAAGGAGCCCTCCGGGAGGTCGTCGCGGCGGGCGAGCGCGTCGGCATAGACGATGCGCATGTCGTCCTCTCCGTACATGAACGCGGCGACTTTTGCGACCTTGGAGAGGCGGTACTCCTTCTCGACACCGACGAT
Organism: Verrucomicrobia bacterium UBA6982; assembly: GCA_002448475.1. GTDB lineage: Bacteria > Verrucomicrobiota > Kiritimatiellia > RFP12 > UBA3636 > UBA3636. The sequence goes on from DJYI01000083.1 coordinate 11,826, forward strand.
GGCGCCGTGGTGGGCGCGCGCGCCGTCCGGCGCGTAGGCAGCGAGGAACGGCTTAATCTGCTGCGCGTATTCGTTGAGGAAGTGCCCGGCGCCGCAGGCGTAGTCGATGACGCGCGGCGGGTCGCCGGAGTCGCGCACGAGCTCCTGGAGCGGTAGCGAGGAGACGATGAAGCGGACGACGGGGAGCGGGGTGAAGAACTGCCCTTCGCTCTGCTTCACGCCGCGGTCAAGGAAGCCTTCGAAGAGGTCGCCGAGAAACTGGTTCGGCGTGTCGGTGAGGAGGCGCACGTCCTCGAGCATGCGGACGATCTTGAGGAGGATCGCGAAGTTCTCCTCGAAGAGGCGGGCGTTGTGGACGTCGAGGAAGGCGAAGTCGTTGTTGGTGTAGAACTTGAGCTGGCGGAAGTATTCGAGGATTGCGTCCTTCGTGGCGTCGGGGTCGCGCTCGAAGCGGCGGAACGCCTTCTTGACGTCCTGCTCGTCGATGTAGGTGACGGTTTCGCCGAGGAAGTCCATCATGCCGGTCGTGTAGAGGCGCTGGAGGCGGTCATGCAGCGCGTAAGCGTCGTCGTAGGCGACGCCCTTCCAATGGAAGCGCAGGTCGGCCGCGTTGCGCTTCTCGTCCACGAGCTTCGCGAGGAAGAGGTTGACGAGCTTGTCAAAGGCGTTCTCGTGTCCGCTCACGTTGTGCTGGCGCAGGATGGTGGCGAATTCGTGGTACTTGCGCTGCATCGAGTCGTGATCGAGTTCGCGCAGGTCGGCGGCGGAGTATTTGTTCTTGCCCGGGCGGTAGGGGGCGATGTCCTTCTCGAAGAGGCCCTGCGTGGCGAAATCGCACAAGTAGGCGTCGCGCCAGACGGCGAAAAGCTGCTTGTTGCTCGTGGCGGCGGCATATCCGCCGCGCCGGACCTTCGGGAGCGTCTTGAGGTAGTCGGGGTTGTCCTGGACATTGATCAGCCGGCAGTCGGAGACGACCTTGCCGTCCGCCACGCCGGACGCGTAGAGGCACAGGAACTTCGTGCCGCGCTCCTGCTGGAAATAGCTGAACAGCTGTGCTCCATCCTCCAAGGTGTCGCGCCAGGCGGCGGTAAACTCCCGTCCGAACGTCTTGCATTCGATGATAAGCAGCGAATCCTTCTTGCCTCCCTTGCCGGTCGTGCGGATCCAGATGTCGGCGCGGCCGCTTTTGTCCGTGTGGCCGAGCTTCCATTCGGGTTCCAGCTCAATGTCCTTTGGTCTGTAGCCCTTTTCGAGGAGTCGGCAGACGCATTCGAAGACAACGAAGTTTTCGGGCTGGGAGAAGTTGGCTGTGGTGGCGGAGGAAACCGCGATGCCAATCTTTTCGTAGAGGAACGCGCCCGCGTCGCAATCGACCTCCAATGGCGTCGCCACGCCGGGAAAGGCGCGCTCCCACCGGTCGCCGACAAGGGCCTTGCGGAAGCCGAGGTGCGGCAACAACGTGTGGATCTTGTCCGCACTGTCCGCCGGTGTGGTCGCTTTCGTTGTTGTTGAGGTAGCCTTCATGCTCGCAATACGTCTGCATCGCGAGCGGGGCCGGAAGGAAAGGCGGCTATAAAAAAGCGCGTCCTCAATCCATGCCCACGCTGGAGGCCGTTCCACGGGCCTGTGCTGAATGCATGTCAAGAACGCGCCCGGATGGGCGCGGTCTGCTACGATTCAGCACAAGGCGTGTTATTGCCTTGTCAGGTCTAACGACGAATGGGGGAAGTGTGGAACGTTTCCAGCGTGGCGTCGTTTAGCAGTCGCTAAAAGGTTGGTTTGTGATGTGGCGGGTTCCGGGTGGCGGATTTCTCCGTGGGGTTCGTGATGGGGCGGAGTCTACCACACGGCCGCTCTTCGGGCAAGCGCCGCGCAGGGCGGCGCGCCGCTCCTCGAACCCCTCGCGCCGGATGCGGAGATCGTCACGGAACTCTGCCGCAGCCCCTTCGCCGGATCGCCGGAAGTGGAGGTCGTGGCGCCGGGAATGGTGCGGACGACGAACGCGCTCGGCGGGCGCGTCGTGACGACGGCCTTCTTCGCGAAGGGGCACGGGATGTTCCAGCCCGCCCTCACGGACATGCGCAAGGCGTGGTTCCTCAAGGCGCTGTCGAAACTCGGCTGGGACGACTGGGCGGCTCTCAACGACCAGGACGCCACGGTGCTGGAGCGGCGCCGCCCCGACGGCACGACGCTCCTCGCCATTTTCAACACCGGATTCGACGAGCTCGGGCCGATCCGGCTGCGCGCGCCGTTCGCGCCGGAAACCGTCGAACTCCTCGGCCCGCACGGCGACTGGCACCGCATCGACGCCACGTCGCGGGCACCAGGCGAACTGGAGCTTCCCCTCCGCCCGCCCTGCGCGCATGGCTGCATCCTTGCGATCCGGTAAGAACCAGAAGAACACGCCGCCAGCCTTCTTCTGTGTTATATCAACTGAACTCAAAACGTCATTTCTGCACATTGTATACAAATTCAAGCCTCCATCCTCTTCAATTGGATCCCTGTTGAGCCAGCGCATGAGGGTGGGAGAATAGTGCCGGTAGCCGTAGTAGTAGAGTCCGGTTTCAGGGTCGAAGTACTTGGTGGAGAAGCGGTGCGGGAAGGAGTCGGCGAGAGGGTCGCTGGCGGCGACGGTGCGGCCGAAGGCGTCGTAGGTGTATGCGGCAACGGTCGCGCCGGAGGTGTCAAGGTGTATGCGGCGACGGTCGCGCCGGAGGTGTCAAGGTAGCGCGTGATGTTGCCGTTGTTGTCGTAGCACGGGAAATACGGAATATTATCGTGGATGACTGCAAGGAGTCCGCCTACTCCACCTGCGCCTTGCAGCGTTCCGGAAAGGTCTTTGCCCCAGACGTAGGTCCGTTGAACCGTTGAACCGTTGGACCGTTGAACCGTTTCCTTGACGAGGTTCCAGTCGTCGTAGAAATACGTGTGCGTGGCGGATGGCGTGGTTTTGCGGATGCGGCGGGATTTCGCGTCGTAGGCGAATGTGGCGACGGAAATGCCGTTGGAGGATACCGAAGTCAGTCGGTTCGCGGAGTCGTAGTCGTAGGCGAAGACTCCGTCGGAGACGAGGTTGCCGTCGGTGTCGTATGCTGGATTGGTCTCACGCAGAGGCGCAGAGGCGCAGAGGTTTGAGATTGCGGTGTACTGGTTGAGGTTGTTGGCGGTGTAGGCGTTGGTGGCGGCGGGGGATTCGTGGAGAGTCAGGTTGCCGATGTAGTCGTAGGCGTAGGTGTTCTCCGCGTTCTCCGCGCCTCCGCGTGAGAAAACGACTTCGCTTCTGGCGTTGTAGCCGAATGAATCGGCATTGCGCGAAACGGGGCGGCCGAGCGCGTCAAAGGAATATGCGAGCGTTTCGACGGTGACTCCGCTCACGCTTGTCGTGATGTTCGTGGCAAGCGCCCGGCGATACCCTTCCCGCTGGAGTGAACATGTATATCTGCACATTAGCGACTCACAACTTTTAACTGGTGAATTTCTGCTAACATTCGTCTGGAAATCATTTGTCCACATTGAATTCGCGTATGAATTGTTGAACGACAGGTCCGCATTCGCCATCTGGGCCATATGTTGTCAACACAACGATCTTGTTATTTTTTTTGGTGTAAAAAATTGGTCGGTTCCATCCATTATTCAGAACTATATGCTGTTTGCCTGGCATTTCTGAAATATCCTCAAGCGTATTCGGAAGTTCACCCTGTTGAGCATAATAAGTCCTTATGCCTCGTTCAATTGTAGAAATACGTCCGCATGTAAGCGTGTCTTTCGGAATGCGTGTAATTGAACTCTCAAAAAAACACCCTCCTATGAACGAGATCAGAATGGTAAATAGAAAAACGAAGCGACTCATTGTTTTTTCCTATGGCACTGGGTTGAATTCTGCCTGTGCGAATACCCTGCAATTGTGACGTCCGACCGAATAAACATCTTTTTCACAAAATCTACTTTTCATTTTTTTTCGCGCAATGGTTTGTCATATTCAGGAGTGGTTGTTTTTTTCGACCAACTATTTTGCCAAAATACATCCGCTGTCAATCTGGAACAGGGATGATTTTCAGGACAATGAATCCGTCATTTGGCTGCGATAACATCTTTTCAAATGTCCTTAATACGACATTTGTCTGGGCAATGCAAAATACATCGATTTTACCAGCACAAGCCGGTGAAAAAATCAACTCTTTTTCTAGTTCCTCCGGAGAAGAGATTTGTCTGCAATCATCAGGAAATATGCCAGTGTTATTTTTGCAATTCCGGATTTGTCGTTCGATAGCCAACAATGCGTATTCTGATGAAATGCCCATCGGGAGTTTCGTGGTGGCTTTTATCGATAGGACGCCCAAGTTATACGAAACAAACGCTGTGACACAGAACATGAAAAGGCATTTGAATTTTGTTTTCATTCTTCTTTTCCAGGAGCTTTCTCGAATTCAATTTGTGAAAACAATCGGCAATTATGGCGCAGGACGGAATATACCGCTTCTTCTCCAACACGTCTGTTCATTGCCTCTAGCCAGTCGCGATCCTGCATACTAACATTGAAATTGCACTGGAAAATTGGATGCGCGACATCATGATTTTCACTTCACACTTGCTGAAATCTTCAGACATTACGGAATGATCGATGGTTAGTATTTGCAGTATGGTATTTGGTAAAGGAAAAAATACAGAGCACCGAAAACAAAACAGATTAACCCAATAATGGCTGCGACGGCCAGTTTCGTCAAAGGTTTGAATCTAACATGCTTGCAACGAAACATAATCCATGAAAGGAAGCAAACCAACAGATATGATTTGGCGAAAAGTAGCGGGAACAACATGACGAAAACACGCCATGTCATGTATAAATATGAATAGTGATAATCTGGAGTTTCCATTTCAGAATTTCAATATTATTCTTGGGGCGTCAGCGGCTGTATCCAGTTCTAAGAATCCGACGATATGTGCGTCGCACCTCTTCAGCCCAGTCCTGACAATTATATTGGTTGGTTCCCAGCAACCGGTATGGTTTTGGGTTCACTGCAGCAACCGCGAGTCGCATGATACAATCTTTCCATCCCTTGCTATGAGGTGATCGATAATTAGTATGCGTATTGTCAGATTTTACCGTTCCATCGGAAAAGAATCCAAGATTTGATGGACTTTTTCCGTCTTCAAAAAACAAGTGTTCATGTCCTATTACGGAGTTTGCCCGATCGTCTTCATACGAGCCCACAACTCCTAGTGGATTTAGGAATCCGTCAAGTGGACGATATGCAAAAAAGGCGCGTCCGTCTTTGTCGAATTTCCACAATGGATTATTTTTGCAAAAGGCATAAAGATTCATTCCACCATTCTCTTCAATCGGATCCCTGTTGAGCCAGCGCATGAGGGTGGGAGAATAGTGCCGGTAGCCGTAGTAGTAGAGTCCGGTTTCAGGGTCGAAGTACTTGGTGGAGAAGCGGTGCGGGAAGGTGTCGGCGAGAGGGCCGGTGGCGGTGACGGTGCGGCCGAAGGCGTCGTAGGTGTATTCGGCGACTACAGTGCCACTCTCGTCGAGGTATTTTGTCACGTTGCCATTGTTGTCGTAGCTCGGGAAGTAGTGCAGACCGTTACGGGACACGGCGACAAGCCCACCCACGCCGCCGGCGCCTTGAAGGGAGCCGGAGAGGTCTTTTTCCCAGATGTAGCGGTTTGTGGTGGCGGTGCCGTCGTCGCGGGCAATCCGCTCTTCAATGAGATTCCAGTCGTCGTAGAAGTAGGTGTGTGTCGCGGTGGTGGACCATTCGGCCGATTGCGGCGGCGCGGGAGGAACGGATTCTGGAAGCATGAGCCTCTGGACCGTCTTGCGGACTCGCCGGTCGTTGTGGTCGTAGGCGTTGAGGACGCGGACCGCGCCGTTGGTGAGACTTGCCGATGTGACTGCGCGAAGACTGTTCTCCGCGTCGTAGGCGTAGCGGAAAACGCCATCGAAAAGGAGGTTGCTGTCGGCGTCGTATAGTGGCTCACGCAGATACGCAGAGCCGCAGAGATTGGAGTCAACTGTGTTCAAAACG
>DJYI01000026.1:0-25926 GCA_002448475.1 Verrucomicrobia bacterium UBA6982
ATCACGCACGGTGGAATCGAAGTTTTACTACGGTCGGAGAATGCATTTTTCAAGGACTTACGACGATTTCTTCCGGTTGTGTCATTGGGCGGCAATCGGGGGGGGGAGGCAACGAGGCAAACGCCTCGGAAAAATCTCCGGCAATGGGGCGGTCGATGCACTGGCGACACCGATGTCGTCCCCGAAGAATTCGTTGGCGCGTGGCGGGGTGCACCCCGTCACGACCTGTTCTAGAAATTTTGATAGATTTCTAGAACGGATTCGTGTAGAATCGGCGTGGTTCAACCATCGGGGCGGGCGCGAGGCCGCATCGCGGCCGACGCAGCCCGCCCCCTCTCCTTCATGAAGACTTCGATCATCTCCCTTCTCGGCTCGACGCTCGACGCGCACGGGCCGCGCGGCAAGGACCGCTGGAACGCGTGGCGCCCGAACGTGGCGCTCGCGATGCAGGAGGATCTGCACTTCGACGAGTTCCACCTGCTCTACCAGTCGCAGTTCAAGGGGCTGGCCGACAGCGTGGTCCGCGACATCAGGACGGCCTCGCCGGACACGGTGGTCGTCCCCGAGCTCATGGAGTTCGACGATCCGTGGGATTTCGGGGAGGTTTACGGCAAGCTCTACGACTACGCGCTCGCGCGGCGGTTCGACCGCGAGGAGCGCGACTGGTATGTCCACATCACCACGGGCTCGCACGTGGCGCAGATCTGCCTGTTCCTGCTCAACGAGTCGCACCACCTGCCTGGCAAGCTCGTGCAGACGTCGCCCTCGGGAAAGGGGTCGAAGCGCAACTGCGGGCCTCGCGGAACCTATCGCGTGATCGACCTGGAGCTTTCGCGCTACGACGCGCTCGCGCGCCGGTTCGCGAGCGAGAAGCGCGACGACATCACGTCGCTCAAGGGAGGCATCGAGACGCGCAACGCGGCGTTCAACGCGCTCATCGAGACGGTGGAGCGCGTGGCCGTGCGCTCGCGCGACCCGATCCTGCTCACGGGGCCGACGGGCGCGGGCAAGTCGCAGCTAGCGCGGCGCGTCTATGAGCTGCGGAAGGCCAAGGGGCTGCTTCAGGGCGCGTTCGTGGACGTGAACTGCGCGACTCTGCGCGGCGATCAGGCCACAAGCGCGCTCTTCGGCCATCGCAAGGGAGCCTACACGGGCGCGGCGGCGGACCGTCCGGGCCTGCTGAAGGCGGCGGACGGCGGGCTGCTCTTCCTTGACGAAATCGGCGAGCTTGGCGCGGACGAGCAGGCGATGCTTTTGCGCGCGATCGAGGAAAAGCGCTTCCTTCCGCTGGGGAGCGACAAGGAGGCGGAGAGCGACTTCCAGCTCATTTGCGGCACCAACCGCGACCTGCGCGCGGACGTCGCGGCCGGGCGCTTCCGCGAGGACCTGCTTTCGCGCATCGACCTGTGGAGCTTCCGCCTGCCGGGCCTGGCGGAGCGGCGCGAGGACATCGAGCCGAACCTCGACTACGAGCTGGAGCAGTGGAACGCGCGCACGGGCAAGCGCCTGTCCTTCAACAAGGAGGCTCGCCGCCGGTTCCTTGCCTGGGCGCTCGACCCCGCCACGCCGTGGCGCGGGAACTTCCGCGAGTTCAACGCGTGCGTGACGCGCCTCGCGACGCTCGCCGACGGCGGGCGGATCGCTGTCGCGGACGTAGAGGCGGAGATCGCGCGGTCGCATGTCGCAAGTTCCAAGTCGCATGTCGAAAGCCGGACCTGCAACTCGCGACCTGCGACATGCGACGCCGCCGAAGGCGGCCAGCGACTTTCGGACCCGCTCGCGGACGTCCTCGGTGCGGACTTCGCGGAGCGTTTCGACCGGTTTGACCTGGCGCAGCTGCGCGACGTGGCTGAAGTGTGCCGCGCGAGCCGCACTGCGGCGGAGGCCGGCAAGAGGCTCTTCGCCGTGTCGCGCCTCGCCAAGAAGACCGCGAACGACTCCGACCGCCTCGCCAAGTACCTCGCGAAGTTCGGGCTGTCCTTCAGGACGCTCGCCGCCGACCGCGAATCTGCAAACTAACATGAAAACTCCGCTCCAGACCCTTGTCGCGCTCGTCGCTGTTTCCGCGCGGGCCGGAATCCTCCTTCCGGACACCTATCAGGAGATGGTTCCGGCGCGGGATGGCGTCCGTCTCTTCACCTACGGCATCAAACCTCGGGCGGGGCGGAAGATGCCCGTGGCAATCCTCCGCACCCCCTATGTTGACGACAAGCCGGTGAACATGACCGCGTTCGCGATGATGTCGGCGCCCGCGTATTACCGGGGCTATCTCACGCTCATGCAGCACTGTCGCGGCAGGGGACGCAGCGAAGGGCACTGGGTCCCGTTCGAGGACGAGCGCGAGGACGGCCTCGCGCTTCTGGACTGGATCAGGAGCCAGCCGTGGTACAACGGCGAAATCTTTCTCGTGGGCGGAAGCTATCACTCTTCGGCCCATTGGGCCTGGCTCGACACGAATCCGCCGGACGTCAAGGGCGGCTGGCTGCCGATCATGGACGTCGATGCCTACAACGCCAGCTACCGCAACGGCTTTTTCAAGACCGGACTCATCGGCGAATGGATGCTCTCGCTCTACCATCCGTCGGGCGAAAGGGCTGATGCGGACAAGTCCGCGAGCCTGCGGGACTTTCCGCTCGCCGACTTCTCCGGGCGCTTCTGGGGCGTGCGCGACGAGGTCCTGGACGGCATTCTGGCGCATCCGCGCCGCGACGACCCGTTCTGGCGCTCCGACGCGGTGGGAAGCGCCTCCGACGGAATCGACGCGTTCAGGAAATCGACCATGCCCCTGCTGCTTCTCACCGGGGCCTTCGACCTCTTCGCCGAGGGCATGATTGAGATGTGGCGCACTGCGCCGAGGGAGCGGCTGGCGAATTGCTCGTTCATCGTGAACGCCTTCGACCACGGCCTGCAGGTCGCCCCGGAAATGAGGCGGACCCTCGCGCGCTTCAAGGACGGTGATGGCATTTCCTCTCCGATGCGGATGTTCGACTGGTTCGACTACTGCCGGACGGGCCGGCCATGCCGCTTCGCGCCCCCGGGAAAGGTGCGCCAATACGCGCTCTGGGAAGAGCGGTGGATCGAGTCCGACGGATTCGGGGAGGGGACTCGGCGCATCGACCTCCCGCTCGGCGTCGGAGTCCGCTCCTGGACATACGATCCGCTGCGCGAGCCGCCCGGATTTCCGGGTTCGGCGGCCGGATGCTTCGGCGGAATGCAACTGCAGCCGGAGCCGGACTTCCGCGACGACGTGGCGTCGTTCGTGCTGCCGCCCGCGGAGGAGCAGACCGACGTCCTCGGGCACATGGAGGCGCATCTCGCCGTGACGAGCGACTGCGAGGACACCTGCTTCTTCGTGCGCGTCAGCGTGGGAAAGCGCGACGGGAATTGGTATCTGCTGCGCGACGACCTGCGGTCGCTTTGCGGCGACGGCTCGGACTACGTGCCGGGCGAGGAGAAGCTGCTGGCGTTCCGGTTCGACCACCTGGCGTTTCGGCTGGAGCCGGGAGACAGGCTGCGCGTCGATGTCGCCAGCGCCTGCCCGCAGTTCGCGCCGCACGGCAACGTCCGCGGCGACCAGGCCCTCGTGCGGCAGCCCAAAGTCGCGCGCAACTCCGTCCGCGCCGAGGCCTCCACGCTGACGCTTTTCGCGGAATGACGCCGCGCCCGGCGCGGAGGCGTCCGGGAAGAATCGGAATTCAGGGGCCGTCGGCTATTCGGTCCCTGCTCCTGCACCGCGGGCGCCGCCGCCTTTGGCGCGGGCGGCGCCGAGATTGCGCCATTCGTGCATGGGCCTGCCGGTTTTGCGGCGGAAGAGGGCCATGAAAAACGGATTGGATTCGTAGCCGCACATGGACGGGACCATCGACACCTTGGCGTGGGTCGTTTCCAGAATCCGTTTCGCGTGTTCGATCTGGACGTCGTGGATTTCGTCGAGGATCGAGTGCCCGGTCGCGGCGCGGAAACGCATTTCCGCCATCCGTCGCGAGCAGGGAAACGCCGCGGCCACCTCGCGCGGCGAAAGTCCGCTCGTCGCCCGGGCGCGGATCATGTCCAGCGCGACCACGACGCAGCGGTCCAGGCGCGGCGAACGGCGCGTGGACGAACGTCGGACGATGCGCAGCGGCCCGAAGGTCTCGTGGACGGCGGCTTCGCCGGTCCCGGTCCTCTCCGCGATGATGTCCACGCAGCGGCGTCCGGCCCCCGCGAAGTCGAGTTCCACGCTGGAGAGCGTGGGGACGGAGTTTTCGCAGATGTGCTCCTCGTTGTCGGTCCCGAGCAGGGCGATGTCGTTCGGCACGGACAGGCCAGCCCCGTTGGCGGCTTCGAGCACCTGCGCGGCCATGGCGTCGTTGGCGCAGTAGATGCCGACGGGCTTGGGGAGCGGGGCAATGCCGGCGGCGATCCGCGCGCGGAGCGTGCCGATGGAGGCGGGACCCTTTCCGGGGTCGATCTGGAAACACGGACGGCCGGCGGCGCGGACCGCGCGCGTGAAGGCGCCGCGGCGCATGCGGTCCCAGAATTTCCGCTCCGCCCATCCGACATAGGCGTACGCGGCGAGGTCCATGCCGAGAAGGTGTTCGGCCGCGAACGCGCCGATCGAGACGGGGTGTTGCACGACGGTGGATACGTTGCGCCGCGCCAGGGACGGATTGCAGTCGAGGAGGACGGTGGGGACGAGCCCGAGCGTCCTCTGCGGAAGCGAGATGTCGTCGGTCGCGAACTCGACGACGCATCCCACGGGGGTCCAGGCGAGGATTTCGTCGTGGATCTGCCGGGGATCGTGGAGGTCGAAGCGCGCCACCAGCCAGCCGCGTTCCTTCGCGGCCTGGCTCACGCCGTCGAGCTTGCGCATCGCGGAGGTCGTGGCCGTGGACTGGAAGTAGAGCAACGTGTCCATGCGCGCAGGATAGCCGAAGACATGACCGTGCGCAACAAGGATTTCGCAATCGGCAATCTTTTTTTTGCGCCATCGATTCTTTGAAGCGGACGGGGATGTGCTAGAGTTGATTCCGCCGCACGGCTCCCGTTCCCACGGTTCGCAGGAACGGAAGCCGCGGCGACACGACAAACGGATTCCCCGATGAACGCGCAGTTCCCCCTCCTCGCCGCCACCACCCTCGCCGCCGTCTTCGCGGCGTCTGCCGCGGATGGCATCTCCGCCGCCACTGACAAGGAGGCCTTCCTTCTCTCGAAACTGCGCGGAACGCCCTCGGAGCATGAGGCGCCGCGCGACATTCTCGTGAACCACCCCGACTACGTCGTGTTCGTCCCGAAGCAGCCGCGCAAGTGGGAGTGGCGCGACCCCGCGAAGACGGGCGACAGCTACAACGACCACTTCCAGGTTCTCGTCAACCCGGCGAACGGCCACCTCTACGCCTTCTGGACGCAGGCGTCGAAGGAGGGCGAGATCGACCACCACGTGTGCTTCTCGAAGAGCCTCGACGGCGGCCTCGACTGGACGGAGCCGGTGATCGTGGCCGGGTCCCCGAACCGCGCGCGGCCCCGCGCCATCGCGAGCTGGCAGCAGCCGATGCTCTCCAAGAGCGGCCGCCTCTATTGCCTCTGGGTCCAGCAGGTGACGGGCCGCGGCCTCGCCGGCGCGCTCTTCGGCGTGTACAGCGACGACGAGGGCGAGACGTGGAGCGCCCCGCGCGACGTGAAGCTCCCGCGCCAGGACGCCGACGACCCCGACCCGACGAAGCCGGGCGGCTGGATCCAGTGGCAGCGCCCGCTGCGCCTCGGCGAGGGCGGCAAGTTCTTCGTCGCCACCTCGCGCCACGGCAAGGCGCCCTACGACCCGAAGCGGATGTGCAAGATCGAGTTCTGGCAATACGAGAACATCGACGACGACCCGAAGGTCGAGGACATCCGCGTGTCGATCTTCTCCGGCAACCGCGACGCGCTCGACGTCACGAAGATCGCCGGCGGGCCGCACTTCCGGCCGGCGCACGAGGACGAGGCGCTGGAGGAGGCGAGCGTCGTGAAGCTTCCGGACGGGCGCCTCTTCGCGCTCATGCGCTCGTCGATCGGCCACCCCGTGTGGTCGCAGAGCCGCGACGGCGGCCGCACGTGGAGCGCGCCGAAGGTTCTGCGCGACCGCGACGGCGGCACGCCCTTCCTGCACCCGCGCTCCCCGTGCCCGATCTACGACTGGAAGGGCGAGGACGCCGCGAGCGGCACGTATTTCGCCTTCATCCACAACGCCTTCGACTTCACGAAGGACTACGCCTACCAGGAGCGCGGGCCGCTCTACCTCATCGCCGGGCGCTTCAACCCCGACGCCGAGGACCAGCCCATCGAGTTTTCCGCGCCGAAGCTCTTCGCCCCGCGCGACCGCTACGGCAACAGCTTCTACACGAGCTGCACCGTCCGAGACGGGCGCTGCACGCTCTGGTTCAACGACATGAAGTTCTACCTCCTCGGGCGCGACATCGGGCCGGAGTGGTTCGAGGACGCGGCCCCTTCCCGCTGAAACACGGACAACACAAGGACAAACCATGAAGACGAAACTCGCATGCATCACCGCGGCGGCCCTTTTCGCCGCCTCCCCGTTCGCCATGGCGGACGATCCGACCGTGGCCTACCTCTGGCCAACGCCAAGCGGCTCCGACCACAAGCAGGGCGTCTTCACGGGCGTCGGCCTGCGCGGCGACTACCGGAAAACGTGTACGTTCGAGCTCTGGTTCTGCCCGCTCTCCGATTCGCTCGACTCGAACCTCATGGAGCAATACAACGCCGACGCGGGGCGCATGAACCTGACGCGGAACGGTTCGACGCACAAGCTCGGGTTGTGGATGGGCGGCTATGACGGGGCGAGCATGACGTCCAACGCCGAACTTCCGCTCAAGCAGTGGACCCACGTCGCGTGGGTTGCCGACGGCGACGTCTGGCGCTTCTACATCAACGGCGAGCTCGATTCCGAAACGACCGGCCACGCTTCGCACCTCATGCCGCAGAACCCGGACGGCATCGTGATCGGAAACTCGTGGAAGAGCAACTACAACGGCAACTCCGCCGGATACTACGCCGAGGCGCGCGCCTGGAAGTGCGCGCGGACCGGGGCGCAGATCAAGGAGTGGATGGGGAGGCGCATCGAAAACCCGCTCGCGGAGCCGGATCTCGTGGGCTACTGGCCCATCGCCGACGGCGATGCGGCGGCTTCGACCTTGGGCGTCACGCTCCGCAACTACGCCGTCCCCGGCGTGGCGACGCCCACCTATGGAATGGTGCGGGGCGGAAAGCTCTACGGCGCCGACGCCAACTACATCGTCTGGATTCGGGGCAGCGCGGCGAACGGCGGTCCGCTCCCTGTCAGCGGCACTCTTCCCGCCGACCAGACCGCGCTCTACAATCTCGGCATCCACCACGACGTCGCGTCCGACATCGGCGACTGGACGAACGCCGTGAGCACGGGGGTCACGGCGACGCCGGAAAACTTCACCTTCATGGGCTGGTATCTGGTCGGGGCGTCCACTCCGGGCAGAATCAACTATCTCTTCGGCAAGATGGTCTACGCGAACGGGCGCGCCACATTCGGGGAGAACAACGGCAACTTGTCCCTCTGGATGGGCGGCGGATTAAACGGGGCGACCAACGAATTCATCACGGCGACAAGCGCCATTCCGCTTCGGCGCTGGACGCACGTCGCGCTCGTGAAGCGCGGCGGCACCGTCCGGATTTACACGAACGGCGATCTGGCGGCGGAGGCCGACGGCTTCGCGCTGAACCTCTGCAATGCGGAACTCCAACTCGGCGGCTACCAGACCGGAAACAACTACGCCGGATTCTACGGCGCGATGAAGAACGTCGGGTTCTGGAGCAGGGCGATGGACGCCGAACACATCCGCAAGTACATGACGGCCCTGCCGGATCCGGACGATCCCAAGCTGCTGGGCTACTGGCCGCTCGACGACGGTTCCGGCAACGCCGCCCGCAACCTGAAGACCGGTGCGTCCGCGGGCGTCCCGCTTGGAAACGGCTCCTTCTACTGGGCCACGAGTCCGAACATGCCGGTCGTCAAGGGCACCGTCCAGCCCGACGTGTTCGTCATGGTGGTCCGATAGGGGTCAACCTCCGGGCGGCCCGTCGCGACGAGGGGCCGCCCGATCCGATTCGAAGAAATGAAACCGACCCTACGCCACGACGACCGCGCCGGGAATCTTGCGGAACGATTTTTCGCAGGAAACCGTCCGGAATCCCTCCGCGGCGTATCCGTCGGCGATCATGCGGTCCACGAGGCCGGGCGACATCCGCGCCGCGTTCGGCTCGGCAAGCGCCGCCCTGGCGCCGTCGGAAAACCGGAAGCCCGCCGCCTGGGAAAGGGTGAGCAGTCCGGCAACGGCCTCTTCTTTGGTTTTGTGATAGTGGTGTTGAAAGGAATAGTAGGCTTCGGAGACCACCGTGTCGGAAACGTGGAGCGTGCCGCCGGCGTCGATGATTTTGCCGACTTCGTCAAGAACCTTTTCGGCAAGTTCGGCAGGTTGGCCCGTCAAAATGCGCATGAGCGCAGAGGTGTCCATTCCGAAGTCCATTACTCGATTCCCTCCCGGATGCGGCGTTCGCGTTCCGCCCACTCGGCCTTTCGGCCTTCGGCGATGCTCTTGCGAATGGACTCCATGTCATGCGGGAGCGAAGGATCGACCTTCACGATGCCGAACCACGGCGGAAACTTCTTTCCTTTCTGCGGGGCGACGGATTGTTCCGGTTTCGGCTCGTCTTGGACGGGGGTGTCCTCCACGATCTGCCGGGCGGCGGAACCGCCGTCGATCCAGTTCTGGAAAAACATCATCGTCACGCTGCGCATCGTGCGCCCTTCGAGGGCGCATTTCGATTTCACGCGGCGGAGCATCGGGTCGGGGATGTCAAGTGTGGTGCGCATGCGAGGAAGGATACATGAATGCGCATTCCATGTCAATGCATATCGGCATCTTTGTGAACAGAGGCGTCGCTCGCTTCGATTTTTCCATGAATAACGTCTGCACATTGAAACGGCGCGGAATCGCCGCCGTTCTGGCGGCCTCCGCGCTGGCCGCCGCGGCGAAGGAACCCGTCGTCGCGGTGAACGAGGACAACGACCACTACTTCAAGCAGGACGCCTCGCTCATGACCGAGGAGGCGCTACGCGCCTACGTCCGCGGCCTCGCTGGCGGCAAGGTGACGCATTTCCTGATGTGCCCCTCGGGCCAGCGCCCGAGCTACGGCTCCAAGGTCTGGGAACCGATCTGGACCGGACTCTCCGAGCCGGGCGGATACGGCCACGGCGGCTACACGACGTGGGCGAAGAACGCGAAGCTCCTGTTCGACAAGGGCATCGACCCCTACGCGGTGTGGATCGACGAGTGCCGCAAGTCCGGCATCTCGCCGTGGCTTTCGCCGCGCATGAACGACGCCCACAACGCGGACTCTCCGAACCCGTTCCGCAGCACGACGTTCTGGCGCGAGCGCGACGACCTGCACTGCGAGCCCGGCTACCGCGGCGGCGACTGGACGCGCGCGACCTTCAACTTCGCCCGCGACGAGGTGCAGGACTACACCTTCGCGCTCGTGAAGGAGCAGCTCGACCGCTACGACATCGACGGCTACGAACTCGACTTCATGCGCTTCGCCGACTACTTTCCGCGCGCCGTCGCGGCGGAGTCGTCGCCGCACCTCGACCGCTTCGTGAAGCGCGTCCGCGACTACGCCGACGCGAAGGCCGCCGAGCGCGGCCACGCGATCCGCCTCGGCGTCCGCGTGGCGACGACGCCGCAAATCGCGCGCTCCAAGGGGTGCGACGTCGGGCGCTGGGTGCGCGAGGGCTGGGTCGATTGGGTCTGCGCCTGTCCCTACTGGGAGACGCCCGACTACGACCTGCCCGTCGCGGAGTGGCGCGAGTGGTTCGGCGACCGCGCCGGCGCCGTGACGCTCCTCGCCGGGACCGACCACGGCGTTTCCGCCGCGCCCCCGCACTTCGGCGGCGTCCGGCTCGACATGGAGGCGAAATACTACGCCGGTTTCGCGGACGTGCAGTGGGGCAACGGCGCGGACGGCCTCTACCTATTCAACGTTCCGTATCTCACGAACGCGCTCGCGCAGGTCGCCCGGCGCGGTCTCTTCCCCGGCGACCTCCCGCGCCAGCGCCGCGCCTATCCCGTCTCGTGGCGGGCCGACGCCTGGTGGTGCGGCGCGGACGAGCGCTTCCAGATCCCGAAGAAAACCGATGCCCCGCGCGAGTTCCGCATCCGCCTCGGCGCGCGCCCCGTCGGGCGGCCCAGCGTCGTTGTCGGCGTGAAGGAGGAGGGGCCGTTCGCGCCTGAAGTCACCCTCAACGGCGTTTCCGCCACCGGCTCCCACGCCGCGAAGATGGAAATCCGCCCGACGGGGATCACCCACCCCGGCGTGGACTACACGTGCCGCCGGTACTACTTCCCCGACGACGCCGTCCACGGCGGCGCGGACAACGTCGTGCGCGTCGGCCCGACCGCCGGCGCGAAGACGATCCTCTGGTGCGAGATCGACCTGGAGCCGGAGGGGTTCGTCTACGGCGCCGACACGAGCTGGATGACGGAGATGGAGTCGAAGGGCGTGGTCTTCAAGACCACTGAAGGCGAGCCGCGCGACTGCCTTTCGCTCATGAAGGACTACGGCGTCTCCGCGATCCGCCTCCGCGTGTGGGTCGATCCCGACGGCGGCTGGAACGGCAAGGCCGACACCATCGCCAAGGCGAAACGCGCCGCCGCGGCGGGCCTGGACGTCATGGTCGATTTCCATTTCAGCGACTTCTGGGCCGACCCCGCGCACCAGGCGATCCCGAAGGCATGGCGCGGGCACGACGCGGAACGCCTCCGCGACGATATCGCGTCGCACGTGAGGGACGTGCTGGGGGCGCTCAAGGAAGCCGGCGTCCGCCCGAAGTGGGTGCAGATCGGCAACGAGACCACCTTCGGATTCCTCTGGACCGCGAAGCGCGACGAAGCCGGCCACGCGAAGTGGATCGAACTTCCCGACGGGCGCGGCTGGGCTCTGGACGTCGAGGAGTCGATGGCGAACCTCGCCTACGAGCCTGAGAACTACGCCCGCCTCTTTGCCGCCGGAACCGACGCCGCAAAGGAGGTCTTCCCCGAAGCCGCCGTGATCGTCCATCTCTCCGAGGGCGAGCGCTTCGACTTTACGGAAAAGAACCTCGACACGCTGCGGAAATTCGGCGCCAAGTGGGACATCGTGGGCCTCTCGGTCTATCCGCGCGAATCGTGGCATGCCGACGTCGGCGGCGACGCGGCGAAATACGACGCGGTAAACGCGCGTCTCGTGGACGCCGCCGTCGCGAACGTTGTCCGGGGCGCCGCCCGGTGGGGAACGCCCTACATGATCGTCGAAACCGGCGTGGAGCCGTGCCCGAAGGGAACCGTCACGCAGGAGCGGACGGCGGCCGCGCTGGCCCGGTTCGTCGAACGCGTCCGCGAGGACACGGGCGGCGCGTGCAGGGGCATTTTCTACTGGGAACCCGAATGCACGCCGTCGATGTACGACAAGGGCGCCTTCGGCGAAGACAACAGGCCGACGCCCGTCATGGCCGCCTTCGCCGGCGACCTCGCCGGCGAATCGGCGGCACCGGAGGCGGGGAGGGCAGGGGAATGAGCCTCTTCGGCTGGCTGGTCGTCCTCGTCCCGTTCTCGGCGGTCATGGCGCTCGCCGTGCATGCGCGGAAGTATGCGCGCGACGTGGTGGACTTCCTCGCCGCCGGACGCGTGGCGGGGCGCTACGTGATCTCGGTCGGCGACGTCGCGGCGGAACTGAGCGTCATCGTCCTCGTCGCCAACTGCGAGGCCGTCTACAAGACCGGCACGGCGATGGCGTTCTGGGGGGCGATCACGCTCCCGCTCGGCATGTTCCTGGCGCTCTCGGGCTACTGCGTCTACCGGTGGCGCGCGTCGCGCGCGCTTTCCTTCGGGCAGTTCCTCGAAATGCGCTACAGCCGGTCGCTGCGCGTGTTCTGCGCGACGCTCCGCAACCTCTCCGAAATGACGACGAACTCGATCGGCCCGGCGATCGCCGCGAACTTCTTCGTCTACTTCCTCGGCCTGCCGCACCGCGTCCGCGTCTTCGGAGCGAACCTGCCGTGCTTCGCCCTCGTGGTGGCGATCTGCCTCGCGCTCGCGATCCTCGCGATCTGGCCGGCGGGGCGCATCTCGCTGCTCATCACCGACACCGCGCAGGGCATCCTCTCGTATCCGATCTTCGTCATTGTCGCCGGCTACATCTTCCTCAACTTCGCGTGGGGCGAGACGATGGAGCCCGTGATGATGAACCGCGTCGCAGGGGAAAGCTTCCTCGACCCGTTCGACGTCTCGCGCCTCCGCGACTTCAACCTCTTCGCGCTCGGCGTCAACGTCATGGCGACGATCCTCCAGCGCGCCTCGTGGTTTGGCAACGACACGTCGAACTCCGGCCGCACGCCCCACGAGCAGAAGATGGCGGGGGTGCTGGGGACCTGGCGAGCGGGATTCTCCACGACGATGATCACGCTCACCGCGCTGCTCGTCATCACCGTGATGAACCACGACGCCTTTCTGCTGCCCGGCGCGCACGGCGCGTTCTCGTCGCACCGGACGCGCGTGGCGCTCGTGAACGACGTCGCGCTCGACGCCGTGGAAAGCCCGGACGTGCGGGCGAGGATCGCGGCGGATCTCGACGCCATGGAGCCGGCGCTTCTGCGGGAACCCCTCTCGCAGCTCAGGAACAACGACACGCCCTACATCGACGTCGCGCGGCGCAGAATCCACGAGAACGTCCCCGAGGCGCTGCGCGCCGAGGCGGCGGCGGTCGAGGCCGGCGGGCGCGACCCCTCGCCCGCGCTCGCGGCCGTCCAGGGCGAAAACGCGCGCCAGGCGCAGAAGGTCCGGACGCTCTACGGCCAGATGATCCTTCCCGCCACGCTTCGGCGCATCCTCCCTCCCGGCGTCGCGGCGCTCTTCGCGCTCCTCATGCTGATGCTCCTCGTCTCGACCGACGACTCGCGCATCTTCAACGCCGCCTCGACGTGGGTGCAGGACGTCGCGCTGCCGTTCTTCCGCCGGCCGCCCTCCAGCCGCGCCCACATCGCCATGCTGCGCTGGGCCTCCGTCGGCGTCGCGGCGTTCTTCTTCGTCATGGCCGTCTTCTTCAGCCAGCTCGACTACATCGTGATGTTCTGGCAGATCACGGCGGCGGTGTGGCTCGGCGGCGGCGGGACGATCATGGTCTTCGGCCTGTACACGCGCTTCGGCAACAAGGTCGGCGCCTGGTGCTCCGTGATCTTCGGATGCGGCTTCTCGGTCGCCGGCTTCGCGCTCCAGCGCTCGTGGTCCGCGCACGTCGTGCCGCTCCTTTCCGCGCACGGGCTCGCCGAAGGGACGTTCCGCCTCTTCGCGCGGCTCTCGCGGCCGCTCAATCCCTGGGTCGATTGGTCGTTCGGCTTCAACTCCGGCGAAAGCTCCTTCGAGCAGGCGATGGCGCTCTTCCGCGAGAAGTTCTTCATGAACTCCACGGAAATCTACGGCATCGCGATGGTCCTCTCGGTGGCGACGTACTGCCTCGGCTCGTGGATCGCGCTCCGGACCGGCCGGTGCGGCCTCTTCGACCTCGACCGGCTGCTGCACCGGGGAAAGTGGGCGGACGAAGCAATGACAGGCGGGACAGGCGGGACGGGCGGGCCCTGCGGGAGGACTGGCGGGACGAGCGGGACTGGCGGGACAGGCTGCAAAAGCGTCGCGCCGGTCGCGCCAGTCCCGCTGGTCCTCAGGCCGTCGATCCTTTCCCGCCTCGTCGGCATCGACGAAGAATACACGACGGGCGACAAGGTCATCGCGTGGTCGGTGTTCCTCTACGCCGTCGTGTATCAGTTCGGCATGGCCTTCCTCGCCGTGCTGCTCTGGAACATGGCGAGCCCGTGGCCCAAGGCGTGGTGGGGCCGGTACTACTACGTCACCGGCCTCGTCGTCCCGATCGTCGTCGGAAGCGTCTCCACCGTGTGGTTCCTGTGGGGCGGCATCCGCGACGGCATCCGCCTCTTCCGCGACCTCGACGCCCGGAAAGCCGACGCCGCCGACAACGGCTTCGTCGGCACGGGGCAGTGAAGAATGCGGAAATGAGCATTTTGCGTCAATGCTTTTCGGCGTCTTTGTGACTGGGGACGTCGCCCGCTTCGATTATTCCCGGACCGCTGCGATGTTTTTTCAATCGCGGCGACTATCCAATGGCCCTTGGTCGTCGTTTATAGTGTGAAAGGGGTTGCGCTTCCCGGAAATGGACATCGTCGAAGAACTGCGGAGAGACCGCGAAAGCGGGGCAAAACGGCTTGTAAACGAATACAAGGCCGGCATGATGTCGCTTGCGATGCGATTTTGCGCCGACGAGTCGAGCGCCGAGGAACTGGTGAACGCCACGTTCGCGAAAGTCGTGGCCAACATCGACGGCTATCTGGAGCAGTCCGCCTTCTTCGCCTGGATGTGCCAGATTCTCACGAACCTGTATCGCGACAGCGTCAAGCGCACGGCGCGCAAAAACGAGGTCCTTTCCGGCGACGTGCCGGACATGCCCGACGACGACGCGCGCGAGGAGATTTTCCGCAATGTGGACCATTCGCTGCTCAGGGACGCGATCGAGACGCTTCCGAAGGAAATGAAGGAGGCGATCATGCTGCACTACATCGCCGATCAGCCGATCGGCGTGGCGGCGAGATTTTTGCGCCTTCCGGTCAGCACGGTCAAATGGAGGCTTCACGCGGCGCGCCGGGAACTGTCCCGGCGCCTTGGAGCCAAAGTCAGCGAAACGGCCAGGAAGCCCGGCGGCAAGGCGCTGCTGCTTGCGCTGGCGCTCGCCTGCACCGCCGCGCTGGGCGCCGCGGTTTGGAGCCTCGCCGCTTCCGGCGCGGCTCAGGGCATGGGGGCTGCGGCCTCCGGCCGCGCCGCCGCTGCTTGGACCGGCGCGACGGGCGGGACCGGCGCGACAGGCGAGGGGACGGGCGCGACCGGCGGGACAGGCGCGACCGATGCCAGTCTCGCCAGTCCCGCTCGTCTCGCCAGTCCCGCCGGTCCTTTCGTCCCTTTTGTCCCTTCCGTCCCCGACCTTTCAACTCCATCAGCCCAAGAGAATCAAAACATGAACGCTACAACACTACGCACATTCGCCGCATCGGCGGCGCTCGCGGCAAGTGTCGCCGCGCAGGCGTCCGCCGCCGGCGGCACCTGGTACGTTTCGCCTTCAGGCAGTTCCGGCGCAACCGGCCTCAGCGAAAACTCCCCGCTTGCCTCCATCAACGAGGCCATTTCCCGGGCAAGCGCCGGTGACACGATCTACCTCCTGCCGGGGGATTACGACGAAGGCGGCGCGGCGGTGACGCTTTCCAACTCACTTGTCCGCGTTCACGTGACGAAGAAACTCACGATCCGGTCGCTCGGGGGCCGCGCGGCGCGCGACGCGACCCGCATCGTCGGCGCGTGGGACGCCGCCGCGACGTCGCCCGTCGGCATGGGCGCCAATTCCGTCCGCTGCGCGTGGATCGACATGGCCGCCAGCGGGACCGTGTTCGAAGACATAACGTTCTATCGGGGCGCAACGGAATACAACAACAACAGCGCAAGTCTTGCAGGCAAGATGACCAGCGGCGGCGGCGCATATCAGGAGGGCGGAAGCTCGAATTCCACGACAGGCATGGAGAAAACCTATTTCATCGATTGCGCGTTCGTCGAATGCTCGGCACCGCGCGGCGGCGGCATTTACTCCGAACCGTTCAACAACGCATGGTCAGTGGCGGCGGTGCGCTGCCTCTTCAAGCGTTGCCGCGGCACGAGATTCGGGGCGGGCATGCGGGGCGGCTGCGCGTATTTCTGCGTGTTCGACGATTGCGCCCAGGCAAGGAATTCGTCCGGAACCGCCATCGGACAGACCGACGCCGCCCATGCGTTCTCATACGGCCAAAGGGCCGTCAACTGCACCTTCGTGAACAACGAGGGCTACGGCATCCAGGTCGCGGACAGCGGCAACTTCAAGGGCGGCATCCTCAACTGCCTCTTCCAGAACAACGGCAGCGGGGCCATCCTGAATCCCGACACGACCGACGGGACAAAAGACGGCAACACCGGAAACATAGCATACAACACCGAGCGGATGGAGGTCTTTTCGCCGTTTGACGGCGACTACAGGCTCACCGACATTGCAACGGCCGCCACGGCCGGCGATCCCCAATACCTGGGGCGGATCCCAGACGCATACCGTTCGACGGACTACAACGGCGCGACGATCGACGCGAGCGGCGCGACCATCGCGGCGGGCGCGGTGCAGGAGGTTCTCGAAGAGCCGTCATGCGGCGTAGGGTTCCCGCGGAACTACTCCGGCACCTGGACGCTCGACGGCGAGGAAGTGGCCGTCAACTACCGCACCTGGCGCGGAGTGGCGGGCTGGCCGTCGCCGCAGCACGTCGGCTTCGCCCCCAACGCCGGCGTCGCACTTGTCCGCCTTGCCATTGGCGGCGTCGCCTTCTGGCCCTTGCCCGACAACACGGCCTGGACGCATCCCGCGCAGGCCGGAATGGCATCCACGCTAAACGCGACTACGACCGGGAACATCTACTGGGCCGACCCGGTGAACGGCAGCGACGGCAACGCCGGAACAGAAGCCGAGCCATTCAAGACGCTCAACGCGGCAGTCCAGGCGACGACGGCGACGCACGTGGTCTATGCCAAGGCCGGCGACTACGCCTCGGCCGAGGAAGTTTCATTTGGCGTGAGGAACCGCGTGGTCGTGCCCGACACGCTCGCGGGCGAACTGCGCGTCATCGCGGTCGATGGCCCGGAAAACACCTTCATCACCGGCGCGGCAGACCCGGCCAACGCCTCCCAGGGCATTGGATCGGGCGCCATCAGGTGCATCGCCGTCAACTCGACCAGCGGCAACAGGGCCGCGTTCCAGGGCTTCACTCTCCGGAATGGCCACGCCGACGCGGCCGCGAACACCGAAAATTCATACGGCGGGGCGCTCCGCAACCTCGATTCGGCCACCCACAGCCCCAACACCGCCTTCCTGCTCGACTGCGTTGTCCGCGACTGCGCCGCGTATCGCGGGGGCGCGGTCGCGGGCGGGACGGTCCTTCGCTCCAGATTTGAAAACTGCGCCGTGTGGTTCTGCGGACTGTTCCGCTACTGCACGGTGGTGTCCTCTTTCGTCACTGGCAGCGTCGGCCAGCCAATCATCGACTCCGGCGCCACCGCATACAACTGCACGATCTACGCGAACAACTCAGTCGCGATAAGCACGGCAAACGACGCCAACATCAGAAATTGCGTCGTCGGCGGCTGCACGGGCGGGGAAAGCGATCTCAACGCCTCGGCGCTCGGCGCATCGCGTGTTCTTTACACGCTCTACTCCAAGAATGCCGCGGCCGGCGTCGCCAACCTGAATCCGGCATACGTCAAAATGGAGAACCCCATCCGCTTCATCCGGCCATCGCGAGGCAACTTCCGGCTTGCCGGATACTCCGCCGGACTGCATCTGGCCCATACGGGCTACATGCAATCCTGCATGGACATCGACGGCTTCCCGTTCGCATTCGACGCGGCAACCGGGGACTTCCAGTCCGGCTGCTACGCGCCACGCCCGGATGACGACGACGTGATGCCGACCACGTTCATCATCCGGTAGGCCCGGGCGCGCGGAGAATTCGGATGAACTCGAAACGTGGAATGGAGCTTGTCGCGGCGCTGCTGGCCGTCGCCGCGCATGGCGCGCCAATCGACGTGCGCGACTGCGGGGCCAGGGGCGACGGCGTCACGAAGGACACCGCCGCAATCCAGAAGGCGATCGACGACGCATCCGCCGCAGGTGGCGGCCGTGTCGTCCTTTCAGGCGGCACGTTCCTCTCCGGCCCAATCCGCCTCAAAGGCGGCGTCGAACTGCACATCGACGGCACAGCGAGGCTTTTGGCGTCCCCCGACATCGGGGATTTCCGCGAATGGGAGGACGTCCGCCATGTCAAGCGCAACCTCCCGCGCGGGCGGAACACGAGTTTCATTTTCGCGGACGAGGCCGACCGGATTTCCATCACGGGCGACGGCGTCATCGACTGCAACGGGCGGCACCATGTAAACGAGAAGCGAAACCCGAACTGGTCGGGGCTCCGCTACGAGCGCAAGTACCGCATGTCGAAGTCGCTTCCGCGAGTCGTGTTTCTCGCCGGATGCCGCGACGTGAAAATCTCCGGCGTGACGCTGGAAAACACCCCCGCCGGATGGGGCTACTGGATAAACGACTGCGACCGCGTAACCGTCCATGGCATAAAGATTCTGGCGAACGTCGAGTATCCCAACAACGACGGGCTCCACTTGAACTGCTGCCGTGACGTGACCGTCTCCGACTGCATCATCGAGTCCGGCGACGACTCCATCATCGTCCGGGCCGACACCGGCACCCTTGACGAGGACAAGGCGTGCGAGCGCGTCGTGGTCGCGAACTGCACCATCCGCAGCTGGGCGAACGGCATACGCATTGGATGGGAGGGCGACGGAGTGATAAGGGACTGCTCGTTCTCGAACATCGCGATGCACGACACGAGCACGGGAATATGCATCATGCTGCCGGCATCCCCCGTGAGACCAGACAACGGTCGCAGGAAAACACTGATTGAAAACATCCTTTTCGACGGAATCCTGATGAGCCAAATTTTCGCACATCCGATCAGGGCCGTCATAGATCCGGCGCCGGGAACGCGGCTCAACGACATCCGCGACATCCGCTTCTCCAACGTCCATGCGACCGGGCTTGAACTTCCACTGATCGCTGGGCGGACTGGCAATCCTCTGCGGCGTTTCACGTTCTCCAACTGCTCCTTCCGCAAAGTGACGGACCAAGAGCAGCCGGGATGGCGCCGCCACGGCCCGGCCGTGTGGGAGCGGGTGCGGCAGACGACCTTCGAGAATGTCGAGGGGTTCATCTTCGACAACACGACGTTCTGCGCGGTCTCCGAGCCCCCGGCGAGGGAAAAACCCGCCGATCCGGTCTCCCGCATGGACAGTCGCACGGACGACCGGACCCGCGAACCGGGCATATTCGGCGACTACTGGTGGGCGAACCGGTTTCTGAGCCGGAGGCGGCAAATCGAGGCGCTGGCCGGAAAAACCGTCGATCTCGTCCTGGTCGGGGACTCCATCGTCCATTTCTGGGAATGGAAGCATCCGGCGAGCTGGGCGGATTTCTCGAAAGGCCGCACCATCCTCAATCTCGGCTACGGCGGCGACAAAACGCAGAACATGATATGGCGTGCGCTGAACGGCGAACTTGACGGATACAGGGCGAAATGCGTTGTGATTATGGCCGGAACCAACAACAACGGGGCCGACGACGCCGATCCGGCCGCGACGGCGGAGGGGGTGAAGACGCTTGTCCGCATCGTCCGTGAGAAGCAGCCGGAGGCGAAAGTGATTCTCCATCCCATATTCCCCCGCGGAGACGCCTCGGATTCCGTCCATGCCGGCCCGCGCCGCCGCAACGACAGGACAAACGCCCTGCTGAAGGAATTCGCCGAAAATGCGGATGGCGTGGTGTGGCTGGACTTCAACGACAGGCTCGTTGACGAGTCAGGATGGGTTCCAACGTCCATTATGGAGGATGGGCTTCATCCGACGGACAAAGGCTATGCCATCTGGCGTAAAGCGCTGGAGTCGCACTTGGAATCCCCGTTTCCGCACATCCAGAACCGGACACCATTCGCTGGAGAACCCGAACAACCATGAAAGCCACAGCACTCGTCTGCACCCAGGACCAGCACTTTTCCCTTCTTCCCGTCGCCCTTCCCGATCCCGGACCGGGCGAGGTCTCGATCCGCACCCTCTATTCCGGCGTCAGCGTCGGCACCGAATTCGCCCTCGTCCGCGGCAAGATCAGCTGGGGTCCCTACCCGATCTGCACCGGCTACATGGGCGCCGGCGTCGTCGAGGCCGTCGGCGAAGGCGTTGCCGGCCTCGCCCCCGGGGACAGCGTCTGCTACCGTGGCTGCAAGCCCATGACGCTGGACGACGGCACCGGGGTCTCCGCCGTCTCCGGCGTCCACTGCAGCCACGCCGTGACCGCCGTCGGCGGCACCCACGGCGTCGCGAAAATCCCCGACGGAGTCCCCGCCGATGTCGCCAGCGTCTTCGTCCTCCCCGCCGTGGCCCTGCACGGCGTCGACAAGTCCTGCGTCCGCATGGGCCAGACCGCGCTGGTCCACGGCTGCGGCCCGATCGGCCTCGGCGTCGTCGCGATGCTGGCGCAGCGCGGCTGCGTCGTCGTGGCCGTCGATCTCGACGAGACGCGCCTCGCCATGGCCCGCTCGTTCGGCGCATCCGCCACCCTCCTCGGCGGCGACGGCCTTGCCGAGCGCGCCCGCCCGTTTTTCCCCGACGGCGCCAACGGCTTTGACGCCGTCTTCGAGTGCACGGGCCACTGGCCCTGCATCCGCCCCGCCATCGAGCTCTGCCGTCGCCACGGCACCTTCGTGTGGCAGGGTAACTACGGAGCCGCGCCCTATCCCTTCGAGTTCCTCGTCCCGCACGGACGCCAGCTGGATATGAAGTTCCCCTGCGACGACGGCTACGCCCCCTGCCGCGCCGCCATCCTCCGGCAGATGGCCGCCGGCCTCCTCCCGTGGGAGCGCACCATCACACACCGCGTCAAGGCCGCCGACGCCCCGGATTTCTTCACCCGCATCAACTGCGGGCAGGTCCCCGGCCTTGTCGTCGCCGTCGTGGACTGGAACTAGCCACGAGCCACAGGAGCCCCGCCCCATGAAAGCCCTCATCGTCGTCCGCCCCGGCCACGCCGAAATCCGCGACATCCCCCGCCCCGTCCCCGGCCCCCGCGAGGCGCTCGTCAAGATCGACGCCTGCGGCATCTGCGGCACCACCGACCGCGAGCTCATCGCCGGCACGCAGCCCTACCACGACGAATACCCCGCCATCCTCGGCCACGAGTCCACGGGCATCGTCGTCGAAGTCGGCTCCGAATGCCGCAAGTTCAAGGTCGGCGACCGCGTGACCCGCCCCGCCGCCATCATCGCCGGCGGCCATCGCGACGGCCTGGCGAGCTGCTGGGGCGGCTTTGCGGAATACGGCCTCGTGCGCGAGCCCGCCCCCGGCGCCGAACCGGATTATCAGGAGGACCGCGAGCTCGTCGTCGACCCGCGCCTCACCCCCGAACAGGCCTCCATCGCCATCTCCCTCGCCGAAACCGCCAGCTGGGTCTGGCAGCTCCCGCCCCTCGGCGGCGCATCGGTCGTCGTCTCCGGCACCGGATGCGCCGGACTCACCATCGCGAAGTGGTGCAAGATGTCCGGCGCGCGCGTGCTCGTCCTCGGACGCCGCGACGAACGCCTCGCCATGGCCCGCGCCATCGCCGCCGACGCCGTCGTGAATGTCAGGACCTGCGCCGACGTCCCCGCCGCCGTGCGCGAGTTTGCGTCCGCCGGCGCGGATGTGTTCTGCGACGCCTGCGGCGCGAAGGACCAGATCGTCCTCGCCGCGAAGGTCTGCCGCGAAGGCGGGCTCTGGGCGCGCTACGCGGTCAAGCCCGCTGGCGGCTACGACGAACCCGAAGGGGGCGCCCCGTCGCTCCGGCGCGAGATCCCCGCGGCGCGCGAGCATGTTGCCTATGCCTGGGTCGCCGACATGCTGCTCCGCGGCGCCATCGACGTCCGCGAATTCCTCACCCACGAATGGCCGCTGGACGACTTCGAGTCCGCCTTCGCGGCCGTCGCCCGCGGCGAGGTCCTCAAGGGGTTGCTCCGCATCGCCTCCCTGTAAATCGTCGTCTCAGCAACGTCGGCCATGCCTCCATCTCCTTTGGCGCGGATTATACCATTTGGCGTAACGCCATCAAGCGAAATTTGGGGTGGGGTAGTATTCGGTCAGTCTTTGGGGTGGTGCTGATTTCCCGCTGTATTCCGAAAGACAAGCAGATTGCCCCCCTCCGCGAGGGGTGGCGCGAAGCGCTCCCCTTGACCCGCCTGTCTGCCTCGCGGTCCTTTCGACGCCTGGCGAAGATAGGGTCCTGCGGACGTGATCGCAAGCCCTTCGAGATGGAGGTGAGGGAGCAGGTACCGGTAGTTGTTGGCCACGAGATTCTCGAACGCAAGGCCCATCACGGAATCCCAACCCTCCAGTTCGCGCAGGGACGCGATGGAGTAGGCCCAATCGTCGATGACGCCCTTGTGCGGTTCGATGCACTTGAGGTAGAATCGCGCATCCCAAATCAAGGACACTGTGGTACACTAAAAGCCGCCAACGACATAAAGGAACCCATGCACACGCTTCGCTTCCGCCAGATCCACCTCGACTTCCACACCTCCCCCGACATCGCCGACATCGGCGCGCGCTTCGACAAGGCGCGTTTCCAGGAGGCGCTCCGCATCGGGCACGTGGACTCGATCACCCTCTTCTCCAAGTGCCACCACGGCTGGTCGTACCACCCCACCACCGTCGGCCGCATGCACCCGGGGCTCTCGTTCGACCTCCTGCGCGCCCAGATCGACGCCTGTCGCGAAATCGGCGTCGCCACGCCCGTCTACCTCTCCGCCGGCATCGACAACGTGATGAGCCACGAGCATCCCGAGTGGCGCGTCGTGAACGACAGGGGGCAGTGGCTTGGCTGGGTCGCCGAACCGACGAAGCCCGGCTTCCACCTGCTGTGCTTCCGCACGGCCTACCTCGACTACCTCTGCGAGCAGATCCGCGAGGCGTGCCGCCTCTTCCCCGAGGCGAACGGCATCTTCCTCGACATCGTCGACAAGCGACTCTGCCTCTGCGAGGCCTGCCAGCGGTACATGAAGTCGCAGGGCCTCGCACTCGACAACCCCGCCGACGTCGATCATGCCGCCGAGGACACCCTGCGCCTCTACTACGAGCGCACCACCGCCGCCGCGCGCGAGCTGCGCCCCGACATGCCCGTCTTCCACAACAGCGGCAACATCGGCCCGAAATTCCGCGAGAAGGGGTTCCTTCCGTTCTTCTCCCACCTCGAGCTGGAATCGCTCCCCACGGGCGGCTGGGGGCACGACCACTTCCCGCTCTCCGCGAAGTACGTCTCGGGGCTTGACCTCGATGTCCTCGGCATGACCGGCAAGTTCCACACGACCTGGGGCGAGTTCGGCGGCTTCAAGCACCCCAACGCCCTGCGCTACGAGTGCGCGGCCATGCTCGCCTACGGCGCCAAATGCTCCGTCGGCGACCAGCTCCACCCCGACGGCGAGATGGACCCCGCCACCTATCGGCTCATTGGCGAGGCCTACGCCGAGGTCGAGCGCAAGGAGCCCTGGTGCCGCGGCGTGCACAACGTCGCCGACATCGGCGTCCTCCAGGAGTGCGGCACCCGCGCGAGCGCCGCCACGCGCGCCACGGCCGCCGACATCGGCGCCGGGCGAATGCTCCTCGAATCGCATCTGCTCTTCGACATGCTCGACGTCGAGAGCGATTTCGCCCCGTACCGCGTCCTCGTCCTGCCCGACGCCATCCGCATCGACGACGCGCTCCAGGCGAAGCTCGACGCCTACCTCGCGCAGGGTGGCCGGCTCTTCCTCACTGGCGCCTCGGGGCTCGACGCGGACCGCCGCCGCTTCCTCTTCGATGTCGGCGCCGAGACCGAAGGCGTCTCGCCGTTCGCGCCGGACTACATTCTCCCGCGCGAGGGCCTGCGCGCGGACTTCGTCTCCACGCCGCTCGTGATGTACGCCCCCGACGGAATCCCCGGCGGCGGCGCGTCGCAGCGCCTGCGCGTCACCGACGGCGAATCTCTCGGCGACGTGTTCGACCCCTACTTCAACCGCGACTGGCGCCACTTCTGCTCGCACCAGCACACGCCCAACCGCCCGGAGCCGAGCGGCTTCGCGTGCGGCGTCCGCAAGGGCGGCGTCCTGTACCTCGCCCACCCCGTCTTCACGCTGTACGCGCAAAAGGGCGCCGTCGCCTACCGCGAGTACGCGATGCGGGCGCTCCGCGCGCTTCTCGGCGCGCCGACCGTCGAGGTCGATGGACTCCCCTCGACCGGGCGCGTCACGCTGCAGGACCAGCCTTCCGAAGGACGCAAAGTGCTGCATCTCGTCTGGGCGCCGACGGTCAAGCGCGGCGGTATCGGCGAACGCGACATCGAGGTCATCGAGGACCTCGTGCCGCTGCGCTGCATTCGCGTCGCCGTGCGCCCTGGGGCGCCGGTTTCATCCGTCCGTCTTGTCCCGCAGGACATGCCCCTGTCCTTCGAGACGGGTGCCGACGGCGCCGCGCGCTTCATCGTCCCCGAAATCCTCTGCCACCAGATGGTGGAACTCGCATAACACCCCCCCTGGAAACCCATCCATGAACGAAACCTCCCGCCCCGATTTCGCCAAGCTCGCCTCCACCCCGCGCTCCTTCCAGGACGCCGACCAGCGCCTCGTCGGCTGCCCGCCCGCCATCGCCATCACCCCGGAGACGCAGAGGTCCGTCCCTCCCCGCCCCGCGCGTCTCTCCCCCCCGTGATGACGCGGCCGGAGGCCGCATCCCCCATTCCGCCGCCTCTGGCCATGACGCTTCCGGAGACATATCCATATCCCGTTCCCGTTTGCGCCACGGCGGGGCATCTGCTATGATCGGGGCCTTGCAACCGGTCACCAAGGACAACTGCGATTTTCCGTCGCTCCGCCAGTCGAAATGCGTCTATGTCGACAAGACGGCGTGGCTGCACCGCATGGCGACGGACCCGGAGGCCCATTTCCTCTTCCTCGCGCGGCCGCGGCGCTTCGGCAAGTCGCTGATGATCTCCACGCTGAAGGCCTTGTTCCAGGGGCGGCGCGACCTCTTCGAGGGGCTCGCCATCATGGACACAGACTGGGACTGGGAAGCGGAGAGGCGTCCCGCCATCCTCATCGACGAATACGACGACCCGGTGGCCCGGGCGCTGAAGAACCCCGAGCTTCGCTCCTCCGTTGACATCCGGCAAGGAAGGGAATAGTCTCTCTCTCGGCCGAGAGCCTGCAATCACCATGACCATCTTCAACCTGGGTTCCATCAACATCGACCGCGTGTATGCGCTCGACCACGTCGTTGCGCCTGGCGAGACGGAAAGCGCCGTCGCGCTTGCTGAACATCCCGGCGGCAAGGGCTTCAACCAGTCCGTTGCGCTCGCCCGCGCCGGGGCGGCGGTGCGCCACGTCGGCGCCGTCGGTCCCGACGGCGCGCATCTCGTCGAGATGCTCCGCGTGGCCGGGGCGGACGTCTCCGGCATCGCGTCTGTCGCGGCGCCGACCGGTCACGCCGTCATCCAGGTGGACGCCGCCGGCCGCAACTCGATCATCGTCTTCGCGGCCGCCAACGGCGCCGTGACGCCGGAAGCCGTGCGGGCCGCTCTGGCCTCCGCCGAGCCGGGCGACGCGCTGCTCTGCCAGAACGAAACCTCCGCCGTCGCCGAGGCCATGCGAGAGGCGAAGGCGCGCGGAATGCGGGTCGTGTTCAATCCCTCGCCCTTCGACGGCAGGATCGCGGCCCTTCCGCTGGAACTCGTTGATCTCTTCCTCGTGAACGAAACCGAGGAGGCGGGGCTTCTCGCGCTCGGCGGCGCGGCGGCTTCCGCCCCGCGCATCGTGACGCGCGGCGGGGACGGGTGCGAATCCGTGGCGCCGGGCCGCGAGCCGGTGCGCGTCCCGGCCTTCCGCGTCCGCGCCGTGGACACGACCGCGGCGGGCGACACGTTCACCGGCTACTACCTCGCCGGCATGGCGGCGGGGCTTCCCGAGCCGGAGGCGCTCCGCCGCGCATCCGCGGCGGCCGCCATCGCCGTCACCCGGCCCGGCGCCGCGCCGTCCATTCCGACATCCGCCGAAGTGGACTCCTTTCTCCGCCAGCACTGACCCCCTGCTTCTCCCATTTCCCCTTTCATCCCTTTAACCTTAAAAAAGCAGTTGGCCTCGCGCGC
>DJYI01000026.1:25997-33094 GCA_002448475.1 Verrucomicrobia bacterium UBA6982
GCGCGCGAGGCCAACTGCTTTTTTTAGGTTCAATGAAGGTAAGATCCATCACCAAAATCTCCAATTCGCTGTAAAAAATGTAAAAACCGCCTCTGATTCACTCATGAAAGTGTGTAGTATGCTAAAAATTCGCTAGAAAAAGTGTTGACGAGAAAGCCGGGATGTGGCAGTATGCTTGCCGTTACGGAGGTTCACCCCATGTATCTGGAACGCAAAATCGACACGTTTCTCAAATCCTGGCTGAAAAGGAAAAACCACAAGCCGCTTCTCGTCAAAGGAGCCCGCCAAATCGGGAAAACCGAGTCCATCCGCCATTTTGCCAAGAAGCACTATCGGAACGTGGTGGAGGTCAACTTCGTAGATACCCCGGCGTTCAAAACGATCACGGCGGGTGGATACAAGCCCGATGCCATTGTCGCCGCCATTTCCAGGATCGACAACTCGCTCCGGTTTGTTCCCGGTGAGACGTTGCTGTTCTTCGATGAAGTCCAGGCCCACCCCGACATCACCACGTCACTCAAGTTTTTCTGTCAGGACGGACGCTACGATGTCATCTGCTCCGGCTCCCTCCTTGGACTGCACTACCGGCAGATCGCCAGCAACAGCGTCGGCTACCGCGAGGAGTTTGAAATGCAGTCGCTCGATTTCGCCGAATATCTGTGGGCCAGAGGATACGGCACCGGCATCGCGAACGAGATGTTGGCCCATCTTGTCGACTCCGCGCCATTCAGCGCGACCGAGATGTCTGTATTCCCAAGGGTTTTTCTTGACTACTGCATCACGGGGGGGATGCCGGAAGTTGTCCGGACCAATGTCGAGAGCGGAACATTCGAGGGGATTCTGGACATCCAGCGTCAATTGCTGTCGGCCTACAGGGACGACGTGCGCAAATACGCGGAGGGGCTTGACCAGACGCGCATCGTCAACGTCCTCGAACACATCCCGTCGCAGCTCGCGAGGGAAAACAAGAAGTTCATGCTGTCGCGGGTGGAGCATGGCGCCAGATTCAAAGACTACTGGGGATGCGTGGAGTGGCTCCGCGATTCCGGAATCGTGAACCTCTGCCACTGCCTGAACTTCCCCGAACTTCCGCTCAAGGGAAACTACGACGCCGCAAAGTACAAGATATACTTTGCCGATACTGGGCTGCTTGTCGCGCAGCTTGACGATGGAGCGCAGGAAGACTTGCGGGCAAACGGAAATCTCCGCACCTACGGAGGTGGGCTGTTCGAGAACATCGTTGCCGAAGCCATACGCAAGTCCGGCGGCGACCTCTACTACTACAAGCGGGGGGATTCCACGCTCGAAGAGGACTTTTTCCTGCGTTCGGGAGATTCCCTCGTCCCTGTTGAAGTAAAAGCCGCAGGTGGACGTTCGAAGTCCCTGCGGATCCTGATCGAATCGGACAAGTACCCCGACATCTCCTTCGGGGTGAAGGTGGCGTCAGGAAACGTGGGCTTTGAAAACGCCGTCCATACCATCCCTCACTTTTGCGCGTTTCTCCTAAAGGACTGGCTGTCGAACAGGCAACCCGCAAACCGGAATCCACAATGAACAACGAAACGATTCTTTCGATTCACGTCGCGCCCGATCGCGACAACTGCCTCTACCAAGCCGGCGAAACCGCCTCGCTCACGGTTTCGGCCGAGAGTCCCGACGGCGTCCCCGTCCGCGAGGGCGTTCTCCATCTGCGCCTCGACAACTACGGCGAGCGCGTTTACGAGGAGCGCGACGTCGATCTCGCCAAGGAGCCCGCCGTCGCGCTCGCGGTCTCCCGCGCGACGCCCGGATTCGCGCGCCTCACGGTCGAGTCGCGCACGCCGGGCATCGCCGTCGCCGAGAACCCCGGAAACGCCGCCGGAACGTACCGGTTCGGCGTCGCCTTCTCGCCGGAGGACATCCGCCCCGCCGCGCCGTTCCCGGACGACTTCGCGGCCTTCTGGCAGAGCGCCGTCCGCAAGCTTGACGAAACGGTGCCCGTCGATGCGCGCGTCGAAGCCGTCCCGGAGAAGTCCGAAGGCCCGTGCCGCTATTTCCGCGTCCGCTTCGCGTCCTTCGGCGGACGCCACGTCTACGGATGGCTCTCCGTCCCGAAGGCGCCGGGACGCCACCCGGTGCGCGTAAGCGTTCCCGGCGCCGGAATCGGCGAACACGGCACCTGTGTGGAGCCAGACCGCATCAACCTCACGATGAACGTGCATTCCTACCGGCAGCCCGAAGGCGACACGCCGGAGGCGGCGGCGGAGCGGCAGCGCCTCTACGAGGAGCAGGACCGAATCTTCGCCGCGCCCAACGGCGTCCCGCGCTACTGCCAGTCCGGCATCCACAAGAGCCGCGAGGACTACTTCTACTACGCCTCTCTCCTCGGCATCAACCGCGCGGTCGACTGGCTTGCGGGGCGCCCGGAGTGCGACCTCTCGTCCTTCTCCTACTCCGGCACCTCGCAGGGCGGGGGTTTCGGCCTCATGCTGACCGCGCTCAACCGGCACTTCACGCGCAGCTGCATCTTCGTCCCGGCCATCACCGACCTGCTCGGCTCCAAGATCGAAGACCGCCAGAGCGGCTGGCCGGGGATCATCGCGAGCCAGGCGCCGGAAAACAAGGCCGCCGCCGAGCGGTGGGCGCCGTATTACGACGGCGCGAACTTCGCGCGCCTGATCCAGTGCCCGATCCGCTTCGTCGTAGGCTTCTGCGACATGGCCTGCCCGCCGCACGCCGTCTACGCCGCCTACAACGTCTGCGCCTCGCGCGACAAGGGGATCGTCCACGGACTCGGCATGGGCCACTGGGTGTCCGAACGCTTCTACCGGGAACTCGACGACTGGCTCCGGCAACGTTCTTGACATCCATTTGCGCCGGAATCCGCCCCGACTGGGCGGAGGGCGGCCGCCTTGCCGCCGAAGCCCTGGAAAGGCGCGGCCCCGTGCGTGAACTTGAAGCATTTCTGAATCCTCCCGGAAGCACCATGAAGACGATTCTCATCTACGCGCAGCGCGGCAGCGCCGGCTACAACGGATTCTTCCTGTCGCTCCTGCGCGAGGGCCGGATCCGGCGCTGGCGCTTCGCGTGGCTCACGCCTGGCGACGCGCCGGACGAGCGGGACCGCGTCGCGCGGATGTTCGCGTTCCTCAAGCCGGCCGGATTCGTCGGCACCTACATCCGGGGCGCGGCCGTCGACGTGCCGGCCGGACTTCCCGCGGTCTGGGTCGATTGCGGCACCATCCCGCGCGGGGCGGTCGCCGTCGAGCACGACAACGCCTCGTTCGGCCGGGCGGCCGCCCGGACGCTTCTCGGCGCCGGCGCGGAGTGCGCGGCGTTCGGCCTGTCGGGTCACGTCTGGTCGACCGCGCGCGTCGGCGCGTTCGCCTCCGAGGTCCGCGGGAACGGCGGGCGCTGCCGCCTGTTCAACTTCCCCAAGAAGGCGCTTGACAATCCGTATCTCGCTTTCGAGCCAATCCGGGAAACGCTCCTCCGGCTTCCGCGCCCGGTCTCGGTCTTCGCCGTCACCGACCGCCTCGCGGACGTGACGCTGATGGCGGCGGAGTCCCTGAAGAGGCGCTGCCCCGGCGACATCCGCGTCGTCGGCGTCGATGACGACGAAGTGGTTTGCCTGAGTTCCCCTACGCCGCTCACCAGCGTCCGCCCCGACTGGACGGAGGGCGGCCGCCTTGCCGCCGAGGCCCTGGAAACGCAGATGCGCGGGGAAAGACCGCTTCGCAAGTATCTCTATGGCGCGGCCGGCGTCACGCGCCGCGCCTCGACGCGCGAAGTCTACCGCCGGCCCCGCGACGAGCGCGTCGAACGGGCCCTCTCCTTCATCGCCTCCGAATACGCCTCCCCGGTCGGCGTCGCCGATGTCGCGCGCGCCATGGGCTGCTCGCGCCGCCTCGCGGAGCTCCGCTTCCGGGAGGAGACCGGCAAGACCATCGCCGAAGCCGTGGAGGATGCGCGGCTCGACCGCGTCCGCGTCCTCCTGAAGCGCCGCGACGCGGACCTCGCCTCCATCCCCCGCCTTTGCGGCTTCCGCACCGCCTCGGCCCTCCGCGCCGCCTTCCGCCGCCGCACCGGCCTCTCCATGACCGCCTGGCGCGCCGCGAACGTCCCGGAACTGGGGCAATGAGTCCCTTTCAACGAGGTTCGGGGGGACGGAACAGGTCGTCGAGCGTCACTTCCGACTGGACCATCCCGGAATGGGAATTGCGCTTGAGCCCCTCCGCCGTGATGAAAGTCAGGTGAACCGACTTTCGCGGAGCTGCGGCTTCCTTGAATGTCGCGATCTTGTTGCGCAAGGACTCGGCGTAGCGGGCGTCGATGGAGAACGGCACGGAGGAGAACTTGATTTCGCAGACGTTGACGACTCCGTCACGCCGGTCGATCAGCATGTCGATCTGGGCCCTGGGGGCGCCCCCCTCTCCATGCCCGCGCCACGCGCACACGGTTGACGACACGCCGGAGATGCCGAGCGCGGCCTTGATCTGCTCCTCGTGCCAGAAGCAGACGCGCTCGAAGGCCAGTCCCTCCCATGCGGCGCGCGCCGGCGTGTCGACCGATGTTGTCCAGAATCCGCCCCGCGCGGCCGGACGCCCGGCCATGAAGCGCAGGTGGAAGAGCGTAAAGCAGTCCATGAGCTGGAACACCGTTCCCTTTTTTTTCGCCCCGATGGGCTCAAACCTCCTGATGAATCCGCTTAATTCCAGGTCTTCGAGCGCATCCGTGAGAAGACCCGTTTCGGGCAATCCCGTCGCGACGGAGATTTCGGCGCGCGTCAGCCCGCACTGCCGCTCGGCAAGCGCGGAGACGATCTTCAGGAACCGCTCGGGGCGGTTGAATACGGAAGCGTAGAGGCGCTTGAACTCCGGGACCAGTTCACCCGACGCCGAAAAGCACATTCTGTCAATGTTCTGCGCCATCGAGCGTCGCGGATCCAGCAGACTCCAGTAGTAGGGCGACCCTCCGAATGCCATGTAGCCCTCGGTGATCTCACGGCGGTCCATCGCAAGTCCCTGCTCCCGGACGAACTCCTCGCACTGCCCAAGCGTAAACGGCTCGAGGAAAATCGTCCGTCCCGCCCGGTTGAACAGTCCGCCCTTGTTTCGGAGAATTTTCTTCGCCATCCAGCTCGTCGCGGAGCCACAGGCCACAAGCAGGATGTCCCTGCGGGCCGAGCACCACCCGTTCCAGAAGTTTTCAAGAGCCGGAACAAAGCCCGATTTCGGAGTGTCCATCCACGGAAGCTCGTCAAGGAAGATCACTTTCCTGCCTTCAGGCCGGCTCTTCAGGAACTTCTTCAGCAAGGAAAACGCCTCCAGCCAGGACTTCGGGCGCGGGCTCGTCTCCGCCCCCTGGTCGAGAAGGTCTTCGTGGAACGACGCAAGTTGCGTTTCCATCGAGGCGGACTCCATTCCCGTGTGCGTGAACGCGAACCGGTAGTCGAACGTCTCGCGCACAAGGAACGTCTTGCCGACGCGCCTGCGGCCGTAAACGACGACGAACTGCGATCTGTCCTGGCGCGCGATGTCTTTGAGGAGCCGCGTCTCCTCCGTTCTGCCAATCATGCGAAACCTCATTCGTTGATGTCGGTTGCGGATTCTACGCCACGACCGAGATTTAGTCAAGTTATAACCGACAACTCGACTAAATCATCGGAAAAATGCGAGATTTAGTCAAGTTATCCGGAAGTGCGCCGCGCCTCCACACGCGTCGCCTTCCGCCGCCGCACCGGCCTCTCCATGACCGCCTGGCGCGCCGCAAACGTCCCGGAACCGGGGTAGGTGCGGACGGGAGGCGACACCGCTCTCGCTGCAAACTTTACATTGTATCCTGCAAAGTTTGCAGTACGGGGGACGGCATCCTTGAAGTCGGCGCGATACCGTTCCTGCTGGATCGTTCGATTTTGGACAAGGCCATTGCCGATTGAAGAGCGGTCTTGCGCCACGCCTCCACACGCGCCGCCTTCCGCCGCCGCACCGGCCTCTCCATGACCGCCTGGCGCGCCGCAAACGTCCAGGAACCGGGGTAGGTGCGGACGGGAGGCGGAACCGTTCTCGCTGCAAACTTTACATTACACGCAGTTCGCAGAAGTAAACGCACCGAATCAGGTGCGTTTACTTCTGCGAACTACGGTCATTTTTTTTGAATCTCTGGCCTGTTTTGACAACAGTTGCGTTTGTATGGATGTTGTATTATGATTTGCGCCGTCTGACATACAATGAAAGGAAGTTGGAAAAATGACGTCCATGATTACCGCAAGGGTTGATTCGGCCAAGCGCAAGACGGCGGAAAAAGTTTTTTCAGAAGTCGGGCTTACTACGTCCGGCGCGGTGAACCTTTTCATTTGCGCCGTTGCAATGACCGGGGGGATTCCCTTTCCTGTGACAACCAAGACGGGTGTGGGGCGCAATTTGGAAACGCCGCGCCTTCGTGTCGGCAATGCCGAAGACGGAGACACTGGCGGAATCAAAATCGGCCTAGCTGACAGGCGCTTCAAATTCCGTGGCGATTTCGACACGTCGTTCGACAATATGGATGCAGAAGTCGCCGAACTTTTCGGATGACGGGAGCTGCCATGAAGTGTCTTGTCGATACTCATCTGGCCATCTGGTCCGTGGCGGATTCCGGGAAACTTTCCAAAAAGGCGACCGCAATCCTGCGTGACGACCGGATTCGGTTCTATTTCAGCGCGGCGTCGATATGGGAAATCGCAATCAAACGGGCGAAGCACCCGGAAGAGATTCCGATCGGGGCGGACGAAGCGCGAAACTTGTTTCTTGAAGCGGGATACCGCGAATTGCCCGTGACGTCTTACCATGCGGCGTCCGTGGAGAGTTTGCCGGCCATTCATGCAGACCCGTTCGATCGCATTCTTGTTGCGCAGGCTAAAATCGAGGGGATGCGGCTTTTGACACATGACCACATTCTTCCCGGCTACGGGGATTTCGTGGTGGAAGTCTAGCATTTCAGACTAGTGAATCCGCTTGTGCCCTTCCGGAAAGGGCGCGACCAGAAACTGTCCATGCAGCGGAACGCAAAGAGCGCCAGGAAAATGGTGGCCGTGGCATCGAACGCCGCCGCTCAGCGGCTATGCCACAAGCCGCCAT
>DJYI01000147.1 GCA_002448475.1 Verrucomicrobia bacterium UBA6982
AACTTTTGTTTTCGTGTAGGATTTCATCATTTCATAGTTGATTTTCGTGATTTCGCCATTTCGTGACATTTTCGGAAGAACCGAACCTTGATTCCGTGACATTTTGATGGAAAATGAATTCTGATTTCGTGACATTTCGGCTTAAAACAAACATTGAATCCGTGACATTGCGCTTGACAGTTCTGCCGGAAGGTGCTTGAATTCCGCCCTGCAAAGCGAGGTGACGCCATGACCGATTCGAAGGTGGAATTCAACCGCAAGGCCTACGCGGAAATGCTGGACTGGAAAAACCGTCTGGCTGGCAAATACGCATTGCTCGTCGAGGGTGCGCGGCGCACGGGCAAAACCCATCTTGTGAACCGTTTTGTCAATGCCGAATACGATTCGCACGTCTTCATCGACTTCTCGAAATCCGACCGCCGGACCCGCGACGCCAAAAAGGCTTTTGAAGAGGCGGACGGCATCGCCGATCTGGTCGCCCGTCTCGAACTGATCTTCCTCGTCAAGCTCGTTCCGGGCCGGTCCTGCCTCGTGTTCGACGAGGTGCAGCGGTTTCCCACCGCGCGAGAGGCGATCAAGCACCTTGTGGAATACGGCCGGTTCCACTACATCGAAACCGGATCGCTCGTCGGCATCCGCGAAAACGTGAAGGACATCCTCATTCCGTCCGAGGAGCATTCGATGAAGCTCCATCCGCTGGATTTCGAGGAGTTTCTCGACGCCGTCGGCGCGTCGATGGTGAAGGACGCCATCCGGGAACGCTTCGCCGCCCGCAAGCCCATGGGGGGCGGCATCCACGAAAAGGCTCTCGACCTCTTCCGGCAATACATGGTGGCCGGCGGGATGCCCCAGAGCGTCGCGGCCTATGTCGGCGACGCGAATTCGCCGCTGGTGGCCTGCGACGAGGCCAAAAGGGAGATCCTGCGGCTCTACGAGGAGGACATCGGAAAATACGCAAAGGGATACGCCGCAAAGGTCCGCAGCGTCTTCCGCCTGATTCCGAGCGCCCTTTCCCGCCACGAAAAGAAGTTCCGACTTTCCGACATCGACCGGAACGCCCGGATGCGGCGATATGAAAACGCCTTTCTCTGGCTTGCCGACTCGATGGTCGCCAACGTCGCATGGAACTCCACCGATCCGGACGTGGGACTGGGCATGAATCTGGACGCCTCGACGCTCAAGCTCTACAACCTCGACACGGGTCTGCTGCTCACGCAGTCGATGCGGGGGGGCGCCGCCGCGGACGCGCGGCTGCTCCGCGGCGTCCGCTACGACAACCTCGGGATCAACGAGGGAATGTTCTTCGAGAACGCCGTCGCCCAGACGCTGGTCGCCGGCGGCCACGAGCTGTTCTTCTATTCCCGCAGCGACCGGAACGACGTCGGGAACACGATGGAAATCGACTTTCTCGTGCGGAACGGCATCAAGATCTGCCCGGTCGAGGTGAAGTCCGGGCAATACCGGAAACACGCCTCGCTGGACCGGTTCTCGGCCAAGTTCAAGTCCCGCATCGGGCGCCGGTACGTCGTTTGCACCGGCGACTATTCCGAGGAGGGCGCAGTCACCTACCTTCCGGTTTACATGGCGCATTGCCTGTAGGGCGCTCCTTTCACAACACGCCGCCGCTCTGCGCCGGGGGGAGGGACGGACCTGTCCCCCTCTCCGCTTCCGCAGGGAGAGGCGGTAGGAGCCCGCTAACTTTTTTTTCAAAAATCAAATTAAATTGCATGGGGATGTGGTATCATTGTCCGCGTCACCCGGAAAAATGCCTTTTCCAGGGCAAGGGAGAATCCACCATGCACATCACCAAAAGACTGTTCCTGGCCGCGGCGATGGCCGCCGGCTTCGTTGGTTCCGTCCAGGCGGCGGACCTCGACCTCAATGGCGTTGACCGGACCGTAACGGACGTTGCGGAGCTCGCCGGCTACGACTGCGTGACGAACTCGTCCGACACGCTGGCGACGCTTACGTTCGACCTTGCGGACGGCGAGGTGCAGTCCTACGGCGGACTCATCTCCGGCAACATCCGGCTCGTCAAGCTGGGAAGCAAATCGAAGCTTGCGCTGACGGCGGCCAACACCTACACGGGCGGGACGCAGATCGGCACGGCCGGGACGGCCGGAGGCGTAATCATCGCAGGCAACGCCCGGGCCTGCGGCGACGTGGCGAAGAGCGTGGAAATCAAATCGCGCGCCACGGCTCTTGCCAGCAATCCGGCTCTCGGCCCTTGGTGCACGCTTCAAATCGACGCCTCCGGGTTCGCCAACCCCATCATCCTGCCGACTGGGACTGATGCGCCGCGTTGGGCGGGCAACACGTTTATCGACCATTCCCTTTTCGTGACTAATGGCGGCATCTCCATCGACAGCCCGATTTCCGGCGGGCGTTTCACATTCCTGGCGGCAAAGACATACTCCACTGAGAATGGATCTCCCATAGCGGAGGATGTCACGTTCAATGGGCCGATTACGTGTACAGGAATCTCCATTTATGCAGGAACCAGTAATAACAGCAGCATTCATTTCCGCGGCGCCGTGACGAACTCCATTGGCACCATTGCCGGCGGGAGCTGGAAGCTTTTCCCGACGTTGCGTTTCTACTCCTCCCAAAACCAGTTTAACGGGACGTCTTTCATAGGAGCCTATAAGTATATTCACGCCCAGGCGGACAACGTGTTCAATGGCCTTGACGCTATTTCATCCGGGAAAGGCGAGAGAGGGCGTCTGTATCTGAATGGCCATGACGTGACGATCGGCCGCGTCCTCTGCGCTTCGGAAACCGTCGCTTCCACGCACGAAAACCAGACTGTCTATGGCGGAACCGAAGCAACATCAGTGCTTCGGATGCGGGGCGGCGAGGACACGGTTTCAAACTT
The DNA here is from genome assembly GCA_002448475.1 of Verrucomicrobia bacterium UBA6982. Taxonomy (GTDB): domain Bacteria; phylum Verrucomicrobiota; class Kiritimatiellia; order RFP12; family UBA3636; genus UBA3636. Next base: position 2,876 of record DJYI01000147.1, read on the forward strand.
TCGCTTCGTGCAAAACCTTTCGCTCGTGTGGGATCCAACGGGCGACTACACCTTCACGGCGACTTCCAATCGCACCTCGACGCTGACTGGCGAGGTCATCGTCCGTCGCGGCACGTTCTCGCTCGAAGGCGGCCACACGATGGGAAGCCTCTCCGGCGTCCGGGTTCTTTCCGGCGCGACGTTCAAGGTGGCCGCCGACTCGTCGATCAACGCCGCCGTCGTGGTGCGGGCGGAGTCCGGCGCGACGCTGGACATTGCGGGAGATGTCTCTGTCGCGGGCGTGAGGGTGAACAGCCACTATCTTCCCGTAGGCGATTACTCTGCCGGAACCTACAGCGGTCTGATTGTTGCGGGCGCAGGAACGCTACACGTCACGGAGCAGCCCGGTGATGAATGGGAGACGACCCAGGGTGTGGTCTATCCCTACGTCTATCCGCTCTACATTGCGGACATCGCGGCCAGCAGCTCCATCGACGAGGTGACGTTCCAGAAGATCGAATCGGCCGGGGCCGCGGCGGATGCCGTCTCATACGCGGATTTCGTTGGTTCCGCGCGCACGGGCACGATTGTCAAGCGCGGGGACGGCACGCTCACGTTCAATCAGGACATCTCGACCTTCACCGGTCCCGTGCATGTCGAGGACGGCGTCGCCATCGGCGTCTGCTCCAAGTGCTTTGGATCTACCGACACTTCCATATCCGCCGAGAACCGGCGCACCTACGTCCACTCCGGTGCAACGCTTGTGATGGACGCCGTCGGCAACTCGCCGTCAAGTCCGGAGAACAACGCCGTCTATTACGAGGGCGACGGCCATCCGGGGATGGGAGGCGCATACGTGTTTCGGAACGGCGATACGGCCAGCGGAACAAGCAACTGGCAGCCGGGGGTCGCTTCAAGAGCCGTCGGACCTACCCGACTGTACGTGGATCTGCCATCGGGTGGAATCTCGGGACTTACCTTCAGTCCGAAGAGCGATTTCAGCCTTGAGGGGCAGGATGTCATCATGTACGGACGCACGATCGGTTCCCAGTTCTCGGCGAATCCGCAACCCATCCAGAATATCGGCAACCTCGTCGTCTCGAACATGACGATGATGATTGGCGGTAGCGACGGCGGACTTCTTGCGAAGTACGGTAGCGCCTCCACCATTCGTTTCTGCGGCGGCTCGCGTTGGATTTGGTACAGCACCTCTGACCAGACCGGGCAAACGGCTACGACATTCGTCGACGACATGGAATACGCGCAAATCGGTAGATATAGCGGTAACGGCTTTGGTATCGATCCCTGGGGTGCCGATGGAGCCACGAAGCGGAACTGGTATTACGGCCCGACGGTGCTGAACAACCATTTCCGCTTGCGCAACTACAGCGTGAACAACCGTTCGGGATGCACGTTTGCCGCCAAGGTGGGCGGCAACGGCGGATTCCGTCCGTATCAGAATTATGGCCGCAATACTCGCATAAACCTGCTCAATGACAACAATGACTTCAAGGGCGGCATCGTGCTGAATGAAGGCTCGCTCGGCGTGTATGGCGCGAAGGCCGTGCCGTCGCATGAGGGCGCGGGGATCGTGAGCATCACGAACGGCTACGTCTATTTCGGCCGGACGCTCGAATCGGCGTCGGTCACCAACGCCTGGGTGGACTTCACGATGCCCGTCACGGAGTTCGTGAACGGCGGCGCCGTGACGAACGGAACGGGCGTATTCAAGGGGCTTGTCAAGAAGGGTACGGGCACGCTCGACTACAACTCGCAGATGGGCGGCGACTACCTCGACCTGCAGGGCGGCACGGTGGCGTTCAAGACGCAGTACCGCGACGCCTACACGGGCGACAACGCGAGCGCCGCGCCCTCCGGCTACGCGGCGGCGCTGCCCGTGTTCACGACGCTCAAGGGAACGGCCGGAGCGCTCGACCTGGCCGGCGCGAGCTGGACGGTCGCGAACGTCGAGGGCTCGCCGGCGGTCACAAACGGCAACCTCTCGGTGACGGGCGCGTGGGCGGTCGATGCGTCCTCCATCGGGAACCCGGTCCGGGTGTCCGGGACGCTTTCGTTCGGCCAAAGCGCGACGGTGACGCTCGCGGACGGTTTTGAATCGGAGCGGAGCGTCCTTCTCGCAAAGGCCGCGGCGATCGACGGCATGCCGCAACTGGTGGGCGGAAACGGCTGGCAGCTCATCGTGTCCGACGGCGAACTGCGCCTTGCAAGCCACAAGCCCACGGTCATCAGCTTCCGCTGACGCGGCGGCACGGAGCGCCCCCGAAATGAAATACGACCGGAACGCCGTCCTCGACCTGTTCCGGCTTCACGCGGACGACACCGACGCCCGCGTGAAGGCCGGCATCGAGGAGAACCGCAAGGGCCCGATGCTCGTCTCCTTCACGGGACCGGACGGCAAGCCCTGCGAAACCGTGCACGTGGAAGTGCGGCAGACATCGCACGCCTTCAAATACGGCGCCGACCTCTTCATGCTCGACGAGATCTCCGACGACCCCGCGAAGAACGAGGCCTACAAGGAGCTCTTCGCGGGGGCGTTCAACCTCGCGACGTGCCCGTTCTACTGGCGGGACCTGGAGCCGGAGCAGGGCAAGCCGCGCTTCGCGAAGGATTCGCCGAAGGTGTACCGCCGCCCGCCTCCCGACCTCTGCGTGGAGTGGTGCGAGGCGCACGGCATCGAGCCGAAGGCGCACTGCCTGAACTACCCGTCGTTCCAGCCCGCATGGGCGAAGGGCGACGTCGCCCGCGAGAAGTTCCTCCTCGAGAAGCGCTTCCGCGAGCTGGCCGAGCGCTACGCGGGGCGGATCCCGATGTGGGAGGTCACGAACGAGACGTTCGGCGGCCCCGAGCAGCGCCGGTCCAACTTCTTCCAGCAGCCGGACTACGTGGAATGGAGCTTCAAGACGGCCGAGAGATACTTCGGGGCCAACACGCTCGTCATCAACGAGGCGCATCCCCTGGTCTGGGCCGACCCGTGGTTCCTGCGCTTCCGCAGCCCCTACCTCATGCAGATCGAGCGCGCCATGCTCAAGGGCGCGCGCATCGACTCCGTCGGCATGCAGTTCCACATGTTCTTCCGCGATGAAAACTCCCTCGAAGCCGCCGCGAGAAGCTACTACGACCCGCAGCGCCTCTTCGACGTCATGGACACCTACGCCGCGCTCGGTCTCCCGATCCAGATCACGGAGATCACCATCCCGGCCTACTCCACCGACCCCGGCGACGAGGAGGTGCAGGCGGAGATACTCCGCGAACTCTACCGCATCTGGTTCTCGCACCGCGCCATGGAGGCCATCATCTACTGGAACCTCCCGGACGGCTACGCCGCATGGTCGGAACCGGGCGACTTCTCCTGCGGCGAGAACGCCTACTACGGCGGACTCTGCCGGTTCGACATGACGCCCAAGCCGGCCTACCGCGTCGTGAAGGACCTCTTCGGAAAGGAGTGGCGGACGAACTTCGCGAAGGACGTTCCGGGGCGCCTCTCGTTCCGGGGCTTCCACGGCGGCTACGAACTCGTCGCCACGTCCAATGGCAAGAGGGTGCGGCGAACGTTCGACCTCGGCCCGTCCTTCGCGCCGGCGATCGAGGTGAAGTTTCCATGAAGACGGGAACCGTCGAACGCGACATCCCGTATGCGACGGAACACGGCGCATACGGACTCGGGAACCTGTATCTGCCCCTGGCGGCGACGCCGGAGACGCCGGTCGTCCTCACCATCCACGGCGGCGGGTGGACGGCGGGAGACCGCTACAGCTGGAGCGGCGTCGCGGAGTATTTCTGGCGCGATCTCGGCTCCGCGGTCTTCAACATCGAGCATCGGCTGGCGTCCCAGGCCAATCCCTGGCCCGCCTGCGGCGACGACTGCGCGAGGGCTGCCAACTGGCTCTTCTCGGAGGACTTCCGCAAGCGGGCCGGATTTTCCCCAAAGAAGATCTGGATTTGCGGGGGCTCGGCGGGCGGGCACCTGGCGCTCTGGACGGCGCTCGCGCTTCCGCCGGACAAGGTGGCCGGCGCGATCTCGATTTCGGGCATCGCCGATCCCGAGGCCGACTATCCCGCGCATCCGGGCATGTATCGCGGCCTTTTCGGGCGGCCCGACGTCACGCGGGAGATGCGGGATTCGATGAGCGTCGTGAAGCGCATCCGTCCCGGCGGCCCGCGTCTGCTGCTGACCCATGCCCTTGGCGACGAGGTCGTGCCGGTCGGAACGGAGCGCGGCTTCGCCGCCGCGTATCGCGCCGCCGGGAACGAGGCGGAGGTGTTCGAGTATCCGTCCGACCTCCATCCCGGACTCACGGGCCACTGCATCTGGATTCCCGATTCCAAGCCCCACCGGCTCCTCCCCGAACTCGAATCGAGGATTGCCGCGTTCATGGGAAGGAAAGCCGCGCCCCGCGCGCCGGAACCCCGGCCCGTCCGGAGCGCCGTCGAGATCACGGCGCTCTACTATCCGGGCACGGAGCACATGCCGGAATGGGACATGGTGCGCCAGGCGCACCCCGAGCGCCGCCCGCTCCTCGGCTGGTTCGACGAGGGAGACCCGGCGAACGTGGACTGGCAGATCAAGTGGGCGGTGGAGCACGGCATCTCGTCCTTCTGCGTCTGCTGGTACTGGAACATGGGCGAGCAGCGGCTCGACCACTGGGTGAAGGCGTACTACCGGTCCCGGTTCCGCGGCTACCTGAAGTGGTGCGTGATGTACGCGAACCACAACCAGCCGGGCGCGCATTCGACGGAGGACCAGGTCGCCGTCACGAAGTTCTGGATCGACAACTACTTCAAGACCCCCGAATACCATACCATCGACGGCAAGCCCGTCGTGGTCTATTGCACCTCGGCGAACCTCGACCGTGACTTCATTGCGGAGGCGAAGGCGCGCGGCGAAACGCTCGCGCCGGGCGAGGGCATCCGGCGCGCGTTCGACATTTCCGAGAGGCTGGCGAGGGATGCGGGGCTTCCGGGCATCTTCTGGGTGAACATGAACTGGATGTGGGACGAGCGGGACTGGGAGTTTTCCCCGGAACACCACGACATGCTCCGCCGTGCGGGGTTCTCCGCGGAAATGACCTACAATCTCGGCGGCGCCACGCCATACAAGCGGGCGCCGGCGGCGCTTCGGAGACCCGAAGACACCCAGCGGCGGGCGAGCTACGATCTCCAGACGGCGGCGGCGCTGCGGCTGGCCTCCCATGCGGACGACCATCCCGACCTCCCCTTCTGGCCGGGGATTCCCACGGGATACGACGATCGGTCGAGGTCGTTTCAACGGGGGTATGCGCTCTACGGGCGCACGCCGGAGAAGTTCCGCGCCTTCTGTGCGGCGATCCGGGACGTCTGCGCCCACAAGGGGCTGGGGCGCGTCGTCGTGTCGCCCCTCAACGAGTGGCAGGAGGGCAGCTACATCGAGCCGAACGACGAATACGGCTTCGCGATGTATGACGCCTTGCGCGACGTGTTCTGCGAGGAGCCGGCGAACGGGTGGCCGCGCAACCTCGCGCCGCGCGACGTCGGAATGCCGCTGCACGAGTTTCCGCCGATGTTCCTCTCGCCCGTCCAGAGCTGGACATTCGACAACTCGACGGAGGGCTGGTACCGACAGCCGTTCGGAGCGCCGACCGTCACGTGGCGGGACGGCGCGATCCACTTCATCACGACACGCGTCGGCAACTACAACATCCGCCAGCGGCTGCTGCCGTTCGACGCCTCCCGCTACGGGCGCTTCAAGGTTCGGATGCGGATCACGCCGAATCCGCATACGGCGCCGGACGGCAAAGCGCGGCGGATGCACCTCAAATGGGGCACGACGGAGAATCCCATCATCGGGAAAGACCTGTCCGTTGACTTCGAATCGCGCGTCGCGTCCGCCGAGGTAAACGCCAACGCCGAATGGCACGAATACGAGATCCATCTCGCCCAGGATCCGCTTTGGGGTGGAAAGGTCAACGAGCTGTGGTTCGAAGGCGTCGATCTCGCAAACGCCGTCGTGGACATCGGCTGGATGCGGTTCGAGTAGGCTGAATCGTCGGGGAGAACGGAAAATGAAGGAACGGCTGCTGCCCGCAGGCGGCGAATTCGAGTGCGGCGTGAACTTCGGCTTCTATGCCCGCGAAGGCTGGTACGGATCGGCCGAGGCGCGCGAGGAGGTGGACGAAATGGCCCGCACGGGCGTCGGGTGTGTCACGGTGATCGCCACCGTCTTCCAGGAGACGTGGTGCTCCACGCTCCAATACCGGGATTTCGCCGAAACCCCGAACGACATCGAGCTCAAGGAGATCATCGACTACATCCACGCCAAGGGCATGAAGGTCTGCCTCCGTCCCATGGAGGAGGCGCAGGACGGCACGGACCGTTTCTACCTGCGCTTTCCGGCGGATGCGGAGCGGATGCCCGGGAAGCGCCTGGTCCATGCGTCGCGATGGTTCGACTCGATGAAAAAGCGCTCCCGCTTTTACGCCAAGATCGCCGAAAGGACAGGATGCGAGGCGTTCTGCCTCGACAGCGAACTCAACAACGTCGCACGCTTCAACCGGGAATGGCGCGAAGTGGTCGCCGCCGTGCGGGAGGTCTATCGCGGCCCGGTGACGAACTGTCTCCTTTTCACGGAAGACATCGCCCGCTTTCTGAAAGATCCGGACTGCTGGCTGCGCGATCTCGACTTCCTCGCCGTGAGCGACTGGGATTCGCCGGGAACGATGCCCGGTGCCGGGGTCGAGGCGATGCGCAAGGGGCTGGAGGGCCGGCGCGACTTCCTTCGCGGCATCGCGGAGGAGACCGGCATGAAGATCCTCTTCGGCGAAATCGGCTGCACCTCGACGGAGCGGACCGCGGAATGCCCGTGGCGCTGGAACGGGAACGGCGGCTACGACGGCATGGAGCAGGCGGACTTCATGGAGGCCAAGTTCACCCTGTTCCGGGAAGAGCCGTGGTGCCTCGGCTTCATGTGGTGGAAATGGGACGAGCAGAACCACCGGCCCGAGTTCCACGACGATCCGGCCGGCGACAAGGGCTTTGCCGTGCGTGGCAAGCCCGCGCAGGAGGTCATGCGCCGCCTCTACGCGCAGATGCGCGGACGCAACGCGGAATGACGCATTCCTGCGGGAGCCGCTTCCATGACCCATTCGGAACCCGGCCCAAGGAACCAGGAGCAGGCAATGACAAACAAAGCACATCACGAAAAAATCGCCGCGGCGGTCGTCGCCGTCGCGACGGCCGTCGCGGCCAACGCCGAAACCTACCACGTCAAGCGCGGCGGGATGGAGAACGCCAGGTTCGACCTCAAGGCGGACAAGGCGGGCTACTATCACCGCGACAATGTCTATTCCAACGTGCGAGGACAGGTGATTGTAGGAAAACTGACCGAGAAGTGGTTCGAGGCGGAGCATGGGGCGACAGCCGATCCCGGCGCCGCGGGCGGCTCTGGAGAGTCTTCGGTGCCGACCACTGCGCCAAAACCGACGTTCTCCGTGCGTTTCGACGACAACAAGTGGCAGCCATCCAGGTGGCGCGAGATCGCCGCCGTCTTCGAACGCCACGGCTTCCGCTGCACGATTGCCGCCAACGCGGCGACGTTGAGCGAGGAGCAGGGCGCATGCCTTCGCGAACTCGCCGCGCGCGGACACGAAATCGCCGACCATACGCCCAACCACAGCATCTGTATGACTGTCTATCCCGACCAGGCGTCCTTCGAGCGGGCGAGCCGGCTTCCTTTCGTGCACGATGCCGATCCAAAAACCCGCAAGGTTTTCTTCGACTGGGAGGCCGACGACGCCCACCCCAGCAACGTGACGTTCCGCGCAAGCGTGGTCGATGGCGCACTTGTCCCGGCGGGGGCATACGCCGGAAAGAAGCCGCCTACGCGGTTCTTCAAGCTGCCGGGGCGCGATGGTGTATTCGGTTATAAGGAAGAGTCGGGGCGGTTGATGCTCCGGGACTTCTGGAAACGTGCGCCGGCAGAGACCATGCAAATGGAGGAGGGCGACGTGCTGGGATACAGCGTCTGGGCGCTGCAACCGTGCGACGGGCTTCTGCGCGAACTGGCGTCCCTGACGCGCGAGCGCTTCGACCACTTCGGCATTCCGCGCCCGACGATATGGGCCTTTCCGGGCGGCTGGTGCGGATCGCTTCGCCAGGACGCCATGGAGCGCGTTTACGGGCGCGGCTTCGGATACGCCGCCACGGAGGCGGGTCTGGGGCCGGTGAAGCGCGGTTGCGGACGCTGGTACGCGGCCTTCAGCGACTCGGAGTTCTTCGACGGGGATTCGCCGGCGGACCCTGACGCGCTGGCCGCGAAAATCGCGGCGAAACTCGAGTCTGGCAGGACCCATGTCACGCTTTCGCACATGTGGACGAAGGACTTTCCGGGCTACCTCGAACGAACCGACCGCTTCCTGCAACGGCTGGAGGAGCGCGGGGTAAATGTCGTCACGGTTGGCGAGTCCGTCGAGGCGCGGTTCGGTGGCGGATCGGGGAAGGACGCGAAGAAGCCCTTCCCGGTCGCGCTCACTTTCGACGACAACGCGAAGGAACTCTGGACGATCGCCGCGCCGATGCTTGTCGAGTTCGGCTATCCCGCCACCTTCAACGTCATCACGGGCGGTCTCGGGAAGTGGGATCCCTCTCTCAGGCTCACTTGGGACGACGTGCGCGGCTTGGTGCGTGCGGGGTTCGACATCGCGACCCACACCCGCTCGCACACTCCGCTCACAAAGCTTCTGCAGGAAGGGAAGACGGAGCAGCTTCGCAGCGAAGTGGTGGACTCCGCCGCCGAAATCGAGCGCGAGACGGGATACCATGTCACGCTCGTCTGCCTTCCCGGCAACTACTGGAGTCCCGAGATCGACCGGGAGGTAAAGGCCCTGGGATTCGGCGTCCAGGAGTGGCGCCGTCCGGGCATCGGGGGAGGCGAGGGCGTCACGAAGACGCCACGCGAGCAGGCGAAGGCCGCCATCGAAAAGGCGATGGCCGACGGACGCGGCCAATGCGCGCTGATGTTCCACGGCATTGACAAGATGGGCTGGCGTCCGCTGCCGCGGGGCGCAGAGGATCTCCGCGACGTCTTCGAACTCCTTCGCGAAATGGAGCGCGCCGGCACGATCCGCGTCGTCTCCTACGATGAGGCCTTTTCCGCAAGAAATTGACGACCAACCGAAAGGAATACCCATGAGAGACAAGCTCGGAACACTTTGCGCGGTCATGGTTGCCGCGACGGCCACGGCGACCGTCCAGACCCTTCCGCGCGACGGGTGGGCGAACGCGGAGATCACGCGGACCCAAGACGGGTGGAGCGTCAGGGCGGGGGTGGACACGCTCAGCATCCAAACCTGGCCGGACAAGGGCGCGGCCGCGCGGCTCGTCGTCACGAACACGGCCGATGCGGTCGCGGTCGACGCCACCGCGGCATTCGCGCAGGGCGCGCAGGCCGTCTGCATGAATTTCACGAGCCTCCGTGTCGCGCCCCTGATGGGACAGGACGTCATGGTGGAGAGCACATGGTCGGGCGCGTCGGGCGCGAAGTGCCGCGTCGTCGCCGGAGGCCGGGACAGGAACGGCGCGCACTATTGGCGGAATCTCGGGACCATCCTGCCGTCCCCCCGCCCGCGCACGTTCCTGAAAACGGAACTCGTCGCCGAAGACATGCGCTCGTTCGGCTTTACCTTTGAAATCATCGCGGCCGCGAAGGCGCCCGTCCTCTTCCACGGCGCGAGGATCGGACGATGCGACGAGCTTGCGCCGCGTCCGGCGGCCAAGGCGAAGCCCGAACTTCTTTTCCACGCGCCGTTCGACGGCACGGCGAATGCGGCCTTCGCGAAGGGCGCCTCCGCACCGGTCAGGGAGGCGAATCTCGAATACGCGCCGGGCCGGAGCGGGCAGGCCGTTCGTCTCTCCTCCGCGCTCCAGTCCCTTCTCGCCTACGACGCGGCGGGCAACCTGAATCCCGAACGCGGCACGGTCGCCTTCTGGTTCCGGCACGAGTGGCCGGAGAAGAAGCGCCTTGGCTTCCGCGACGAGGACGGAAAGGACTGCTGGCGCGGCGTTCTCCACGCGCCGGCCGAGAACGGGCATCCCGGCGACGGCTCGCTTTTCCTCTGCTGGTGGAGGAATCGGCTTCGCGCGGATCGCGGCGACCTCGACGGCCGATCCAGTCCGTTCGACCTGGGCGCCATCGCCGAGACCCCCGGCGACTGGCATCACTACGTCCTCACATGGGACGACTTCGGCTCCCGGCTCCATGTCGACGGCGACATCGGCTCGCCCAACGACGGCTGGTCCCCGCAACGAGAGGCGATCGGCTACAAGGAACCGCTGGAATTCGACCGGGCGCAGTCCGTCTTCAAGACCTTTTTCGTGGGAAGCAAGGCGGACGGGAGCTGCCGGCTCGATGGCCTTCTCGACGACCTGCGCATCTGGTCCGCCCCGATTGGGGCGAAGGAGGCGCAGGCGCTCTACCGAAACGCGTTCGACGCCATCCTCGAACCGGACATCTATTACGGAACCGAGGGCGAGCCGAAGACGATCACGCTGCGCGTCAAGGCGAAGAAGCGCGGCGGCAAGCCGCTTCCGGAGGGGACGCGCGTAGCGCTTCTCGACGCCGCCGGCGCGGTGGTCGCCGAGAGTTCGCCGGTCGGGAACGGGACCTGCACGCTCTCCGCGACGCTGCCCAGGGGGGAGTATTCCTTCGCTCTGCCCGAGGGGGTTCTCTGCCGGCCCGTCCCCTACTGGGTGCTGGGCCGCGGCAATCCCGCGGAGGAGCCGCCGTCCGGCCGCCCCGGCCTTCCGTCCGCGCAGAGACTGCTCTACGCCGTGACGCCCGACCTGGCGACGCTGACGCCGGACGCGTTCCGCTCCGTCGGAACGTGCCGCATGGGCGAACTCGGCGGCGTGAAATACCTTGAGGCGGGGCCGAAACAGGGCGACCGCTTCGCCCTGCGGCTTCCGCTCGACAGGACCGCGCCGCTGCACTGCATCGAGATCGACTACCCGGACGACGGCTATCGTACGATGGACATCATCGTCCAGAGTGCGAAGAACCCCTACGGCAAGCACATCATGGACGTGGGGTGCTACGGCGGGCGTGAAGTGCCCGTGAGCGGGAAAATCCTCACGCACCGCTGCCTCTACTGGGCGGTGGACGACGAAGTGGCTCTCATCGCGATGACGGCGAGGGCCGACGCGCCCGCGGCCATCGCCGCCGTGCGCGTGTATGCCGTCCCGTCCGGCGCGCTCCCCGCAACGCCGGTCCAAGGCGGCGGCGCCGGCGAGCGGCGGCACTTCGGTAGCTACTGGGAGGACAACGCCATCAACGGGGACTACGGCGTGAACCATTCTTCGGTGGAGTCACTGGATACGCTCATCAACCGAAAGGCGGCCTACATGAAGTATCTGGGTCAGGACACGCTTGCCTATCCTGGCAGCTGGTACCACGGCCTCATCGCGCACGAGCCGGGCGGATACAACCGGGGCAACCACTCGCTGCACTTCCTGCAGGCCTGGTTCGAGAAGTTCGACCACGAAGGGCTGCGCCTCGTCCCGACGATCAACCAGCAGACCATCCCGATCGGCGAGGGCGTCGTCACGCGCGCCTCGATGTCCGACGGCTCGCTGCACCCGACGACCATCGCCATCTGGGACACGGGCCGGCCCAGCTGGGGCAAGTGGCACACGTATCCTCCGAACTTCTGCATCGCCCACCCCGACGTCCAGCGCGAGTTCCTGCGCGTCTTCGACGCGATCGTCGCCGACGGCGCGGGCCATCCGAGTTTCGCCGGAATCTGCCTGCACCTCACCTCCATCAACTGCCTCTGGTGGGGCGGCATCGAGAGCGGCTACAACGACTACTGTATCGACGCATTTACGCGCGCAACCGGTGTGAAGGTTCCGGTGGATCGCTCCGCCCCGCTGCGCGGCAGGGCCTACGCCGAATGGCTCAAGGCGAACGCCTACGACAAATGGGTGCAGTGGCGTTGCGACGTTCTGGCCGACTTCTACGCGACGCTCGCGAAGCGGCTCGCCGACGCGCGGCCCGACCTCAAGCTCTGGGTGAACGCGATGCCGCAGGCCCGCCCGACCGACCCGGACTATGCGCAGGAGGGCTATGGCGAGCGCCTGATGCGCGAGGCGGGAATCGACGCCGCGCAGCTCGCGCTGCGAATCCCCAATCTCGTAATGGGGACGGGCGTCGCTCCGTGCGGCTTCCGCTACGAAGGCGGAAAGTATCCCGAAGGCGCCCGCGAGAAGTTCCGGACCTTCTATGACGCGCCCGGATGCTATTCCGCGTTCCGGCCGGACACCCTGCACTGGCTCCAGCTGAACGACAGTTACTGGGAGAGCGCCATCGGCCAGAGGGGGGCACTTTCTGGCGACTGGCTCAGGGAGCAGGCCTGGCGCTGCACCGTCCTCCAGGCCAACGGCCGCAATGCGATGAAATACTACGCCGTGCCGTTCCTCTTCCACGACATCCAGGGGATGTCGAGCGGCGGCTTCCTGGAGGGCACCTACGGCATGGAGGACATGCTCGCGCGCTTCGCGCAGTCCTTCCGCGCCCTTCCGGCGGTGAACTTCCCGACGCTCGCGGCCGAGGGGAAGATCGTCCTGCGCGGTGGCGAGGCCGAGGGCCGCAGCTGGTTCTACGTCGTGAACGCGGACGAGAAGCCCGCGCGCGTGGCGCTGCGCGTCCCGGCGGGCACGCGCGACCTCGCCACGGGCGAGGCCGTCGGCGCGAGGGACGGCGGCGCCGTCGCGCTCAATCTGGAACCCTACGACTTCCGCAGCTTCTCCGCGCCGGACGGAACCCCGGCGCTGGAACGGTGACGGCCGGAAACCTTCGGGAAAGGAAAGGAAATGGACGAAGACCCCAGGATGGTCCGCATCGCCGTTGATCCCTCCGATGTCCGCGCGGAGGTGCCGCGCACGCTCTATGGCACCGGCATGGAGGACGTGAACCACGAAATCTACGGCGGTCTCGACGCCCAGCGTCTCTACGACGAGAGCTTCGAGGAGCAGGAGATCGAGCCGGTTGCGGGACAGGGCGTCCGTCCGAAGCCGATGTGGGTCTGCGGCCGCCAGTGGAAGGTCTCCGCATCGTCCGGCGGACGAATGGCGATCGACCGCCGCGAGCCGCATCTCGGGGATGTGGCGGTGGCCCTCGAGCCAGGGGCGGGCTCCGTTTCCCTGGCCAATGCGGGGCTGAACGGCTGGGGCATTCCATGCCGCGCCGGAAGGCGGATGACGGGGCATTTCTTCGCAAAGGGAAGCGTCGGTTCGCTGTCCGTCTCGCTGCGGCGTCGCGACGGCGGGACGGATTACGCGACGGCGTCCGTGACGCTCGATCCCACGGACGACTGGCAGCGCGTCGACTTCACGCTTTCGCCGAATGCGACGGATCCGGCGGCCGAGTTTGTCATCACCGCGGAAAACGGCGGAAGGGTGCTGGTCGACGACGCGTATCTTGCCGACGAGCCGACGAACGAATTCGGCCGCATCGGCTGCCGCGAGGACATCGTGGAAAGCTTCCGGCGCCAGGGCCTGACCTTCCTGCGCTGGGGAGGCTCGATGGCGAACTCGTGGGGCTATCTCTGGAAGAACATGCGGGGGGATCGCCGCCCCTACGACGGCTTCTGGTTCCGGACGAGCTCGACGGGCTTCCTCTACAAGGAGTTCGTCCAGATGGCCGACGCGATGAAGCTGCCGTGCGCCTTCTCGATCTATGCCTACGAGCAGGTCGCGAGGACCGCGGAAATCGCCGAGTGGCTCAAGCGGTTCGACGGCGACATCTACGTCCAGGTCGGCAACGAGGAGTGCGCGGGCTGCACGCCGACATGCGGGGAGTACACGATCGGGGATTGCCGCCGCTACTGCGAAAGCCTGCGCCTGATCGTGTCGGAGATGCGCAAGGTCAATCCGCGGCTTAAGTTCGTGTGCGGCTTGCTTTACAACAGCGCCCACCAGGATGTCATGGACGAGGGCTTCCGCCTGACGGACGGCCTGGTCGACTACTGGGACCTGCATCTCCAGCTCTTCGGCACGGATGTCGTGAATGTCGTCGAAAAGGCGCGCCGGGAAGTGGACGCATTCCAGGACATGGTCCGGCGAATCAATCCGCAGACGAGAACCGGACTTGCCGTCCTTGAGGAGAACGGCAACGAACACGGCATGCGTCGAGCGCTTGTCCATGCCGGCGTCCTTGGCGTCTGCCGCGAACTCGGCGATCGTCTGCTGACGAGCTGCCCGGCGAATGCGCTCCAGCCGTATCTGCAGAACGAGAACGGCTGGGACCAGGGGCAGATCTTTTTCACGCCCGACAAGACCTGGCTCCAACCGTGCGGCTGGGCGCAGCAGATGGCCGCTTCCAGCCACCGCGACCTTCTTGTGTCAAGTTCGTCGGACGACGCCCAGGTGCTTGTTTCGGCGACGCGGGACCGGGCGGGGGCGGCGCTGGCCGTGCATTGCGTCAATGCGTCGGAGTCGCCAAGGCCGCTTGCTCTCTCGTTTGCGGACGGCTCGAAGTGGAAGGCCGTTCGCGTGACTGCGCTGACGGGCGACGGTCCGCTTGCCGACAACACGCCGGAGGACATGGACCATGTCGCGCCGAGGGACATCACGGCGGAATTCGCCCGCCAGCAGACGCTGCCGGCCTATTCCTACACGGTCATCGAGGCGTCCAGGCAGCTATGAAGAAGACACATCCAGCAACAATGTCCAAGTGCGCCTCCAAGGCGGCCAAGTCCAAGACCACGGCCGGGCCGCTGACCTTCCTCAAGCCGACGCGGGAGGGCCGAACGGGGACAGACCCCGCGCGACTTCCTGCGGGAGCCGCTTCCATGACCCATTCGGAACCCGGCCCAAGGAACCAGGAGCAGGCAATGACAAACAAAGCACATCACGAAAAAATCGCCGCGGCGGTCGTCGCCGTCGCGACGGCCGTCGCGGTCAACGCGGAAACCTACCACGTCAAGCGCGTCGGGATGGAGAACGCCAGGTTCGACCTCAAGGCGGACAAGGCGGGCTACCAGTGGCTCCAATTCGCCGCCTGCAACGATTCATGGTGGAAGAAGGGGACGCTGTCGGACTACCCCGCGCAGATCGAGGCGGAGGTGAAGTCCCTCTACGGCGGCAGGCCGAGGTGCAACAAGACCGGCTATCCCGCCGACCTCTGGTGGGCGCAGTACCGTCCCGGCGGGCGCGTTCCTTCCACGCACACCGTCTGCTGGGACTCCAACATCCTGAAGGAGGCGGCGAAGGCCGACCCCGCGACCGCCGCGCTGCAGTTCGAGGTGATCGTCCGCCAGGCGATGGCGTTCAACCCCCGCCAGAGCTGGCTCGTCGTCCATGGCGACGATCCGGAAATCGTGGCGGACTACAGCGAAGGGCGCGTGCCGCAAACCGTGCGGATCGCGGAGAAGGTCGCGGCGCACTACGACCTGCCGACGCTGAACCTCGCGAAGGCGGCGGCGGACGGCGGCGCGGACGCGGTCAAGGCGGCCGTGACCGCGTTCGTGCACGACGTTCTCGATCCGTCGGACGTGCCCGCGAAGGCCGTCCCCCGCACGCCGCCCGCGCCGCTGGCCGATGGACTGAACGCGCAGTGCCATGTCGTCACCTACGACGACGGATCGGTCCGCAAGCTCGGCGACTGGAAACAGGGCGTCGCCTCCCCGAATGCGAACTACATGTCCGCCATGCGGCCGGGCGGGGCCGGAGACCGCCTGGAGATGGAGTTCCGGGGCACGGAGGTGGGACTCGTGGATTTCTCCGTCCAGAACGGGGCGGAATACGCCTTCCGCGTCGATGGCGGCGTCTGGAAGCCGATCCCTCCCTCCGACGGAACGAAGCTTGCGGAACGCCATCTCGTTCTGGCCGCGGGCCTGGCCCGCTCCGACGCGGCGTCCGCCGATTCCGACGCCGTGCGGCACACGGTCGAGCTGAAGGTCGTGAAACCGGGCGAAGGCTGCGTGATCGGGCTTGCCCTCAACGGCTCCACGGCGGACGAGGACGCGGGCGTCGGCCAGGGCATCCGGACGCTGGCTGACATCGACCGGCAGTATGCGGCATTGAAGCCGCTTTCCTACGCGCCGCTGGTGGGACGCCACGCGCTCCTGCCCCGGACGATGCAACGACTCCGGGAAGGGCCGTCGCTTCGCATCGTCTGCCTCGGCGACTCCATCGTGAAGGACACGTGCAAGTCGAAGTTCGAGCTGCTCCTTGCGCGCCTGTACCCGAAATGCAGGGTGGAGAACGTCTGCTCGGTGCGCAGCGCCACAGGCTGCTGGTGGTATAAGGACGACAACCGCGTCGATGGATGGGTTTTCTCGCACAAGCCGGATCTGCTTGTCATCGGAGGCGTATCGCAGAGGGACGACGTGGAGGCGATTTGCAGCGTCGTCCGCCAATGCCGCGAGAGGGACCCCGCGCTCGAAATCCTCGTGCTCTCGCCCGTCTTCGGACGCGAGGGCTCGACGAAGGAGCACGCCTGGAACGTCGGCTGGGACTACGATCCCGACAAGGCGCAGCACCCGTTCCGCCGCCAGCTGCGCGACCTGTGCGCCGAGGAGAAGGTCGCGTTCTTCGACATCAACGCCCCGTGGCGGCGGTATATCCTGGATTCGGGGATGGACGCGGGCTACTACCACCGCGACGACGTCCACTCCAACGTGCGCGGACAAGTGATTCTCGGCAAGCTGATCGAGAAGTGGTTCGAGCCGGAGAGGCAGGCGAACGAAGGGGAACGCTGAGAATATGGAAATATGGAAACAACCAATGGGTGCGAGACTGAGACAGTCGGGACTACTGCGCGGAGGGATCGATGACGGTCAGACCGGAGAACCATTGGCGCATGAAGCCCCTGTCGCGGGTGATGAGGGCGTCTGCGCATTCCAACGCATGGGCACCGACGAGAAAGTCCGGAATGACGGCAAGTCGGGCTTTCGATTTTGCCTTGGCAGCCTCGGCGCGCGCGCGCTTCCACATCTCGCCGGCCCGGACAGCCGCCACCTCCGGCATGGGCGAATACGTTACGCCTATGTCTGCCATGCGGCGGCGGAACACCGCCTTGTCGCTAAAGCCGGCCGATGCCTCCGCCCATACCACATCGCAGGCAACGATGTTGTCGAGCACAGAGAGACCGCTGATAAAGTCAATCGACGGCTGCGAAAAGACGGGATCATCTTTGAAAATGTCAAAGATGATATTCGTGTCAATCGCGTAAGTCATCAGCGCCCCCGCATTTCCGCGATTAGGGCATCCGTGCCAATGTCGTCGAACATGCCTTTCAAGCAACCACGCGCCTCTTCCAACTTCTCGCGCCGCTGGTTTTTCGCAGACATCCTAACGCTGTTTCCCTCAATCGTGAATACAAACACCATTCCCGGTTGAAAACCGAGCCGGTTGCGAAACTGCTTGGGAATTGTGATTTGCCCGCGTTCGTACATTGTCGCCGTAGCTGTCATGGAGATTTTCCCTTTGCCCTCAACAATAGCAAAACAGCATAAAATATGCAACATTTTTCTGAAAAAAATGCGAATTTCATATTTTCCCCCGTTTACACTGACAACCCACTAAAAGAACGCACCATGAAATCGTTACCTCCTCAGTTTCAACAAGTTTTCCCTTCCTACTGGGGGAACGGGCGTCACGCCCGTTCGCGCCTGTCGGTTTTCGTCCTGTCAACCCTTCTTGCCGCGACGGCCATGGCGACCGTCCAGACCCTTCCGCGCGACGGGTGGGCGAACGCGGTCGTCACGCAGAAAAAGGACGAATGGAGCGTCAAGGCGGGGGCGGACACGCTCCGCATCCGGGTGTGGCCGGACAGCAGCCTTGCCGCGCGACTCGCCGTCTCGACCACGGCCGACGCGCTCGTCGTCGACGCAGCGGCGGCATTCGCGCAGGGCGCGCAGACCGTCATCATGGATTTCACGAGTCTCCATCTTGAATCCCTGATGGGACAGGACGTGATGGTGGAGAGCACGTGGTCGGGCGCGGAGGGGGCGAAGTGCGCCATCGTTTCCGAAGGCCGGGACAAGAAAGACGCCCACTATTGGCGGAATCTGGGGAGACTCACGCTCTCGCCCCGTCCGCGGACGTTCCAGCATTCGGATCTGGTCGCCGAAGGGATGCGCTCCTTCCGTTTCCGCTTTGACATCAACAATCCCGCGAAGGCGCCCGTTTCGTTCTACGGCGCGAAGATCGGGCTCTACGAAGAGCTTGCGCCGCGTCCGGCGGCCAAGGCGAAGCCCGAACTGCTTTTCCACGCGCCGTTCGACGGATCGGCGGAGGCGGCCTTCGCGAAGGGCGCCGCCGCGCCGGTCAGGGAGGATAACCTCGAATACGCGCCGGGACGGAGCGGGCAGGCCGTGCGCATCTCCTCCGCGCTCAAGTCCGCCCTTGCCTACGGCGCGGCGGGCAACCTGAATCCCGAATGCGGCACGGTCGCCTTCTGGTTCCGGCACGAGTGGCCGGAGAAGAAGCGCCTCGGCTTCCGCGACGAGGACGGAAAGGACCGCTGGCGCGGCATCCTCCACGCGCCGGCCGAGAACGGGCATCCCGGAGACGGAGGGCTTTGGTTCTGGTGGTGGAGAAACCGGCTCCGTGCCGACCATGGCGACATCGGCCTCCGCTACGACTATTTCAACAACGGCGCCATCGCGGGAAATCCGGGCTCCTGGCATCACTACGTCCTCACGTGGGACGACTTCGGCTCCCGGCTCTATGTCGATGGCGACATCGGTGTCGTGAGCGACGGCTATTCCCCGCAGAGGGAGGCGGTCGACAACAAGGTTCCTCTGGAGTTCGACCGAACGCAGTCCGTCTTCAAGACGTTCTTCGTCGGGAGCAAGACGGACGGCAGCTGCAAGCTCGACGGCCTTCTCGACGACCTGCGCATCTGGTCCGCCCCGATTGGCGCGAGGGAGGCGCAGGCGCTCTACCGAAACGCGTTCGACGCCATCCTCGAACCGGACATCTACTACGGCACCGAAGGCGAGGAGAAGACGATCACGCTGCGCGTCAGGACGAAAAAGCGCGGCGGCAGACCGCTTCCGGCGGGGACGCGCGTAGCGCTTCTCGACGCCGCCGGCGCGGTGGTCGCCGAGAGTTCGCCGGTCGGGGCCGGGACCTGCACGCTCTCCGCGACGCTGCCCAGAGGGGAGTATTCCTTCGCGCTCCCCGAGGGCATTCTCTGCCAGCCCGTCCCCTACTGGGTGCTGGGCCGCGGCAATCCCGCGGAGGAGCCGCCGTCCGGCCGCCCCGGCCTTCCGTCCGCGCAGAGACTGCTCTACGCCGCGACGCCCGACCTGGCGACGCTGACGCCGGACACGTTCCGCTCCGTCGGGACGTGCCGCATGGGCGAGCTCGGCGGCGTGAAGTATCTCGAAGCGGGACCGGTGATGGGCGACCGCTTCGCCCTGCGGCTTCCGCTCGACAAGACC
Organism: Verrucomicrobia bacterium UBA6982; assembly: GCA_002448475.1. GTDB lineage: Bacteria > Verrucomicrobiota > Kiritimatiellia > RFP12 > UBA3636 > UBA3636. Next base: position 22,294 of record DJYI01000147.1, read on the forward strand.
GCGCCGCTGCACTGCATCGAGATCGACTACCCGGATGACGGCTATCGTACGATGGACATCATCGTCCAGAGTGCGAAGAACCCCTACGGCAAGCACATCATGGACGTGGGGCGCTACGGCGGGCGCGAAGTGCCCGTGAGCGGGAAAATCCTCACGCACCGCTGCCTCTACTGGGCGGCGGACGACGACGTGGCGCTCATCGCGATGACGGCGAGGCCCGACGCGCCCGCGGCCATCGCCGCCGTGCGCGTGTATGCCGTCCCGTCCGGCGCGCTCCCCGCAACGCCGGTCCAGGGCGGCGGCCCAGGCGCCGGCGAGCGCCGGCACTACGGCAGCTACTGGGAGGATCCCGCCATCAACGGCGACTACGGCGTGACCCATTCCTCCGCGGAGTCCCTGAACACGCTCATCGACCGCAAGGCCGCCACCATGAAATACCTGGGGCAGGACACGCTCGCCTATCCCGGCAGCTGGTACCACGGCCTCGTCGCGCACGAGCCGGGCGGCTACAACCCCCGCAACCATTCGCGGCACTTCCTGCAGGCCTGGTTCGAGAAGTTCGACCACGAGGGGCTGCGCCTCGTCCCGACGATCAACCAGCAGACCATCCCGATCCGGGACGGCGTCGTCACGCGCGCCTCGATGTCCGACGGCTCGCTGCACCCGACGACCATCGCCATCTGGGACACGGGCCGTCCCAGCTGGGGCAAGTGGCACTCGTATCCTCCGAACTTCTGCATCGCCCACCCCGACGTCCAGCACGAGTTCCTGCGCGTCTTCGACGCGATCGTCGCCGACGGCGCGGGCCACCCGAGCTTCGCCGGCATCTGCCTGCACCTCGCCTCCATCGACTGCCTCTGGTGGGGCGGCATCGAAAGCGGCTACAACGACTACTGCATCGACGCCTTCACGCGCGCCACGGGCATCGAGGTGCCGGCGGACCGCTCCGACCCCCTGCGCGGCAAGGCCTACGCCGAATGGCTCAAGGCGAATGCCTACGAGGCGTGGGTGCAGTGGCGCTGCGATGTGCTGGCCGACTTCTACGCGGCGCTCGCGAAGCGGCTCGCCGACGCGCGGCCCGACCTCGCGCTCTGGGTGAACGCGATGCCGCAGGCCCGCCCGACCGACCCGGACTATGCGCAGGAGGGCTATCGCGAGCGCCTGATGCGCGAGGCGGGAATCGACGCCGCGCAGCTTGCGCGGCGCATCCCGAACCTCGTGATGGGGACGAGCGCCGCTCCGTGCAACTTCCGCTACGGCGGCGGAAAGCATCCCGAAGGCGTCCGCGAGAAGTTCCGGACCTTCTACGATGCGCCAAGCTACTATTCCGTGTTCCAATCCGACTCCTTCCACTGGCTCCATCTGGGCGACAACTACTGGGAGAGTCCCATCGGGGGGAAGCCGGGGCTTTCGGGCGACTGGCTCAAGGAGCAGCCGTGGCGCTGCACCGTCCTCCAGGCCAACGGCCGCAATGCGATGAAATACTACGCCGTGCCGTTCCTCTTCCACGACATCCAGGGGATGTCGAGCGGCGGCTTCCTGGAGGGGACATACGGCATGGAGGACATGCTCGCGCGCTTCGCGCAGTCCTTTCGCGCCCTTCCGGCGGTGAACTTCCCGACGCTCGCGGCCGACGGCAAGATCGTCCTGCGCGGCGGCGAGGCCGAGGGCCGCAGCTGGTTCTACGTCGTGAACGCGGACGAGAAGCCCGCGCGCGTGGCGCTGCGCGTCCCGTCGGGCACGCGCGACCTCGCCACGGGCGAGGCCGTCGGCGCGGGGGACGGCGGCGCCGTCGCGCTCGACCTGGAACCCTACGACTTCCGCAGCTTCGCCGCCCCGAAGGGCCTGCCGGAGCTGCTCGAGGAGCCGTTCGGGACGGAGAAGTAGCGGAATGGAAAAGCGCGAGGAAAGGAACGTTGAGGAAATGGACATGCGGCAAGACATCGATCCGGCAGCGGATGGCGCCGGGACAGGGGGCGCCGGCGCGTCGGCGCCGTCCGAAAAGCTGAAGTGGTGGACGGAAGCCCGGTTCGGGATGTTCATCCATTTCGGGCTCTACGCCACGCCCGCCCGCGGCGAGTGGGTGCAGTCCAGAACGCCCATCGCGCCCGAGGACTACGAAACCTACTTCGAGCAGTTCGACCCGGACCTCTACGATCCGGCCGAATGGGCGAAGGCCGCCAGGGCCGCCGGCATGAAATACGTCGTGCTAACGGCCAAGCACCACGAGGGCTTCTGCCTGTGGGACACGAAGTTCACCGACTACAAGGTCACGAACACGCCCTACGGAAAGGATCTTCTCAAGCCGTTCGTCGATGCGTTCCGCGCGGAGGGGCTGCGCGTCGGCCTCTACTACTCGCTCCTCGACTGGCACCATCCCGACTTCGCCATCGACACGGCCCATCCGCTGCACCCGAAGGACGACGCCGACTGGAACGACCCGAAGGCATACGTTCCGCTCAACGCGAACCGCGACATGGCGAAGTACCGGCAGTACATGAAGGACCAGGTGCGCGAGCTGCTGACGGACTTCGGGCGCATCGACATCATGTGGTTCGACTTTTCGTATCCGAAGTCGATCGTCCCGAAGGGGCGCGACGACTGGGATTCCGAGGGGCTTCTCAAGATGGCGCGGTCGATCCAGCCGTGGCTGATCGTCGACGACCGGCTGGATCTCGACGACAAGCCCTGGGGCTGGGATTTCCGCACGCCGGAACAGTTCCGGATGCCGGTCTGGCCTACGGTTGGCGGGAAGCGCGTGCCGTGGGAGACCTGCCAGACGTTCTCCGGGGCGTGGGGATATTCCCGCGATGAACACACGTGGAAGAGCGCGGCGCAGCTCCTGGAACTCCTGGCCAACACCGTGTCGAAGGGCGGCAACCTCATTCTGAACGTCGGGCCGACGGCGCGCGGCGAATTCGACGCGCGGGCGAAGGACCGGCTGGCGGCGATCGGGCGGTGGATGCGCGTCAACGGGCGCTCGATCCACGGCTGCACCGCCGCGCCGGAGGGCTTCGAGGCGCCGGAATACTCGCTTCTCACCTACAATCCCCGGATGCGGCGGCTCTACGTGCATCTCGTCTTCTATCCGATGGGGGCGCTCGCTTGTTCGTTCGCCGACAAGATCAAGTGGGCGCGGTTCCTGCACGACGGATCGGAGATTGAGATCAAGCCGCTCAACCACAACCTCATCGACCGCTATCCGGAGGTGCCGAAGCACAATTTCATCCTGCCCGTCGCAAAGCCCGATGTCGAAATGCCCGTGATCGAGGTCCAGCTATGAAGAAGAAGACACATCCTGCAACCACGTCCAAGCGCGCCGCCAAGGCGGCCAAGTCCAAGGCCCCGACCGGGCCGCTGACCTTCCTCGTCGTCGGCGCGGGAGGGCGCGGCTTCGCCTACGCGAACCTGGCGCTCAAAATGCCGACGCTTGCCAAGGTCGTGGCCGTCGCCGAGCCGCGCGACTTCCACCGCGAAAAGATGGTCCGGAAGCACGGCATCGCCCCGGAACTCGTCTTTCGCGACTGGCGGGACGCCGCGAAGCGCGGCCGGGTCGCCGACGCCGTCGCCATCTGCACCCAGGACGCCAAGCACGAGGAGTGCGTGATGGCCTTCGCGAAGCTGGGCTACCACATTCTCCTCGAAAAGCCGATGGCCCCGACGGCGGCCGCGTGCCGCCGCATCGTGGACGAGGTGCGCAAATACGGCAAGACCTTCGCCGTCTGCCACGTCCTGCGCTACACCCCCTACACGCGCGCCGTCAAGGCGCTGGTCGATTCGGGGCGCATCGGGGACGTCGTTTCCGTCGATCACGTGGAACCCGTCGGCTTCTGGCACCAGGCGCACTCCTACGTGCGCGGCAACTGGCGCAACGAGAAGGAGAGCTCCTTCATGCTGCTCGCGAAGTCCTGCCACGACATCGACTGGCTCAGCTACATCGTCGGGCGGCGCTGCCTCCGCGTGTCGTCGTTCGGCTCCCTCTACTACTTCAAGCCGGAAAACCGGCCCGAAGGCGCGTCCGACCGGTGCATGGACTGCGCGCTGTCGAAGAAGTGCCCCTACTCGGCGAAGGAATTCTACTTCCGCAAGCTGCGAAACAAGGAACTGTGCTGGCCGCTCGACGTGGTCGACCCGACCTTCCGGCGGGCGAACCTCGCCAAGGCGCTGCGCGAAGGCCCCTACGGGCGCTGCGTCTTCGCGTGCGACAACGACGTCGTGGACCACCAGGTCGTGAACCTCGAATACGAAGGCGGCGCGACGGCCTCGTTCACCATGACGGCCTTCAACAAGGGCGGCGGCCGCATGACGCGAATCTTCGGCACCCGGGGGACGATCGAGTCCGACGACAGTTCCGTCATCCGCGTTTACGACTTCCTGACGCGCAAGACCGAGACGATCGACACGAAAGCCTCCGGCGCGGACATGGACGGCGGCCACGGCGGCGGCGACGGCGGGCTCCTGAGGGCCTTCTGCCGCGCCATCGTGGAGGGCCGGCCCGAACTGATCGTTTCCGGGACCGACGCCACCATCGAGTCGCACCTCACCACGTTCGCCGCGGAAAAGGCCCGCCGCACCGGCCGGGTCGTCAAGATGGGCCATACACCATGAAAGCGGGAACTGCGAAATTTGCGCTGGCGGCGCTGGCGACGGGGGCGGCGCAGGCCGGAGACTGGGTCGGCGACCTTCCCGGCGGCCCCCTTGCCAGCGGTGCGGAGCCGCCGGCCCTTGAGGAAATCTGGCGCGGCGGCGTTCTCGTCCCCGGCGACTTCTCCCGCTTCGGGCGGGTGTGGGGGGCGCTCGAACGCGGGGAGAACGCCCGCATCGCCGTCATCGGCGGCTCCATCACGCAGGGGGCGCGCGCGTCGAGTCCGGAGAAGAGCTGGGGGCGTCTCTTCTGCGACGGGTGGCGCCGCGCCTTCCCCGGAGCGCGAATCGATTTCGTCAATGCGGGGATCGGGGCGACGGGCAGCCAGATCGGCGCCTTCCGCCTGAAGCGCGACGTGCTGGACAAGGCGCCGGACGTCGTGGCGGTGGAGTTCGCCGTGAACGACGCGAACAGCCGCGAGTGCGCGGAGTCGTTCGAGGGCGTGGTGCGGCAGCTTCTCGCCGATCCGCGCGGCATCGCCGTCATTCTCCTCGGCATGGCCGACCATCGCGGCGGCAACGCGCAGGAATGGCAGGCGCGCGTGGCGGAGCACTACGGCGTGCCGTTCGTCAGCTGGCGCGACGCGCTCTACGTCCCGTTCGTGAAGACGGGCCGGATCGCGTGGTCGGACATCGCGGCGGACTCCGTGCACCCCAACGACGCCGGGCACGCCTACGCCGCCGCGCTCCTGAACCGCCTCCTGGCCGATCGCCATGCGGCGTGGATGGAGGCCGGGCGGCCGACGCCGGCACCGCCCCCTCTGCCCGAACCGCTCTTCGGCACGTCGTTCGACGGCGGGGAGTTTCTCCGGATGGCCGACGCGAAGATTCTGGAGAGCGGGGGCTTCTTCCCGCTTCGCGACCAATGCTGGGGCGAAGGACTCGCCTGCACGAACGCCGGGGCCCGGATCCGCCTGGAGGTCGAGGGCGCGACCGTCGCGCTCCTCTACCGAATCGGGCGCGACCCCTACGACTGGGGCAAGATGGACGTCCTCCTCGACGGCGAACCCGTCGCGCGGGGGCTGGACTGCTACCGCGACCAGTGGTGGTGGAAGACGCCGGCGCTCTTCCTCTGCAAAGACCGGCCCGGGCGGCACGTCGTGGAAGTCGTCGCCCTCCCGGAGAAAAATCCGGCGAGCGGCGGCTACGGGTGCCATCTCACCGGGCTGCTCGTTTCCAGCCTCCAAGGAACGCAAAAATGAACACGAAAGCGACAATCACCATCGAAAAGCCCTACTTCCGCTGGCTTTTCAACGGCTTCGGCTACCAGAACTCGGAGGCGAATTTCCTTGCGCTCATGCCGGAGGACTTCCGCGACCAGCGTGTCCTGAAGTCCTTCGCGGAACTCTCGCCCACGTTCGCGCGGGTCTATACGGGCTTCGCCGACCAGTCGCGCGAGCAGCTCGACCGCTTCGCCGACTACTACGACCTAACGTTCCGAAAGGCCGGGACGACGCTATACGCCGTGCCCTGCGCCATGCCGCAGCTCGCGGAGGAGCTCGACGCGGACGAATACGCCGAGAAGGTCGCGAAGAACCTCGAATACCTCATCAAGGAGCGGGGCTGCCGCAAGATTCGCTACTACTGCCTCACGAACGAGCTGATGAACGGAGACCGGTGGGGGTGGTTCGCGCAGAAAGACCGGTGGGAACTTTTCAAGAAGTTCAACGTCGCGCTCTTCCACGCCTTTCGCCGGCACGGCCTGGACATTCGCCTGCTTGCCTCGGACCAGTCGGCATCGCCGAACCCCGAAGACGCCGAGAACGTCTATCCAATGCTCGACTGGATCAAGAACAACATGGACGACTACGTTGGCGCCTACTGCACACACTGGTACGTCTATGGGCGCCGCACCGACGACCTCGGCCTCTGGAACGAATACAACGCGAACTTCTCGAAACTCGTGCAACTTGCGCTTTCCTGCAAGGCGAAGCGATTCATCCTCGGCGAATACGGCTTCCATCCGGTCTGGGGGAAGGAGGGCGTGATGGTGGACGACGTGAGCTACCACCTGCGCCAGCCGGAGACAAAGGAGGAGAGCGTCCTCGCAAAATGCGAAATTGGCATCGCGGCCATGAACCAGGGCGCGGCGGCATGCGTGGACTGGAGTTTCGTGGACTACCCCGACCCGTTCGTGATCGAGGACGGCGACTCGCCGTCCGAACGCGCCGCCTACGCCGCCGGAAAGTGCGGTTTCCGCATGGACGTGAAATACAACAAGTGCGGCGTGTTCCGCTGGTCCACGACGGATCGCGACTATTCCGCCTACGAGGAACTGTACGCGATGGGGTGGCTCGTCAAGCTCTTCCGCAAGAACGCCACGGTGCTCGCATGTTCGTTCTCCGACCCGATGCTGCGCGGTGGCGCGGTGATGAACCCGGACCGGACGGTTTCCGTCGCGCTCGTCAACCGCGGCCCGGCGAAGGCGGCGACGGTCGATTGCTCCTCCTGGAAGGCGCGCGTGGACGGGACGCCGTCGCTCCACCAGCCGCTCCGCCGCTACGTGTACGAGGCCGGCCACCCGCCGGCCAGCCCCTTCAACGACCTGCAACCGATGTCGGGCACGGTGGAGGCGAAGGACGGGCGCTTCGACGTCGAACTGCCCGCCAAGTCCATCACCTTCCTCACGACCGACTACGAAGACCGCGTTCCGCCGCCGGTCGAGGGGCTTCGCGTCGCGGACGGCAAGCTCGCCTGGACGGCAAGCGATGATCCGGTGCACCGTTATTACCGCGTGTTCAAGGACGGCAGGCAAATCGCCTCAACGGTGGCGACGGAGCTTCCCGTTGATGGGACGGAACGCTTCCAGCGTGCCTTTGATGACACGCAAGATGCGTGTCGTCCCAAAGCCCCCTCCGGCTTCCACGTCGTTTCCGTGGACAAATGGAACAACGAGGGGAAGTGAACGAAGCCTCAAAGATTTGAAGTGAAGGTCGTCGTCGCGACCGGAGATTTTTAACCGTAAACAGGAGACAACACATGAATCAGTCAAAGGAAGTTCGCATCGGAGTCATAGGCGTCGGCATCATGGGCACCAACCATGTCCGGCATTTCGAGGCGGGGGCCATGAAGCGCGGCCACGTTGTCGCGGTGTGCGACATCGACCCGCGCAAGATGGACAAGTTCGGCGACCGCTACAAAAAGTTCACGGACAGCCGCGAACTCATCCGTTCCGGCGAAGTCGATGCCGTCGTCATCGCCACGCCGCACTACTTCCACACCACCATCGGCATCGACGCCCTAGACAACGGGCTCCACACGCTTTCGGAGAAGCCGATATCGGTTCACAAGGCCGATGCCGAGAAGCTCATCGCCGCGCACAGGCGCCATCCCGAACTCGTCTTCGCGGCGATGTTCAACCAGCGCACCGACCCGCACTACATCAAGCTCCGTGAACTCATCAGGAGCGGGGAGCTGGGCGAAATCGTCCGCGTCAACTGGATCATCACCGACTGGTTCCGCACCCAGTACTACTACGACTGCGGCGGCTGGCGGGCCACCTGGGGCGGCGAGGGCGGCGGCGTCCTCCTAAACCAGTCCCCCCACAACCTCGACCTTCTGCAGTGGATTTTCGGGATGCCATGCCAGGTCCGCGCCATTTGCGAACTCGGCCGCTTCCACCACATCGAGGTCGAGGACAGCGTCACGGCCTACCTCAAGTACCCAAACGGCGCGACCGGCGTGTTCATCACCACAACCGGCGAAGCCCCCGGCACCAACAGGCTGGAAGTGGCCGGCGACCGCGGCAGGGTCGTCCTTGAAAACGGCCAGCTGGTCTGGACGCGCAACACCGTCTCGATGGCGGAATTCCGGGCCAAGGAGCAAACGACGTTCGCCAAGCCCGAAACCTGGAAGGTGGAGATTCCCTGCGACAGTAGGGGCGGGCAGCACGACGCCATCATGCAGAACTACATCGATGCCATCCTCGACGGTGTGCCGCTCATTGCCCCGGCCGAGGAAGGCATCAATTCCGTGGAACTCTGCAACTCGATGCTCTATTCCTCGTTCACGGGCAAGCCTGTCGATCTCCCGATCGACTCTTCCTCCTATTCGCGTCTCCTGAAGAAGCTCATCAGGGATTCGACGTTCAGGAAGAACGCCAACATCGACCTCGCCGGCAAGGAGATCGACATGACGGCTTCGTCGTCCGTCTTCAGCAAGCAGTAGGGGTGTCCGGGCAGCAATCGCCCGAAAGGAGAACCTGCAAATGCGATACGCAGTCAACACGCGCGACCCGGAAGTGGCCCGCGACGCCCGCGAGGCTGGATTTGACTATGTCGAAGTCCAGGTGGAGAACATCCTCCATCCCCGCGAACCCAAATCCGTCTTCGAGGATGCTGTTGCGAAGTTCCGGGACGCTGGGCTGCCCGTGGAGGCGCACAACGCCTTCCTTTCTGGCCCCCTTGTCTGCGTGGGGCCGGAGGCCAACCCCGGTGCCGTCGAGGAGTTCGCCGCCACCTGCTTTGAAAGGATGGCGGCGCTGGGGTCAAAGGTCATGGTGTTCGGTTCGGGCGGCGCGCGAACGATCCAGGACGGCTGGCCGCGCGAAAAGGCCGTGGAGCAGTTCGTCGCGCTTCTCGCCCGCCTAGGCGCGCTCGCGGCGGCGAACGGGGTGGAACTTCTCGTCGAACCTCTGGCCCGATGCGTATGCAACTTCGTGAACACCGTCGACGAAGGGGCGGAACTCGCCCGCGCGTGCGGCTCGCCTGTCGTCGGCTCCATCGCCGACAGCGTTCACTGGACGCGCAACGGCGAAGGGGCGGAGACGATCATGGCCGCGAAGGACAAACTGCGCCACGTCCACGTGGCTACGTTCCCCAACCGGAAGGCGCCGGGCGTCGAACCATGGGACTTCGGGCCGTTCCTCCGGGCCGTTCGCGCGACCGGATACGACGGCCGCGTCACGATCGAAGCCGGCGTCGAAGATCCGGTCGGTCGTGTCGATGTCCTCCGCAAGGCCCTGTCGATTCTCAAAAGCCAGGTCTAGCCCAGCTCTCGGCCATTGTCGAAAGGATGCCATCGAAATGAAGCACAACGGTTCGACCTCTTCCGGGAAAGCGGTCGTGACGTTCCAAAAGCCGACGATGCGCTGGCTCTGGGGCGGGTTCGGGTTCCACGACTCGGAAGCGACGATGACGCCGCTGATGACGGACGAGTTCCGTGACCGGCGCGTCCTGAAGTCCTTCCGGGAGATCTCGCCGACTTATTCCAGACTCTTCGCCGGCTACGCCAACTGGACGAAGGAGGCGATGGACCGGTTCGCGGACTACTACGACGCGACGTTCCGGCCCGCCGGCACCACGCTCTACGTCGTGCCGGGGCGGATGCCGGCCTTGACGGAGGACTTCGACGCCGACGCCTACGCGGAGGCCGTGGCCACCCGCCTGGAGTATCTGGTGAAGGAGCGAAAATGCGCCAAGATCCGCTACTACACGGCGACGAACGAGCTTTCCGTCGGCTCGACCTATTGCTGGTTCGGAAGCCATTGGGAACTCTACGTGAAAGTGATGAAGGCGCTGCACCGCGCCTTCCGCCGCCACGGGCTCGACATCGGGCTCATGGCGTCGGACGCTTCCGGTCCGGAAAATCGCGAGACCATCGACTGGGCCATCCGGGACTTGAACGAACAGACGGAAGTGTATTGCTGGCACAGGTACATGGTGTATCGTCCGGAGCTTTACGGCAAACTCCACGCGACGCTCTTGAACTGCGTCCGCCGCTGTCTCGCCACGGAAAAGCGCCTGTCGCTCGGCGAATGGGGCGCGTCGGCGGAGAAGGAGTGGCTCGGCAGGATGATCAACGACGGCTGCACGGGCTTCAACTACGAGGGCGCTGCCGCGAATCTCGGCGCGATGGCCCGGGCCGAAATCGGCCTTTGCGCGATGAACGCCGGATGCGTCAACGCCGCGAGCTGGACCTTCTGCGACTACCCCGACCCCTTCCTGCGCGAGGACGGCGACACGGCCGAGGAGAAAGCCCGCTATGACGTGGCGCGCTTCTCCGGGCACGGCCTGGATGTCCGCTACAACAAATGCGGGCTCTTCCGGTGGGACGACGAAAACCGCGACTATTCGTCCTATCCGGACCTCTACACGATGGGGTATCTCGTGAAGCTGTTCCGCAAGGGGTCGCGCGTGCTTCCGTGGACATCCGACGACGACGCCCTGCGCGCCGGCGGCGTGACGAATCCCGACGGCTCGGCATCCTTTGTGGTGACAAACTGGGGCGGGGCGAAGGATGTCACGCTTGAAATCCCGCATCTTCTCGACAAGACCCTCCGCATCTACGAATACGATTCCGCCAATCCGCCTTTCAACGCATTCAACGACCTTCAGTCGCCCAAGGGGACGGTCGCGGCAACGGACGGGAAAGCGACGGTTTCCGTTCCCGCGCGTTCGATGACGTTCCTGACGACGGACTACCGGGACCGCACGCCGTCCGCCGTGGCGGACGTCCACGTGGAGGACGGCGTCCTCCGCTGGACCGCGAGCGCGGACCCGGAGCATTGCTACTACCGCGTTTTCGAGGACGGCAGGCAGATCGCTTCAACGGTGGCGACCTCGCTTCCCGTGCCCGCCACCGACGCCACCGGCTTCCGCGTCGTTTCCGTGGACAAATGGGGCAACGAAGGAAAATGCACGAAATGAATAGATTCGAGGGAAAGGTCGTCGTCGTGACCGGCGGCGCGAAGAACACGGGACTGGAAATCGTGGACTCCTTCCTGAGGGAGGGCGCGAAGGTCTTCTTCTGCGGGTCGAGCGAGGAATCGGTCGCCGGAGGGGTCGAGGCCCTTGAGGAAAGGGGGCTTTCGGGCTTCCGTGGCGTCAAGTGCGACCTCTCCAAGCGGGCGGACGTCGAGGCCATGATGGACGTCGTGGAGAAAGAGGCCGGACGTCTCGACGTCGTGGTCTCCAACGCCGCGAACTTCGGCCTTGGTCAGGGCACGTGCCTCGAAACGACGGACGAGCAGTTCCTCTCCGTGCTGCAGGTGAACGTGCTTGGAGGTTTCCGCCTGGTGCAGCTGGCGACGAACCGGTTCTTCCTGCGCCAGGAGCCGAACCCCGCGACCGGGGAGCGGGGCGTCGTCGTCTTCGTGGGCTCCAACTCGTCCGAGCGCATCAGCCGCAACCGGATCACCTATGTCGCGTCGAAGGGCGCCATGGACTCGATGATGAAGTGCTTCGCCGTCGATCTCGCGCCGAAAGGGATACGGGTCAACATGGTGGCGCCCGGATTCATCTGGACAAGTCGCTGGAATTTCCTCTCCGACGAGATCAAGGCCACGCGGCGCTCGCTCGTGCCGAACGGACGCGAGGCCACCGGCAAGGACGTCGCCGACGCGGTTCTCTTCTTCGCCTCGGACGGGGCGAGGGGCTTCCAGGGCGCACGGGCGGTCATGGACGGAGGTTCGTCCGTCCAGATGTATCCCGCCTGCTGCGAGGACGACACTTCGAAGATGAGGGAGCGCTGAAATGGAGATCGAACTTTTTGCGGAGGCTCCATGCCTCGTGGCGGAAGGTCCACGCTGGTGCGAGGCCGAGAACGCGCTCTACTGGGTGGACATCACGGCGGGACACGTCCTGCGGAAGAAGGCCGGGACGCATCCCGGAGCATTCGAGAAATTCGACCCCAGGCTCGGCAAGATCGGCGCGTTCACGTTCCGCAGGGACGGAAAACTGCTCCTTTTCACCGAACGCTGCGAAATCCACGAGGTGGCGTTCGGAGGAACGCCGGAACTGAAATGGACGCTTCCCGGCCACGCGGCCACGCGGTTCAACGACGTGTTCGACGCGGGAGGCGGCGTCTGCTTCTGCGGCGTGGCGCCGATCCGCCCGGACGTGCGCGGCGAGTTGTGGCGCTTCGACGCCACCACGGGCCGGTTCGACTGCATCGAGCCGGCGACGGACGGCATGCCGAACGGCATGGGCCTTTCGCCGGACGGCAAGACGTTCTACTTCGTCGTCAGCGACGAGCGGCGCATCTACGCCTACGATTTCGATCCCGTGACGCGGAAGGTTTCCGGGAAGCGCGTCCTCTGCGCGGACTTCGCGGGGGACGGCGTGCCTGACGGCATGTGCGTGGACCCTGCGGACGGAACCCTCTGGGTGGCCGTGTGGGGCGGCCACCGCCTGGAGCATCGCGCGGCGGACGGCCGGATGCTGGAGACGGTCCCGTTCCAGGCCGAGAAGGTTTCGAGCGCGACCGTCGCGAACGGCATGATCTACGTGACGACGGCGAACCTGCCGTTCGACAAGGCGGCCTTTGAGTCGCAGAAGGCGGGCTGCGTGTTTGCAATCGGAAAGAAGGATTGAAATGAAGACGGAAAGAAGGATTGAAATGAAGACGGACAAGCTGGAACAAATTGCAAAGGGCGGAATCCTGCCCGTCATCGCCATCCCCAGCCTGGAGGCGGCCGTGCCGCTGGCCAGCGCACTCGTAAAGGGCGGAATTTCCGCAATCGAGGTAACGCTGCGCACGCCGTGCGCACTGGACGCGATCGCGGCGATCCGCAAGGCGTTTCCCACGATGGCCATTGGCGCGGGAACGATCCTTGAGGAGTGGCAAGTCGGCGCTGGGCGGCAGGCGGGTGCGGATTTCCTCGTCTCGCCGGGATTGGATCCCGTAATCGTGTGCGCCGCACAAGCGGCTGGAATTCCGATCGTGCCCGGTGTCACGAACCCCTCCGAGATCACCGCCGCGGTGAAAATGGGGCTTCGCCTTCTCAAGTTCTTCCCGTCGGAGGCCAACGGCGGAATTGCGGCGCTCACGCTGATGCACGGACCGTTCCCCGAGGTGAAGTTCGTGCCGACCGGCGGCATGACGATGCAGAACATCGGATCGTATCTGGCGAAGGATTTCGTCGCGGCCTGCGGCGGCAGCTACATGGCGAAGAGCGCCGACGTGAAGGCCGGGGCGTGGGACAAGATCGCGGCGGCATGCGCGCGCTGCATGGACATAGCGTGCCGTGCGCGCTCGCCCGAGCGCGCCGTCAAAGCGTTTCCGCGCCAGAAGAGACTGACGGCATTCGTCGGATTCGGGGACTTCCTGCTTCGCCTATCCCCGCCCGGCTACCGCCGGTTCTCGCAGGCGTCCGCGTTCGAGACCTACTACACGGGCGCGGAGGCGAACGTGTGCGCGTCCCTCGCGGTGATGGGCGCGCGCGCCCGCTTCGTCACGCGCGTTCCCGACAATCCGATCGCGGAGACCGGGCTGGGCGAGTTGAGGCGCCTGTGCGTGGACGTGTCGCACGTCGTCCGCGGCGGGGATCGCCTGGGGGTGTACTACGTCGAGAAGGGCGCGTCGCAGCGTCCCTCCAAGGTGGTGTACGACCGCATGAATTCCGGCATCACCACGGCGTCGCGGCGCGATTTCGACTGGGCGCTCATCCTGAAGGACGCTAGCCACTTCCACTTCACGGGCATCACGCCAGCGCTCGGCGGCGAGCTGCCGGAGATCGTCGCGGACGCTTGCCGCGCGGCCAAGAAGGCTGGGGCCATGGTCAGCTGCGACCTGAACTACCGCAAGAACCTCTGGTCCCCGGAGGAGGCGAAGCGGACCATGACGAAACTGCTTCCGCAGGTGGACTACCTCGTCGCGAACGAAGAGGACGCGGAGAAGGTCCTCGGCATCAAGGCCGACGACACCGACGTCACGGGCGGGCGGCTGAGCCGCGACGGATACGTCGACGTGGCGCGAAAGCTTGTCGCCGCCTTCCCGAACCTCAAGGTCGTGGCCATCACGCTGCGCCGCTCGATCAGCGCGTCGGACAACGTCTGGGGCGCGATGCTCTACGCGGGCGGCAGGGCGTTCTTCTCGCGCGACTACAACGTCCATATCGTGGACCGCGTGGGCGGCGGCGATTCGTTCGCGGCGGGTCTTGTCTACGCGCTCGGCAACGGATACGGCCCGCAGGAGACGGTGGAGTTCGCGGCGGCGGCGAGCTGCCTCAAGCATTCCATCGAGCTGGATGTCAATCTGTCCACCCTGGACGAAATCAAGAGGCTTGCGTCCGGCGACGGCTCGGGTCGCGTCCAGCGGTGAAGAAAGGAAGCTGAAAGATGAAACTCGGCTTGGCAATGCATCCTGAGAAGTGGTGCGACCGGCATCTCGCCATGGCGCGCCAGCTCGGCTGCGAAACCGTGATCGCGTGGGTGCCGTTCGGCGCGGGCGACGGCGTGTGGCACGCGGAGGACTTCGAGCGCATCTTCCGCCAGGCGGCGAAGCACGGCCTTGTCCTGGAGGGGATCGAGAACTTCCATCCGCAGCACATCGACCACGTCGTCCTCGACGAGCCGGGCAAGGACGAGCAGATGGCGAATCTCATGAAGACCGTGGCCAACGCGGGCGAGGTCGGCATCAAGTGCTTCGGCTACAACTTCAGCTGCTGCGGCGTCCAGGGCTACTACTCGGAGGCGAACAACGGCGACGGTCGCGGCGCGGCGGCGATCAAGAAGTTCGACGAGGACAAGGTGGACCATTCGCCGCTCCCGTCGCGGCGCTTCTGGTTCAACACCGAGATCGAGCGCCGGAGCGCGGTGGACGTCCTGCCGCCCACGACGCCGGAGCAGCATTGGGCGCGGCTGAAATACTTTCTCGAAAACCTCTGCCCCGTGGCGGAGAAATACGGCATGAAGCTCTGCGCGCACCCCGATGACCCGCCGATCGAATACCTGAAGGGCACCTTCCGTCCGCTCACCTCCGCAGAGGGGATGCGGAAGCTGCTCGCGCTCGTCGATTCGCCGGCGAACTGCCTGGAGTTCTGCCAGGGAACGATCTCGACGATGCGCGGCATCGACATCTACGCCGCCATCGAGGAGTTCGCCTCTTCCGGGCGCATCGGCTACGTCCACTTCCGCAACACGTCGGGGACGTTGCCGCGCTACAGCGAAGTCTTCATCGACGACGGCTACGTCGACATGAAGCGCGCGATGGCGATCTACGAGAAATGCGGCTTCGACGGCACCATCATCCCCGACCACACCCCGCGCCTCGACACGGCGGACTGGTGGGAGACCGGCATGGCCTTCGCGCTCGGCTACATGCGGGGGATCATGGGGAAAGGACATGGCCTCGACCGCGACACCCCGGTCGGGTAAAGCCCCCACCACACCACTCAACCCCAAAACGATCAACCACCCCATGCGCTACGCCATCTGCACTACCGATCCGGACACCATCGCGGATTCCCGCGAGGCCGGATTCGACGCCGTCGAAGTGAATGTCCAGACGCTGATCCGCCCTTACGACCCCGAACCAGTCTTCGAGGAAGCGCTCGCGCCGGTGCTTGCCGCCGGATTGCCGATCGAGGCCGCGAACGTGTTCCTCCCGAAAGACCTCCGCTGCATTGGCCCGGACGCCGTCCCGGACCGAATCGCCGAATACGCCGAAACGGTCTGCCGCCGCCTCGCCCGCGTCGGCGCCTCCCTTCTCGTCTTCGGCTCCGGCGGCGCCCGCCAGCGCCCCGAGGGCTGGCCGAAGGAAAAGGCGGACGAACAGTTCGTCGCCCTCCTCTCCCGCCTCCGACCGATCGCGGAACGCCACGGCTTGAAAATCGCCGTCGAACCCCTATGCCGCACGTCGTGCAACTACATCAACACCGTGGACGAAGGCGCCGCGCTCGCCCGCGCAAGCGGATCGCCGGCGGTCGGCGTCCTGGCGGACGCCTACCACTGGGCGAGAAACGGAGAGACGGCGGACACGATTCTCGCCGCAAAGGGAATCCTCCTCCACGTCCACGTCGCGACGTCGTCGGAGCGCCTGCCGCCCGGAATGGAACCCTGCGACTTCGGCCCGTTCTTGCGCGCCCTCGCCGCCATCGGCTATGACGGGCGCCTCTCGGTCGAGGCGACGCTCCCCCCGCCCGAAGGCCGCGTCGCCGACTTCCGATCCGCCCTGGAGATACTCAAAAGCCAGCCCTAGCCCCGCGCCGCGGCCTGCCCGCAGCGGTCTGTCCCTTGAACGCCCCCTCGCCTTCGGCAACGGCAGAGCGCTCGGACTGATGCGCCAGGTCGCGCCGCTGGCCCGACGTGGCGGCCCGAGCCCGGTCGGACAGTGCGGGCTCTTCACGGCGACGCGGGTTCGCGTTCCCTACCGGCTCACCGCCTGAT